>CAZMED010000185.1:0-6173 GCA_964565045.1 uncultured Thermoanaerobaculia bacterium
GAGGGGCAGAGGGGCGCATCTCATATCCGGGCAGTCGGGCGGCCCTGCTCCCTGCGCCCGGGCGGGTGGGCGGGAACTCAAAACTCAACACTCAAAACTCAAAACGATTGGGGCGGATCCGACCTGCTAAGATTCCGCCTTCGGAGGTGTCTGGAGCGATGAATCCGACGCGGCCGGGGGCGGGCTTTATCGAGGTCATTGCGGGGCCCATGTTCTCGGGCAAATCGGAGGAGCTCATCCGCCTCCTGCGGCGCGCGGTGATCGCCCGCCAGCGGGTGCAGGTCTTCAAGCCGCGCCTCGACAACCGTTACTCGGAAGGCGACGTGGTCTCGCACTCCCAGATGCGCGTCCCCTGCGAGCTCGTGGAGCGCTCGGATGAGGTCATGC
The DNA here is from genome assembly GCA_964565045.1 of uncultured Thermoanaerobaculia bacterium. GTDB lineage: Bacteria > Acidobacteriota > Thermoanaerobaculia > Thermoanaerobaculales > Sulfomarinibacteraceae > Sulfomarinibacter. The sequence goes on from CAZMED010000185.1 coordinate 388, forward strand.
CGCGGCTCGACCCGCGCACCGAGGTGGTGGGCATCGACGAGGCGCAGTTCTTCGACGACGGCCTGCCTGGCGTGTGCGGCCACCTCGCGAACCTCGGCAAGCGGGTCATCGTCGCCGGGCTCGACATGGACTACCGCGGCGTGCCCTTCGGCCCGATGCCGACCCTGCTCGCGATCGCCGAGCGGGTGCACAAGATCAACGCCATCTGCACCAGCTGCGGCGCACCGGCCGCCTATACGCAGCGGCTGATCGCCTCCGACGAGCTGGTGGTGGTCGGTGCGGCCGGCTCGTACGAGGCCCGCTGCCGCCGCTGCCACGAGCCCGACGGCGCGCCGCCGGCGAGCGAGCCCTGGCTCTTCCCCTCGGTGGAGGCCGACGCGGAGGGTGGCGGGCCGTGACCAGGAACCGGCGCCGTTGGCTGTTCGCCGGCGCACTGCTCGTCGGTGGCGCTGCGGCGGCGGTGGCGTACGACAGCGAGTCGGCCGCGGCCGGGGTGCTGTCGCTCCTGGCGCTGCTGTGGGTCGCGGCCGGCCTGGGGCTGCTGCTGTGGCGGCTGTGGCGGTGGATGACGTACCGGGTCGGCGTGCGGCTGGCGATCTCGTACCTCCTGATCGGGGTGACGCCCTTCGTCTTCGCGACCGCATTCGCGGCGGTGGGGCTGTGGATCCTGATGGGCCAGTACACCTCGGTGCGCTTCGGCTCCGAGCTGCGGCGGGTGCAGTGGCAGCTGGCCTGGGAGGCGGAGGCGGTGGCCGCGAGGGAGAAGGCGGCGGGACCGGACGCCGCGCTCGCGCTGCTCGAGGAGCTGGCGGCCCGCAACCCGGAGCCGCTGACGCGGGTCGTCTGGCAGGTCGGCTTCAAAGAGCGGACGATTCACCTTGGCGACGGAGCGGGGCTGCCCGCCGTCGACTGGGTGACCGGCGGCCAGCGCGAGCTGCTGGCGGTCCACCAGGGCAGGGTCTTCGCCCTGGTGGCCGCGGCCGGCGGCCCGCAGCATCGGGTCGTGGCGCTGGTGCCGCTCGACAGCGAGACGGCGCGGGCGATCAGCGAGGCCTGGTGGTTCGACGTCGCGCTGCTGGCGTCGAACGGCGCCGAGAGCGCGGGCAGCGGCGAGGCCGCCGCCAACCTCGAACTCGGCGGCGACGTGACGTTCACCATGGACGGCCGCACCTTCACCGGTGACGAGCTGTGGCCGCCGTGGAGCGGCAACGGGGGAGACCTGCTCTCGAAGCCGTCCGTGATCTGGTTTCGGGTGAGCCCGGAGGTGGTTGACCTGAGCACCGGCGAGCCGATCGACGGCGCCAGCATGCTCGCCCTGCTGCGGACCTCGCCGCGCGAGGTGTGGCGCGACTTCACGATGTCCCGCTACGAGCTGGGCTCGAACATCCTCACGCCGCTGGCCGTGCTGGCCGCGTTCTTCGTCGTCATCTACGGCATCACCGCGGCGGTCGCGGCGACCATGATCCTCTCGATCACCCGTTCGGTGCGGCGCCTCTCGGTCGGGGCGCGCGAGGTGGAGCGCGGCAACCTCGACCACCGGGTACCGGTCAAGCGGCGCGACCAGCTCGGCGATCTGGCGAGGTCCTTCAACCACATGACGGGCTCGGTGCAGTCGATGCTGGCCGACGTGGCGGAGAAAGAGCGGCTGGCGCGCGAGCTCGAGCTGGCGCGCGAGATCCAGGAGAGCCTGCTGCCGGCCAGACACCTGGTGCTCGGCCCCCTGGTGGTGCGCGCCACCTTCCGGCCGGCGACCGAGGTCGGCGGCGACTACTTCGACGTCTTCCCGGTCTCCGGCGACCGTCTGGTGGTGGCGATCGGCGACGTCGCCGGCCACGGCCTGTCGACCGGGCTCCTGATGGCGGGCCTCAAGTCCTCGGTCGCGGCGATGGTTCAGGAGGGCTACTCGGGGGCCGAGCTCATCGAGCGGGTCAACCGCCTGCTGACGGAGCACGGTCGGACGCGCAGCATCGTCACCTTGATGGTCGTGGAGATCGACCTCGAGGCGGAGCGGTTGCGGCTGGTCAACGCCGGCCATCCGCCGCCGTTCGTCATCGACCGCCGCTCCGGACCGAGGGAGTTGATGAGTGGATCGGCGCCGATGGGCAGCCCCCTGTGCGCTGCGGCCACGCTGGAGAGCGACTTCGGCGCCGGCAGCCGGCTGCTGCTCTACTCGGACGGGCTCGTCGAGGCGGTGTCCGAGGACGGAGAGCCCTTCGGTTACGAGCGGCTCGCCGGGCTGCTCGCGGGCTGTACCGGGCACGACGGCGATGCGATCGTCAGCACGCTGCTCGAGGCGGTGGCGGCGCACACGGGGCGCGTGCCCCTGGCCGACGACCTGACCCTGCTGGTGGTCGAGCGCGTTTCCTGACGGGGCCCGGCGTCGTCGTATCATGGGTCTGGGACGTCTGCGGGAGAGATGCAGGTCAAAGAGCTTCAACCCGGCATGAAGGTTCGGAGGTTCCGCCTCCAGCGCCGGCTCGCGCGCGGCGGCATGGGGACGGTGTGGGCCGCCTGGGACGAGCGCCTCGACCGCGAGGTCGCGCTCAAGCTTCTGCCGCGGATCCTGGTGACCGAAGAGTCCGCCGAGGCCCGCTTCGAGCGCGAGGCGAGGGCGATGGCGCGCCTGCAGCACCCGAACGTGGTCGCGATCTTCGACGTCGGCACCGCCGATCCGGGGGTCGGCGAGGAGCTGCCGTTCCTGGTGATGGAGCTGATCCGCGGCCTGTCGCTGAACGAGATGCTGACCGACGGCGCGCTGCCGCCGCGCCTGGCGGCGCGCATCGTCGAGCAGGTGGCCCTGGCCCTGGCGGCGGCGCACAAGGTCGGGGTCATCCACCGCGACCTCAAGCCCTCCAACATCATGGTCGGCGACGGCGGCCACGTGACGGTCCTCGACTTCGGCCTCGCCCGTCTCGTCCACCGCGAGGGCGAGACCCCGGTCGAGAGCCTGACCTCGCCCGGGATGGTCCTCGGCTCCTGCCCCTACATGGCCCCCGAGCAGGCGCTCGGCCAGGGGGTGACGGCGGCCTCGGACGTCTTCTCCTGCGGGGCGGTGCTGTACGAGGCCCTGGCCGGGCGGCGGGCCTTCGACGGCCCGACCCCCATGAAGGTCCTCCAGGACGTGGTCCGGGCGCACTATCCGAAGCTCCAGGACGTGGCTCCGGAGACCCCGCCCGAGCTGGCGGCGGTGGTGGAGCGCTGCCTCGCCAAGGAGCCGTCGAAGCGCTACCGGACCTGCGCCGACCTCGCCCGCGACCTGGCGATCTTCCAGGGGACGGACGAAGTGAGCCTGGTGGAGGTGCCGACCGTCGCCATGAGCTCGGGCAAGCTGCAGGCGGTGGTGGCCCGCCGCCGGCGGACGCTGCTGCACGGAGGGGCCGTTGCGGCGGCCACGGTCGCCGTCGGGCTCGCGCTCGGCTTCCTGTCCGGCCGCCACAGCACCGAACCACTGCGGCCCGACCCGGGCCGCTGGGACGCGCGGGTCCTCACCGAGACCTTCGGCGGCCTCATCGACCCGTCGTGGAAACCCGACGGCTCCGAGATCGTGGTCGCCAGAAACCAGGCCGGCAGCAGCGAGATCCTCGTCGTCGACGCGGACAGCGGCCGCACGAGGCCGCTGCTGGCCGCCGTGCCGCCCGAGGTTCTGAGCGGCCCGCGCGTCTCGCCGGACGGCAAGGCCCTGCTGGTCGAGGTGGTTGTCGCGGGCGAGCTCTCGCTGCGGGTGTTCCCGGTCGTGGGCGGGCCCGCCACGGCCGAGCTCGCCAATGCGGGCGGCGGCAGCTGGCTCGACGCCGAGAGCTTTCTCTTCGTGCGCGAAGAGGGCGCGGGGGGCTTCGGCATCTACCGCTACTCCCTGCACACCCGCGAGACGACGAGGATGCGCGATGCCGATGGCCCCTGGCTGCGGGCCGAACCCCGCCCCGGCGGAGGATTCGCGCTGCTCGCCGGGCCGTCGGGCATCCCCAACAGCGTGTTGGTCGCGGACACCCTCGACGGCGAGCCGCGGGCCTGGGTGCCGGTCGGAAACCAGGTCTACGGCGCGTCCTGGGCGTCCTCGAAGCGCTCGCTGGTGGGCTCGATCGATGGTCGGCTGGTGCGGATCACACGCGACGGCGCGGCCGGGTTGGTGCCCCGCCTCGACAGGCTGTGGTATCCGGCCTTCGCGCCGGGCGGGGACCGCCTGGCGGCGGTGCGGCGCGTTTCCACCAACGACCTGATCGCGGTCGACCCCGAAGGCGGGGGCTGGAGCTGTCTGCTGTGCGGGGTCGCCGACAGCGGCTGGGGCAGCGTCGACCGCGAGGGCGTCGTGGTCTACCGTCGCTACGTGGCCGGCAGTGCGATGCTGTTCGTGCGGGAGCCGTCGGGGCTCGAGGTCGCCGTCACCGATCCAGCCGAGGACGCCTCCTGCCCCTCGATCGCGCCGGACGGCGACCGCATCGCCTACCTGGCCCGGGTCGCCGACAGCGGCACCGACCTGCGGGTTGTGTCGCGGCAGGGGGGGGAGGCGGTGACCCTGGCGGTCGGCGTCGAGCCCTCCGAGTATCCGAGCTGGTCGCCGGACGGCCGCTCGATCGCCTTCGCGGCGGGATCGCCGATCACCGTCTGGGTGGTGTCTGCCTCGGGCGGCGAGCCCCGGCGGGTCACGTCCGGCGGCGGCGACTACCCCTCCTGGAGCCCGGACGGCCGCTTCATCGCCTACTCGGTGTGGACCCAGGACTCCGACCCCGATCAGGGCGCGTGGGTCGTCGAGGCCGAGGGAGGCAGCCCGCAGAAGATCGGCGACGAGCCGACCCGCCTGGTGTGGAGCAGCGACGGGATGCTGTGGCAGCTGCGCCGCGACGGCGAGAGCGTCGAGCTCTGGGAGGCGGCGCCGGGCGACTGGCAGTGGCAGTGGCGATCCGTGCTCGACCTCGGGCTGCCGGCGGGCTCGCACCTCGAGCACCTGCCGCTGACCGTCAGCCCGGCGACCGGAGAGCTGGTCATGAACCGCCGCACCAACCTCGCCAGCTTGCTCGTCTTCGACAACGTCGATCCCGGCCGCTGGTAGCAGGCGTTCGGGCAGCTGAGGGTAAGCTGTCTCTATTCATAGTTTTCAATGTCAGTTGTCGGGTCAGCCGGGGTGAACTCGGGAATGCACCGGTGCCTTCGGACGTATTGTCACCGCAGTGTCGATCTTGAATCAGTCTTGAGGCGGTGGTAGATTCGGGCAAGGCCGGCGCGCCATGCTGGCGGACCGGAGAAACGGAGGAAGCTCGATGAAGTCCAAGAATCTGTGGTTTGCGTTCGCCGCGGCCGCTGTGGTGCTGCTTGCGCTCGGCGTGCAGGCGGCTGATCACGAGTACGCGGGGGCCGACAAGTGCAAGATGTGCCACAAGGTGCAGTTCTCGTCGTGGGAGGCGACCACCCACGCCAAGGCGACCGAAGCGGCCAAGGCTTCGACCGATCCGGCCTACACCGATGACTGTCTCAAGTGCCACGCCACCAACGCCAGCGCGGACCTGCCCGGGGTCCAGTGCGAGGCCTGCCACGGCCCCGGCGAGGACTACAAGAAGATGAGCATCATGAAGGACCGCGAGGCGGCCATGGCCAACGGTCTGATCATCCCGAGCCAGGCGACGTGCGACAGCTGCCATGTGGGCGACGACCACGCGAAGAAGGTCGATTACGCAGCCAACCTCAACAACAAGGCCGCCATCCACGAGTTCAAGAACCCGCCCGGCGAGTAGGCCTGGGCGACCGGAGCATTCCAAGCGCGGCCGTCGGCCGCGCTTTTTTGATGCCACCCG
>CAZMED010000186.1:0-6120 GCA_964565045.1 uncultured Thermoanaerobaculia bacterium
CGTCATGATGAACACCGGCGCGCCCTCGAAGCGGGTGTACTTGGGGCGCAGGCGCTCGGTGTTGTAGAACTTGCCGACGTCCACGACCTTCTTGCGGCTGGTCACGACGTCGATGGGGACGTTGTCGTAGCGCCCGTTGCGCACGTTGACGAGGCGCCCGGAGACACCTTCCAGGATGAGATCCATGGCGAGGTTGCCGAACGCCATCGGGACCACCGAGTCGAGCGCATCGGGGTCGCCGGAGCGCACCAGGTAGCCGAGGCGCTGGTTGATGACGTTGATGCGGCGGCCGCGGTTGAACTGCGGCGAGATCTCCTTGAGCACCCTCGCCACCCGGTCGCCGACGCCGCCGAGCTTCTTGTGGCCGAACATGTCCTGCTCCTGGTCCTCGTAGACCATCTCGCTCTGGCCGGTGAAGGTGGCGCCCTCGGAGACCAGGACGACGCTGTAGTTGGACGGGGTCGAGGCGCGGTCCTGGGCCAGCAGCTCGCAGAGGTGCTCGATCTCGAAGGGGTGCTCGGGAATCACGCAGCGGTTGGCGGCGCCCGCCATCGTGGGCAGCAGTGCCGTGAAGCCGGCGTAGCGGCCGAAGACCTCGATCACCAGGAAGCGCTCGTGGCTGCCGGCCGAGGTCCGCAGGGCGTGGGTCATGGCGATGGTCCGGGTGACGCAGGTCGAGAAGCCGATGCAGTAGTCGGTGCCCGGCACGTCGTTGTCCATGGTCTTGGGGATGGCGATCACCGACACCCCCTTGCGGTGCAGGTGCGCGCCGTACGAGAGCGTGTCGTCGCCGCCGATCGGGATCAGGGTGTCGATGCCGAGGTGGTCGAGATTGGTCAGGACCTCGTCCGTCAGGTCGTTGACCTCGTCGGCGTAACGGTCGCGGAGGTGGTCCGGAACCACCGTTTTCGGCACGTGCGACGGGCGGGTGCGCGAGGTGTGGAGGAAGGTGCCGCCGGTGCGTCCGACCTTGTTGACCACCTCCTCGGTGAGGTTCATGACGTGCTCGACGCCGTTGCCGGAATCGCGGTCGATGTCGATCAGGCCGCGCCAGCCGCGGCGGATGCCGAGCACCCGGAAGCCCTCGCGCAGCGCGCGCACGGTGACGGCCCGGATCGCCGGGTTGAGGCCCGGCACGTCGCCGCCGCCGGTGAGAATACCGATGGTGCCGCGGTGGGTCTTGATGTTGGCCATGATGCGCTGTTCCTCCCCTGCTCTCGGATGACGCCGCCGGCGCCGGTGCGCTCGGGCTCCGCGCCGCGCACTCCGAAGCGGTCAATCTATCCTGGATTCGTCGTTCCGGCCAGCCGCCACCCGACCGTCTCGCCCGCCCGCAGCGGCACCACCTCGTCGTCTCCGAAGGCGTAGGCCGCGGGCACCTTCCACGACTCGCGGGCCAGGGTCACGGTCGCGTGGTTGCGCGGCAGTCCGTAGAAGTCGGCCCCGTGGTGGGCGGCGAAGGCCTGCAGCGAGCCGAGCGCGCCGGCCCGGTCGAAGGCCTCGGCGTAGAGCTCGAGGGCGGCGTGCGCCGAGAAGATGCCGGCGCAGCCGTGGGCGCACTCCTTGGCGCCCCGGGGGTGCGGGGCGCTGTCGGTGCCGAGGAAGAAGCGCGGGCTGCCGCTGGTCGCCGCCCACAGCAGGGCCTCGCGGTGGCGCTCGCGCTTGAGGACCGGCAGGCAGTAGAAGTGGGGGTCGAGGCCGGAGGCGAAGATGGCGTTGCGGTCGTACAGCAGGTGGTGGGGCGTGATGGTGGCGGCGACCCGCGGCGGCGCGCCCAGCACCCACCGCACCGCGTCCTCGGTCGTGATGTGCTCGAAGACGATCTTGAGCCCCGGCAGGAGATCGAGCAGCGGCTCGAGGACGCGATCGATGAAGACCAGCTCGCGGTCGAAGATGTCGACCTCCGGGTCGACGACCTCGCCGTGCACGAGCAGGGGCAGGCCGAGCTCCGCCATCGCCTCGAGCACCGGGCGCACGCGGCCGAGATCGGTGACTCCGGCCTCCGAGTTGGTCGTGGCGCCGGCCGGGTACAGCTTGATCCCGACCACCTTGGAGCTCACCGCCGCCGCCGCGACCTCGTCGGGGGAGGTCCGGTCGGTCAGGTACAGGGTCATCAGCGGCTCGAAGACAGCGTCCGGCGGAAGGGCCTCGAGGATCCGGCCGCGGTAGGCGAGCGCCATCTCCGTGGTCGTCACCGGGGGCTTCAGGTTGGGCATGATCACGGCCCGGGCGAAGGCCCTCGCCGAGTGTCCGAGGACGTCCGCCATGGCCCGGCCGTCGCGCAGGTGGAGGTGCATGTCGTCGGGTGCGGTGAGCTGCAGCTGCATGGTCTTCGCCCCTGCAATCTTCGCACAGTTCGGACGCCGTGCCTCATCTGCCGGAAAATCCGTTAGAATGAGCCTCCGAACCGGAACGCGGACGATACATGCCGGGACAGATCACCGTTGCCGAGCTCGAGAAGGCCGCCCGGAACCTGGAGCGCCTGGCCCAGTTTCTCGGCGAGCGCCGCGCCTGGATGCTGGCCTCGGACGCCGAGGCGGCGGCGATCTCGGTGCGCAATGCGGCGGCCTCGCTCGCGGCCCTGCTCGCGGAGATGGTCGGCCGCGAAACGACCGCCCCCGAGAAGCTCCGGCAACCGGACAAACTTCCGGTCTCGAGCACCGTGTCGGGCACCCGCCTCGCCAAGTTCGCCGAGTTCATCGACCAGCTGCAGGACTGGTTCGCCTCCCACCACGGGTCCCCGATGCCGCCCGACGCGGACGGGGCCGTGAGCTCGATCCTCCATTCCCTGGCGGTGGCCGAGCGGTCCGTCAACGAGCTCATGAAGCCGCCGGTGGCGGCCGCCGACGTCTCGCAGGCGGTGATCTGCGGCGATCTCGGCCCGGTGGCCGAGGTCGACATGAACGCGCGGCTGGTGCTCGAGGACAGCGTCCAGACGCCGCTGCTGCAGGTCTTCCGCGGCGTCGCCGAGCTCACGCCGCAAGCCAAGAGGCTGGTCGAGGAGTTCTTCGCCAAGCAGGGCATCGAGCTCGAAGGCAACGACCGGCGGCGGATTCACGACAAGACCCTGCGCTGGATCCAGTCGACGCCCGAGGGCCACGTCCTGGTCATCAAGCTCAGCGGGTTGTCCGGACGCGCGGAGGCCTACTCGAGCTATCGGCCGAAGCAATGAGTGGCGGGCCGGAGAACGATCTCCTATGATCGGTGCGACGTGACGACGCCGACCCGCTCGCCCCTGACCGCCCTCCTCGAGCGCTTGCTGCCGCGCCTGCGCTACCCCTGGCTGGTGCTCGCGCTCGGCGGACTGCTGCTCGTCGATCTCGTGGTCCCGGACCCCCTGCCGTTCGTCGACGAGCTGGCGCTCGCGCTGCTCACCTTCATCGCGGCGAGCTTGAGGTCCGGCCGCGCCGACCGCCAGCCGCCGCGGGACATCACTCCTCCCGACGAGACCGCTGACGAGCCTCGGTCTGGGTCGGCACGCCTTCCCTGACCAACCGAACCGACGACAGATCGAAGCCGGCCGGCTGCGGCCCGAGCTCCACCTCGGCCGCGAAGCGGAACTCCCCGCGGCGGCCGTGGAGCGGGAATCGGACCCCACCCTCGCGGCCGTCGCTCGCAGCGAGGCTGCGGCGCATCACGGCGTCGCGCCCCGGGCCGCCGCCCTCCGGGCGCGCCACCGTCAGCTCCGCCCGTCCGAGATCGGCGCTGAAGTGGTAGCTCAGTTTCAAGGCGTCGATCCGCTCGTCGACCGCGAAGTCGGCGGACAGCGTCCCCGACTCCCGGATGCTCACCCGCTCCGCCTCGAGATCGACCTCGATCGGGGATCGGCGCTGGACGGCGTCCGCCGCCGTTCCCGCGTCGAAGAAGAGCCCCAGGCGCCGCACCAGCACTCCGCGTTGCGAGCGCCCGGCGGACAGCCGGTCGGGAAGGCGCAGCGAGATCTGATTGCGGCCGGCGAGCACCGCGTCCCCCGGCAGCCGGAGGAGGTGGCGGCGCCACTCGGAACCGACCTCGAACGCGCCTCGGCGGGCCCCGTTGACCTCGACCTCCACCCGGATCGCGCGGTCGCCGCCCGACGGCCCGCGGCACTCGACGACCATCGTCCGGTGGCCGCCGCGCGCGAGCCCGAGCTCGAAGCCGGCGCCGCCGTCCATCACCCAGCGCCCGCCCTGCAGGGGCGCCGACCAGTGCGCCGCATCGAAGGCCACAGCGGGGAGCAGCTCGACACAATCCGGCCCGGTGCGCGCGCGCAGGTCCAGCACCGGCTCCCAGCGTTCGAAGCGCAGGGTCCGGTCGGCGAGGACATCCGGCCACGGTGCTGGCTCCTCGCGCAGCGTGTGCACGAAGTCGACGACCGCGACTGCCGCGAACACCAGCATCAGCGCCAGCGGCAGTGGGCGCAGGAGCTCGCGGCTGCTCACGGGGACTCGTCGGGCGGCGGGCCGTCCACGAGGTCCCCGACCCGATAGGCGGCCTCAGCCGCCGCGTCCTCGAGCTCCCGGCAGCTGCGGCAGGCCCGGGCCACGGCTTCGACCGCGTCGTCCGAGGCCTCCGTCACGGCCCGCACCGCGGCGGCGGCCAGCAGGCTGCGTGCGAGCTCCGTCCACCCCTCGCGGTTGAACCACAGCACGTCCTGATGGCGGTTGACATCCAGGAACCGCCGGCCCACCGGGTCGAAGCAGAGCGCGGCGGCAAGCTCCCGCCGCGCGTCGCCGGAGGGGGCGAGGGTCGTCAGCCAGCGTTCGGCGGCAAGCGTCAGCTCGACGGCCGCGGCCGCGCGCCGGCCCGCCGACTCCGGCGCCCCGACGGCATCCACCGCCGCGGCCACCAGCGGTCCGATGAACCACTCCCGGAAGCGCTCGCGGGCCCGGTCGCCGGACGGGTCGTCTCCCTCGAGCCGCCCCAGTCGGCACACGACCGCCCACGCCAGCAGCGCCGCCCACTGCTGCGGCTCGTCGAGGGCCGCGACCATGGGGCCGAGGTCCAGGTCGGCGGCGAGCGGCCGCCCCTCCGCGAGGGCGTCGACGAGATGGGCGAGCGCGACCACGGCCTCGATGTCGGTGAGGATCGCGCGCTCGAGCACCGCCGCGGGGGCGGCCGGCCGGACCCGCTCCGCGGCCGCCTCGACCAGAGGGCCGATCTCCTGGGCCGCAAGCTCGCTCAGCTCGGCGGCCGCCTCGGCCCGCCGCATCGGCGACGCCAGGCCTTCGAGGACACGAGGCGCCAGCAGCCGCCGCAGAGGATCGAGGACCGGCGCCAGCCGTCGCACCGCAAGAGCGTCCTCGAGCGAAGGCATCCCGGCGCCTCCGAGCTCCGCCGCCAGGGCCGACCACGGGTGCTCCGCGTCCTCGACCACCTCGCGCAGTCCGACGAAGCAGTGCAGCCGGTAGGCGCCGAGCACCAGCCGCAGCCCGTGCTCGCGCAGCTCGTCGCACGAGCGCAGGTACTCGAGGCCCGAGGCCGCGTCGCGCAGCAGGAGCCAGCGGTCCGGTCCGCTGCCCAACCGGAGGCCCTCGCCGAGGGTCCAGCGCCGCAGCCGGCGCTCCCCGTCCCCGCCGCGCTCCACGACTCCGGTCGACATCCGGATGGTGCCGTGGGTGTCGGCGTAGCGGTTGTGGTAGACGACCAGGCTGCGCCGGCCGTCGGCCTCGTTGGAGTAGGCGAAGACGTTCTCGTCCACCTCGCCGCCGTCGCGCACGAAGTCGTAGAGTAGGAAGCGGTCGACCTCGGCGAAGGCGCGGCGGCGGCGGAGCAGCGGGAAGATCTGGTGCTCGTGCCGGTCGACCAGACCCTCGTTGCGGCGCTCGTCCCACCGGGGCCGCGTGAACTCCATCCCGTACTTCTCGGCCAGGCCCTCGATCTGACCGTGGCCGAGCATCGGCAGCCCCGGCAGGGTCGCCAGCATCGTGGCGACCCCGAAGTACTTGTCGCCGGTGCCGAACTGGTCGACGGCCGTACGCTCGTCGGGGTTGGACATGAAGTTGACGTAACGCTTGAGAATCTGCGGGTCGAACTCGAGCGTCGAGCGGATCAGCTGCCGGTACTCGGCGTTGCGCTCGTCGCGGAGCATGTTCATGAAGGCCGAGTTGTAGACCCGGTGCATGCCGAGGGTGCGCACGA
>CAZMED010000187.1:0-6082 GCA_964565045.1 uncultured Thermoanaerobaculia bacterium
GTAGTACTGCAGGACGTCGGGCACCACCTTGATGTCGACCAGCAGCTCGCCGGCCTGGCGGACGAGCTGCACGGTGCGGTAGTGCGCCGCCAGCGGCAGCGCGATCAGGACCTGGTCGACGCCCTGCTCGGTCACCACCCGCTCGAGGTCCTTGGTCGTGCCCAGGACCGGGACCCCCTGGATGTCGCGCTGCTGCCGCCCGGGATCGTCGTCGAGAAAACCGACGATCGCGAAGCCGTACTCGCTGTGGGCCTCGAGCCGCTCCACGACCTCGCGCCCGAGCTCCCCGGCGCCGACCACCAGCACCCGCTGCAGGTTGCCGCCGAGACGGCGGATCCGCGCCAACCCGGCCGACACCGCCCAGCGTGTCAGGCCCACGAGGCCGACGTTGACGGCGGCGAAGATGACCAGGAAGAGCCGCGAGTACGTGAAGTCGGGCGGCCGGTAGAAGGTCAGACCCGCGGCCAACAGCACGGTCGCCAGCAGCACCGCCACCACGACCCGCAGGCTCTCGTCGAAGCGCGAGCGGATCCGCCGGCGGTGGTAGAGGCCCTGGAAGTAGAAGACCGTCGGGTACAGGATCGCGACGACCGGAATCAGAATCAGATACATGCCCAGGGGCGGCAGCCCCTTGGTCACCGGATGGATCTCGACGACGAAGCGGAGCCAGTAGGCGACCACGACCGCGAGCCCGCTCGCCAGCATGTCGCCCGCGAGCTGCAGCAGCACCTGGATCTGGTGCCGGCGTTCGATCACTGCAGCACCTCACCGAAGCCGAGGCGGTCGAGCAGGAAGCGGAAGCGCGTCCGGAAGCGGTCGCGGGAGAACAGGTCCGCCCGCTGCCGCAGCTGCTGGCGGTCCCAGCGGCGCTCGACGACGCCGGCGGTCGCCTCCACCAGCGAGTCGACGGAGGAGTCCTTCGCGAGCTCGCCCTCGATCCCCGCCCGCACGATGTCGGCGGTGCCGGACTGTGCCAGGCCGACCACCGGCGTGCCGCAGCTCAGGGCTTCCACCGAGACCATCCCGAAGTCCTCGACATTGGGAACCAGAAGCGCCGCGGCCCGCCGGTAGGCCTCCCGAAGCTCAGCGCGGTCGAGCCACCCGAGGAACCGGACGTCCGGCCCGCCGAGGCGACGTAGGGCGCGCATCCGCGGTCCGGTGCCGACGATCTCCAGGGTCCGGCCGAGCTTCCTCGCCACCGCAATCGCCACCTCCACCCTCTTGTACGGAACCAGAGCGGCAACCGTCAGGAGGTTGTCGCTTCGGCCCTCTCCGGGGGTGAAGTACTCGGTCGCGACCGGCGGCGGAATCACCTCCGCGGTCCGGTTCCAGTAGTGCTTGATGCGCCAGGCGACCAGGCGCGAGTTCGCGACCAGCCGGTCGACCCGCGCCGAGGACACCATGTCCCACTGCCTGAGGCGCGCGAACCGGGTCTCGAGCACCGGCCGCAGCAGCCGCGGCACCGGGTCGAGGTAGCGGTTGCGCTGGTCCCACACGTAGCGCATCGGCGTGTGGACATAGCTGAGGTGGAAGGCGCCGGGGGGCGGGATGACGCCCTTGGCCACGCAGTGGGAGGTCGAGATCACCAGGTCGGCCTCGGAGAAGGCCAGCGACTCGGCGGCCGCCGGCATCAACGGCAGGAGGTAGCGCCACCTCCTTCCGTTCAGCGACGGAAGCTGCAGCCACGAGGTCTGGATGGGGTGCTCCTCGAGGAGCGGCGCGACGCTGCCGGCGCGGTGGACCAGGGTGTGGATCGGCGCCTCCGGAAAAAGCCGCGCGATGTCGTACAGGACCCACTCGCCTCCCCGCATTCCGGTCAACCAGTCGTGGACCAAAGCGACCCGCACTCAGACCTCCCCGAGAGCCAGGCGGTACACCGCCACCGTCTCCTCCACCGTCCTGCTCCAGCTCAGGTTCTCGGCGCGCCGGCGCCCCGCCTCCACCATCCGACGGCGCAGCGGGTCGTCCACCAGGACCCTTTCGAGGGCGGCCGCCACCTCGTCCACCTCGAGCGGATTGACCAGCCGGGCCGCGCCCTCGCCGAGCTCCCGCATCGCGCCCAGGTTCGAGGTGACGACCGGCACCCCCGCGCACATCGCCTCGAGAATCGGCAGCCCGAAGCCCTCGTACAGCGACACCTGGAGCTGGACCGCGGCCACATGGTACAACGCATTGAGGTCGGCCCGCGGGACCCGCCCCAGCAGCCGCACCCGGTTGCCGAGCCCGAGGCGTTCGGCCCGCACGTTCAGCCGGCTTTCACGGTCCGCGCCGCCGACGAACACCAGCTGGCCGGGAATGCGGTGCTGGCGCACCGCGAGGTGGTAGGCCCGCAGCACAAGATCGAGGTTCTTGTGCGGCTTGTCGTTGGCCACCACCAGCACCAGCGGCGAGCGCAGCTGGTAGCGCGCCTTGAGCTCGTCCAGTGTCTCCTTGGAGGGGCGCTCGGCGAGCGCGGGGTCGACGCCGTTCGGGACCACCACCAGGCGCTGCGGGTCGGCGGCGAAGAGATTGATCAGGTCACGGCGCGAAGAGCGCGACACCGTGATCACCCGGCGCGCCCGCCGCAGCGCGGAACCCAGCACCACCCGCAGGTAGAACCTCGACAGCTGCGCCCGGTTGCGCGGGGGGTAGAAGAGCTGGATCAGGTCGTGCACGGTGACGACCGCCGGCTGCGGCAGCAGCCGCGGCACGACGTAGTGCGGAAAGTGGACCAGGTCGAAGCGCTCGCGCCACAGGGCGGCCGGGAGCTGGACGTGCTCGGCGAGGCTGTAACCGCGCGCCGAGATCGTGATGACGCGGGCGCTCGGCGCCAGCTCGCCCACACGCTCCTCGTGGCCCGCCCGTGCGACGACCGTGAGCTCGAGGTCGGTCCTCGCGTCGAGGCCGCGGAGGAGGGCGCGGAGGTACGTGCCGATCCCGAAATCGGTGAGCTTGCGCCCGTCGACCGCCAATCGCATCACCATGGCGCCATTGTAGCCCCGTCCCGGGGGCCGCCGACGCCGGAGTGCTGCGGTCCGGGCGGCCCTTCGCCGGCCGCCCGGCGCTGGCCGTCCCCGGCCCGCTGGCTATACTGGCGGCCATGCGGACGGGCCTGATCATTCCCTCACTCGGGGCGAGCCGGCTCGAACGCTGTCTCGAGGCGGTCTCGAGGCTCGAGCCTGCACCCGAGGCCTGCGTCCTGGTGCTATCCGGCGGCGCCGTGGTTGCCGGGGGCCCGCCGGGGCTGGAGATCGTGCGGCGGCGGCGGCGGCTCGGCTTCGCCGCCGCCGTCAACCTCGGGCTCGCCGGGTCGGCGGGTAGCTGCGACGCGGTCGCGCTCCTCAACGACGACGCCGCGCCGGCGCCGGGTTGGCTCGGCGCCCTCGTTGAGGAGCTGGAGGCCGACCCCGGCCTGGCCGCGGTCCAGGGCACCGTCACCGACGCCGGCGGCGTCCGGGTCGACGGACGCGGCATCGGCTTCGACGACTGGGGTCTTCCGGTCCAGGTGGACCGCGGCGTGGATGCGGCGGAGGACCGCGGCCGGGCGCCGCGCTGGGCGGTCTCCGGCACCGCGTGCCTGTACCGCTCGCAGGCTCTCGCCGCGGCCGCCCTCGCCGACGGCTCGGTGCTCGACCGGCGCTTCGACTCCTACCACGAGGACCTCGATCTCGGCCTGCGCCTGCGGCGCCTGGGGTGGCGGGCTGGCTGGATCGGCGGGGCCCCGGTCGCCCACCTTGGCTCGGTCACCGGCACCTCGTTCGCGTGGCGCCACCCCTGGTGGGTGCTCGCGAACCGCTGGCGCGCCCTGGCCGGCAACCTGAGCCGGGGCGCCCTGCTGCGCGCCATGCCGCGGCTGCTGCGCGGTGAGCTGCGCGCGGTCCGCACCCTCGCGCGGCGCAATCCGCGGACGCTGCCGGTCGCCGCCGCCGTCGGCTGCGCACTGCCGATGCTGGTCGCCGCGTCCTGGAGGCGGGAGACCCCGGGCGCGCGGCTCGCCGCCCTTCCGGGAGGCGCGCCGTGAGGGTCCTGGTCGTCACCGACGACCGGGTCGGATCCGCGATGGCGGGCTCCGCACTGCGCGCCTGGGAGCTGTCGCGGGTGCTCCTCGATGCCGGCCACGACGTGCTGCTCGCCGCCGCGCCGGGCTCCGCCCACCCCGAGGGGCACGGGCCGCCGGTCACCACGTCGCCGCGCTGGCGCTGGGCCGAGGCGGTGGTCGCCGCGCCGTGGAGCCTGCCGCCGCGGGCCTTCGCCGGCAGCCATCTCCTGGTGGTCGACGGCGTGACCCCGTTGCTCGCGGAGCTCGAGGCCATGGCACCGTCGCCCCTCGTCAGAAGGCGCCGCCGCACCGCGTCGGCGCGGCTTCCGCTGGCGGCAGCCCGCGCCGACGCGGTCCTCGCCGCCGGCGGGGCGCAGCTCGCGTGGTGGCGGGCACGGCTCGGGCGGCGGGCCGACGTGCCGCTGCTCGAGGTCCCCTTCGGCATTCCCGAGGCCGACCCGCCGTCCGAGCGCGGCGACATCGAGGGCGTGCCCCCCGGCTGGCAGGTCGTCCTGTGGTGGGGCGGCGTGTGGCCGTGGCTCGACCTCGAGACCCTGCTCGCCGCGCGCGCCCGGCTCGGCGCCGCGGCCGTCAGCGTGGCGGTCCCCTGCGCCGCCCGCCCCGACGGCTCGCCGGCGCCCCTGTCGGCGCCCGAGCTGCGGGCCGCCGCCGCGCGCCACGGCCTGCAGCCGCCGCAGGTGCTCGCCCTCGAGAGCTGGGTCCCGTACGCCGAACGCCACCGTATCCTCAACCGCGCCGCTTTGCTGGCGGTGCTCCACCACCCCGGCCCCGAGTCCGAGCTCTGCTTCCGCACCCGCGCGCTCGACGGCGTGTGGGCAGCGGTCCCGATGCTCGTCAGCGAGGGCGGCGCGGTGGCGGCCCTCGCCCGCGGAGGCGGATGGGGCGGCGTGGTGCCGCCGCAGCAGGTCGAGGCGACGGCCGCGGCGATGCACCTGCTGCTCGGAGCGCGCGAGCAGGCGCGCTGCCGACGGTCGCTCGCGTCTCAGCGCGAGCACTGGCGCTGGCCGGTGGTCGCGCGGCCGCTCGTCGAGCTGCTGCCCGAGCTGCCCGCCGCCCGCCGCGGGGGCCTGGCGGGGGCCGCCGCGGCGGCGGCGGCGGCGTTGCTGCTGCCCGGGAGGGGGGAGTCCGGGTGAGTGCCGATGTCCACGCCGTGGTGGTGCGCTGGCGCGGCGGCGACGAGGCGGCGGCCTGCCTGCAGTCCCTCGCCGACCACGGAGGCCCGCGCCTGGCGGGCGTGACACTCGTCGACTCGGGCTCCGGCGACGGCGGCGCCGAACGTCTGGCGGCACGTTTCGGGTCCGTCCGGGTGCTCGCCCTGCCCGACAACCTCGGTTTCGCGCACGCCGCCAATCGCGGCGTCGACGCGTCCGAGGCGCCGCTGCAGCTGCTGCTCAACCCCGACACCGTCCTCCGGGCGGAGGCGATCGACGCCCTCGCGGCGCTGCTCGACGAGCATCCCCGCGCGGCCGGCGCGGTGCCGTTGTTGGAGCACCCGGACGGCAGCTGCCAGCACAGCTGGCAGCTGCGGCGCCTGCCGACGGCACTCCGCCTCGCCGGCGGACGGGGCGGGGCGCCGGCCTTTTCAACGCCGCCGCACACGCCGCGGCCGGTGCCGCAGCCGGCGGCCGCCGCCTGGCTCGTGCGCCGCCCGGTGTGGCGGGCCCTCGGCGGCTTCGACGAGGCCTTCGCCCCCGCCTGGTGGGAGGACGTGGACTTCTGCGCGCGCCTTGCAGCGCGGCTCGACGATCCCGGGCTCGACATCGCCGAGGGCTTCATGGTGCAGCCCGCTGCCCGCATCGGACATCGCGGCGGCTCGTCGCTCGCCGCTCTCGGCAACGCCGGGTTCCTGGCCGCCTACACCCGCAACCTGCTGCGCTACGCCGCCCGCCACCACGCCGGCCGCCTCGGTTTCATCCGCGCCGGTCTGCAGATCTCCCTCATGGCGCGCGCCGCCCTGCGCCCCGCCCGCGCCGCCGCCTACCGCGCCGCCCTCCGCGCCACCCGAAAGCCTTGACACGGAGATCGGTCCCCGGCGTTCGGCTC
>CAZMED010000188.1:0-6057 GCA_964565045.1 uncultured Thermoanaerobaculia bacterium
CGGACTCGGACGCGGGTCTCACTGACTTCCGCATCATGCAATTCCGGATGAGGCAAACGTCCTGACGGCGGTCGGATGGGCGGTCGCTACTTCGTGAAGAAGGCGATGGTCTCCTCGAGGCCGGCGGCGAGCGAGACCTTCGGCTCCCAGCCGAGGACCCTGCGCGCGAGGCTGATGTCCGGCTGGCGCACCTTGGGGTCGTCCTCCGGCAGCGGCGTGAAGACGATCTCGGACTTCGAACCTGTCAGGCGGATGATCTCGCGCGCGAACTCGATCACCGTCATCTCGGACGGGTTGCCGATGTTCACGGGATCGGCGTGGTCCGAGTTGAGCAGCCGCCAGATGCCCTCGATGAGGTCGGCGACGAAGCAGAAGGAGCGGGTCTGGGAGCCGTCGCCGAAGGCGGTCAGCGGCTCGCCGGCAAGGGCCTGGCAGATGAAGGTCGGCACCACCCGGCCGTCGCCGGCCCGCATGCGCGGCCCGTAGGTGTTGAAGATGCGGACGATCCGCGTGTCGACGTGGTGGTGCCGGCGGTAGGCCATGGTGATGGCCTCGGCGAAGCGCTTGGCCTCGTCGTAGACGCCGCGCGGGCCGACCGGGTTGACGTTGCCCCAGTAGTTCTCCGGCTGTGGGTGGACGAGCGGGTCGCCGTAGACCTCGGAGGTCGAGGCGAGCAGGAAGCGGGCGCCCTTCGACTTCGCCAGCCCGAGCGCCTTGTGGGTGCCGAGCGAGCCGACCTTGAGGGTCTGGATCGGCAGCTTGAGGTAGTCGATCGGGGACGCCGGCGAGGCGAAGTGGAGGATGTAGTCGAGCTCGCCCGGGACGTGGATGAAGTTGGTCACGTCGTGCTGGACGAAGGTGAAGCCGTCGCGGCCGAAGTAGCTCTCGATGTTGTCGAGAGAGCCGGTGATGAGATTGTCCATGCAGACGACCTCGAGGCCCTCGTCGAGCAGTCGCCCGCACAGGTGCGAGCCCAGGAAGCCGGCGCCGCCGGTCACCAGCGCACGTTTGCGTTTCGCCATCTCACCTCCACTTCGAGGTTCCAGTATAGCCGCAGGCCACGCCCGCCCGCCCTTCCCATCGTTTGAACGTTCGAGCGTTGAAACGTTGAGACGTTCTCACGTGGAACGTATGGATGCGACGGGGCCGGGCGCTGCCCTCAAGTCCGCGGCTGGGCGACCGGGATCTCGGGGTCTTCTTCAGACCTCGTCGACGGTCCCGACGATCAGCCGCGGCGGCTCCACGGGGTCGGGCCCGAGCTTGAAGGCCGAACGGGTACGCTCGACCATCCGCGGAACGTCGATCTCGCGCTCGCCCACCAGGAGGGTGGCGAGCGGCTGCCCCCGCTCAACCACATCGCCGATCCGCGCGTGCACCCGGATCCCGGCGCCGTGGGCCAGTGGCTCCTCGACCCGGCTCCGCCCGGCGCCGACCGCCGCCGCGACCCGGCCGAGGGCCTCGCCTTGGCAGGAGATCACGTAACCCGCCGCCTCTGCGGCGACCTCGTGCTCGGCGACAGGCTGCGCCAGGCGATCCGGGTCCGGATCGCCGCCGTGGGCGCGCACGATCCGCTCCCAGGCGGCCGCGGCCGAGCCGTCGGCGAGCGCTTTTTCGAGCGCGGCCTCCGCATCGGCGGCGTCCCAGCCGCGCAGACGCATCGCCTCGCGGCACAACCGCAGCGTCACCTCGCGGAGCAAACTGTCGCCGCCGCCCCCGAGCACCGCCAACGCCTCCCGGACCTCGCAGGCGGTCCCCAGGGCCGGGCCGAGGGTCTGGTTCATGTCGGTGATCACCGCTTCGCAGCGGACGCCGGCGTCGCGAGCGACCCGGCGCAGCGCAACGGCGAGCTCGGCGGCGTCGGCGACCGATTTGCGGAAGGCGCCCGACCCCCACTTGACGTCGAGCACCAGCGTGCCGGCGCCGAGCGCCAGCTTCTTCGACATGATCGAGCCGACGATCAGCGGCAGCGACTCCACGGTGGCGGTGATGTCGCGCAGCGCGTACAGGGTGCGGTCGGCCGGCGCCACCGCCGCGGTCTGGGCGATGATCGCCGCACCGCACTCGTCGACCAGGGCCAGCGTCTCCCCGCGATCGCGGCTCGAGTCCCAGCCGGCGATCGCGTCGAGCTTGTCGAGCGTGCCCTGGGAGTGGCCGAGACCGCGGCCGGCCATCATCGCCACCGGCACCCCGACTGACGCCAGCAGGGGCGCCAGGATCAGCGACACGGTGTCCCCGACGCCGCCGGTGGAGTGCTTGTCGACCACCTCCGGCCGCGCGGCCGACAGGTCCCAGACCTCCCCCGAGTGCAGCATCTCCTCGGTCAGCCAACTCGACTCCTCGTCGGCCAGGCCTCGCCAGCAGATGGCCATCAGCATCGCCGCGAGCTGCTCACGGGGCAGCGAGCCGTCGCAGGCGCCGCGCACGAAGGCCCGCACCTGGTCGCGGTCGAGAGCCCTGCCGTCGCGCTTGGCCGCGATCGCCTCGACGAAGCTCATGGAATGCCTGCTAGCCGAGCTCGCTGAGCTTCTGGCGGGCGTTCATCTGGTAGGGCGACTCGGGGAACTCCTCGAGCAGACGCTCGAAGTAGGGCCGGGCGCGGTCCGGCTCGCCCTCGGCGGCGAAGAGCACGCCGAGCTTGTACAGGGCGGTGTCTCGCGGCAGGGCGGGCGTGCCGCCGACCACCATCGCCTCGAGCTCCGCCGCGACCTCCGCGCCCTGGCCCGAGGCGAGACGGAGATCGATCAGGTCGAGGGTCGCGAGGCGACCGATGAGGTTGTCGGGGTGGCGCCCGGCGAGCTCGACGAAGGTCGCCCGCGCCGCGTCCACCTCGCCGCGCTGGAGCGCGATCCGCGCCAGGTAGAGCCGCGCCATGTCGGCCTGGTCCGTGCGGCCGTAGCTCTCCACGACCTCCTCGAGCGCGGTCTCGGCGGCCGCGATGTCACCGCTGGGGATCCCCGAGGCCATGGCATCATCGCCCTCGAACTGGGCGACCGCGCGGCTGAGCAGCAACGATGCTTCGTCGGCCCTCGCCCCGAGCCAGGTCGTTGCGCCCCACCACGCCAGAGCCAGCAGGCAGAGCGCCGCGACGCCGGCGAGCAGCGGCCGCAGGTTGTCGACGATCCAACGAAAGACCAGCTCCCCCGCGGAGACGAACTCGTCGTCCTGTTTGAGCTGCTTGCGGGTAATCCGACGTCCCATTCGGTTCCTCCTGCGGCGTCGCGCGCGTGAGTCTTCTGCGCACGCCGTCCCCTGACCCGGCAGGGGCGTCAACTCTAGCCCACATTTCCCATCGCGTCGAGCCGTCCGGCGGGCGGGCGCTCAGCGCATGCGTCCGCAGATGCGCTGGCTTCAGCGTGTTGGCGACCAATCAGCACGTGCGGACAAGCTCAGCTGGTGCTCTTCGTCCGCCCCGAGCCCGAGCCCGTTGCGGTTGCCGTTGCCGTTGCCGATCCTCCACAGCTCCTGAGAGGGAGAGTGTCCTGTTCTTCGGCTTCGAGAAGCTCGACGTGGACCAGGTTGCGCTCGACTTCGTATGACGATGACCTCCTGGCTCGAGGGCGAGACCAGCTCCTTCGCAGAGTCGCCATGCTGACATCGTTGGCAGGGTCGATCGCTGAGGGGAACCCGAATCTTCGGCAACGGTAAGGGTAACGGGCTCGGGCTCGGGCTTGAACAGCCTGCTCTCAGGTCGTGTTTGTTGGCGCCAATGGATGCACCCCCCCGCCCCCCGGGGCGCGGCGAGGCCGACGCCTCAGCGGAGGCCCTCCGCCGCTGGTGGTTGGGCCGGCAGTTCGAGCTGGAGCAGGAACGGGAGCGCGACCTCCACGGTCTGGTCGAGCCCGAGCGGCGTGATGGCGACCCAGCCGCCGTGCAGGGCGTGGGTGTCGCCCCCGGCCTCCGACGTCAGGGGCGGCTTCCAGACACTCTTGTACCAGCGCCTGCCGTCGGAGTCGGCCCGGACGAGCACGTAGCGCGCCTCCTCCGACCGGTCGAGACCCATGCGGGCCACCCGGTACCCCCGGGCCGATGCCGGGTCGAGCGGCACGTTGACGTTGAGGTAGGTCCCCGCCGGAAGCCCTTCGTCGCGCACCGCGTCGATCACCGGCTTGGCCCAGCGCGCCGCCGACTCGAAGTCGGGCCTGGGGTCGGACCAGTCGAGCTGGAGCGACACCGCGAGCGCCGGAATGCCCTCCAGCCCCCCCTCCCGCGCCACCGCCACGGTGCCCGAGGTCCAGGCGCCGAGGCCGTCGTTCTCGCCGCGGTTGATGCCCGACACGATCAGGGCCGGCGGGTCGTCCACCAGCAGGGCCGTGAGGCCGATGCGCGCCACGGTCGCCGGCGTGGCGTCGACCGACCAGGTCGGGCGCCCCGCGATCGGCGCGTGCTCCACCACCTCGATCTCGCGCCGCGTCACCAGCCCGTGTCCCGACACGCTCTGCTCCTCCTTCGGCGCCACCACGGTCACCCGGTAGGTCGGATCGGCGGCCAGCACCGCGACGATGGCCGCGAGGCCGGGCGCCGCGACGCCGTCGTCGTTGCACACCATCACGTGCACCGGCTCGGCCGCAAGGGCCGGGCCCGCTGCCAGAACCGCTGTCAACGCGATCACCGAAAAAAGTGCGGAAACTCTGCTCATGACGCCTCCAAAAAGACCGCAGGAGTGTAGCACCGGCCAGGGCGCCGACCGGGGGCGGGATCGAGCTTTCAGCTTTCAGTTTTGAGTTTTGAGTTTTGAGTTCCCCCCACCGCCCGTTTCTTGAACGCAAGAGGTGGGAGGAACAGGCGCGATCGCGGCGTCCACCTCCGGATCGTTGACACCGATGGAAGAGTCCTTTGAACCACAGAGGCACAGGGTCCACAGAGCGGCACAGCAGGGTCTCAGACTCATCGCAGGACCATCCGGAGATCATCCTGGTGCGAGCTCATGATGTCTCTCTGTGGTTTCTCTGTGGTCTCTGTGCCTCTGTGGTTCGGGTGGGTGGGTGGAAAATCCGAAATCCGAAATCCCAAATCCCAAATCGCCGCCTCCTCCCACGTTAAACTGCACTGTGGGAGGTCCCCATGCCCGAGCCCACTCTCAGCCTCGGCGCCCACCTTCTGCTGTGGGTCTTCCCGCTGATTCTGGCGGTCCTGGTTGTCGTCGAGAGCCTTGCCGGCGAACGGCGCGGGGGCGGCGGCGCGTGAGCCCGCTCGAGACCTCCACCGTGGCCACGGTCGCCGCGGTGATGGTCGCCTACCTCGGCGTCCTCCTCGTCATCGGCTGGCAGGCCGCGCGGCGCACCCACGGCGGCGAGGACTTCCACCTCGCCGGCCGCTCGCTCGGCGCCTGGTCGGCCGGGATCTCGTCGACCGCGAGCTCCGAGTCGGGCTGGGTCACGCTCGGCGCGGTCGGCATGACCTTCGTGCACGGCGTGTCGGGCCTGTGGTACGCGCCCGGTTGCCTGCTCGGCTACCTGGTCAACGTGTACGTCGTGGCGCCGAGGCTGCGGCCGCTGTCCGCCGCTCACGGTTCGGTCACGCTCACCGACGTCATCACCCGCCGCTGGGGCGACCCGAAGAACGTCCTCCGGGTCACCGCCACCGCGATCATCCTGGTCTGCATGATGGGCTACGTGGCAGCGCAGATGACCGCCGCGGGCAAGGCCTTCTCGTCCTCGCTCGGGCTCGAGGGCCGCGGCGGCTACCTCCTGGGGGTGATCATCGGCGCCATCGTGATCACCGTCGTCACATCGCTCGGCGGCTTCCGGGCGGTGGCCTGGACCGATCTCTTCCAGGGGCTGCTGGTGGCGGGAGCCCTGATCGCGCTGCCGCTGTACGCCGTCGCCCGCCTCGGCGGCTTCGGAACACTGATCGCGGGCCTCGGCGCCATCGACCCGAGCTTCCTGACCGCGAGCGGTGACCGCGTGGGGCCCGCCCTGTGGGGCTTCGTGATCGGCCAGCTCGGCATCGGCCTCGGATACCCCGGCATGCCGCACGTCATCACCCGCTACATGGCGGCGCGTGACGACCGCGAGGTGCAGCGGCTGCAGCTGATCGCCATGGGGTGGGGGCTGGCGG
>CAZMED010000189.1:0-5982 GCA_964565045.1 uncultured Thermoanaerobaculia bacterium
CTTGACCCCTCAACCCAACCTCACGAGCATTCTGCGCAGTCGAAGGTTGCTCGAGCGCTGCAGCGCCCCGTCGGCGTGCGGAGTGCCGGTGCGGCTGAGATGTTCACTGGTACACTGACCGCAATGAGCGAAACCGAGGAACGGACCGCGTCGGAGGTTGCCGAGGAGCGGAGCGTCAACCCGGTCGGTCTGCCTGGAGCGGCCGATGCCGGCGACCTCGATCTGATTCGCTGGTGCCTCTCGTTGTCGCCCGACGAGCGTCTCGCGGCGCTTCAGGATTTCGTCGACACCTTCTGGACTCCGGCCCATGGCTGAGGACCGGAGACCGGTCCGGTTCTTCGAGATCCTCGCCTCGCTGCTCGAGGGCAACATCGCGTTCATCGTCGTCGGAGGCGTCGCGGCGGTGCTCGAGGGTGCGCCCGTGTCGACCTTCGATCTCGAGACCCTGATCGCCAGCAAGGAGGCGGCGGACCGTCCCAAGGACCGGGCAGCGCTCGATCTGCTGCGGCACACTCTGTCCGAGCGGCAGCGACGCGGGGACGGCTGAGATCGGCCGAGGGCTGTGCCGGGTCCTCCGAGCAGGCGGACCGGAGTTCCAGCGGGAGTGATCGGATTCCACACGATGGCACCGGACCCGCACCCGCCTCGCGACGCCGCCGCCGAGCGCCGACCGCGCCCTCAGGCGGCGGAGATCTCTCAGGTCAAAATGACCGAGCAACGTCGACCCCTTAACCTCTTGACCCCCCTGGCCTCTTAACCCCCTCGACCTCCTGACCCAACCTCTCGAGCATCCTGCCCACGCGAAGGGTGCTCGAGCCCCGCTCCCGACGCGACCTCTGGACTTTCGCTCCACCGGACGCATTGGAGGCGCCGAGCGCCATCGCAGCCGCTATACTGCTGTCATGGAGTCAGTTGCCGATACCATCCGAGGCGAACGCGTCGCAGACGAAGCGGCGATGAGCCCGGCTGAACGGGTCGAGCTCGCCCTCCGTTTAGGAGATCACGACCGCGAGATCTTCCGCCGCGCACAGGGCATGAGCGACGGGGAGGCGCTTCGCGAGCTGCGCCGCCGTCGCCAGCTCGGCCGGGTGTCGTGCAGCTTTCTCGAGGTCGAGCCATGACCCTGTTGGCCGAGGTCGTGGCCTGCCTCCAGCGCGGAGGGTCGCCGTTCGCCATGATCGGAGCCACGGCCATGGCGGTGATGGGGGCCAGCCGGTCGACCCAGGATCTCGACCTGCTGACCACTGACCGTGCCGTGCTCAAGGCCGCATTCTGGTCCTCTCTCAAGGCTCGCAAGGCGACCGTCGAGGTCCGATGGGGAGATAT
The DNA here is from genome assembly GCA_964565045.1 of uncultured Thermoanaerobaculia bacterium. Lineage (GTDB taxonomy): Bacteria > Acidobacteriota > Thermoanaerobaculia > Thermoanaerobaculales > Sulfomarinibacteraceae > Sulfomarinibacter. Next base: position 1,327 of record CAZMED010000189.1, read on the forward strand.
CCAGGACCCCCTTGCCGGCGTGGTTAGGGTGACGCGTGAGGGTGATCGGCCCGTCGACGTGATCGTCGGCGAGGGGCCGTGGCAGGAGCGCGTCCTCGCCGACGCCTCCCCGCGAAGTGTGGCGGACGTCGATGTGCCTGTTGTGGATGAGGTTGGACTGGTGCTCCTCAAGCTCTACGCGGGCGGGCCGCAGGACCGTTGGGACATCGAACAGCTGATGATCCAGACGGCGGACCGGACGGAACTCGAGCGGAACGTCGGGGAGCGAGTGTCCGATCTGCCGGCTCGCTGCAGAAGCCTGTGGCGACGGATGATCGAATCATCGGGCGACGTGGGCGGCGAGTGAGGCAGAGGTCGTGCCCGGGTGACTGTCGCAGCGAGGCGCCGCTGATTGCCAGCCGCCTGGCCAGCCGGTGAAGGGGGAAGGGGTGAGGAGGGTGAAGCCCGATCCTCGCCACCGCGCAGCAACCTCTCGAGAGGGCGCACACGGTCCGGCTTGACCCTTATCGCTTAACCCTTGACCCTTGACCCTCAACCCTCACGATCCCAGCCTGTCCAACATCCGCCGCATGCGGCCTTCCACCTCCTCCGCGATCGGCGACACGTCGGGGTTGTCGACCAGCGTGAAGGCCGCCGTGGGCTTGAGCGCTGCCACGATGGAGCCGCCGCCCTCGCGCTCCATGACCACCACGTTGCAGGGGAGCAGGGCGCCGATGAAGGGCTCGGCGCTCATGGCCTCGTGGGCGAGCTGCGGGTTGCAGGCGCCGAGGATCACGTAACGCCTGAAGTCCACCCCGAGCTTCTTCTTCAAGGTCGCCTTGACGTCGATCTCGGTGAGCACGCCGAAGCCCTCGTCGGCCAGCGCCTCGGTGGCGCGCTCCACTGCATCCTCGTACTCCATGGTGGGAAGCTCTTTGACCAATGCGTAACGGATTTCCACAGTTGCGTCCTTTCTCGAATACTCACCCAATTTTCAGCCCTGGAACGAGCCTAGCAGAGCGCCACAATGGTCCCGAATCAGGAGATGCTCAGGAAGTCCCAAGCCTGAAGACACGAAAAAAACAGCAGAACTTCGCCAATCGCTGATGAACATCCGCCCCCTCGAGTTCTCGGCCTGACGATCATTCGCCGCGTTCACCGGTCCCCTCTCGTTCCCACGACCCGGCACGGGACCGTGGTGATAGGATGGTGCCGATGGGCGATGATCCGCACACTCCCCCGGGCAGAGCACGAGATCACGGTAATACCTCGACACCATCCGGGATCCACAGCGTCAAGATGACCGAGAGCTGCCCCGAGGGTTACGACGGCACCTGCCTGCGTCCGCTCGGCCTGTGCGAGCTCGGAGGCAGCTGCGAGGTGTGCTGGTACCGGCCGGACCACCCGCGGTTCCGCTCGGGCTCCTGAGCCCGGTCCTGCTCAGGCCGCACCGAGCGGATTGACCCACCGCAGTCCCGGAAAGCGCGAGAAATCGGCGTCGTTCGAGTGCAGCTCGGCCTGGTTCTCGATCGCGATCGCGGCGAGATGGGCATCGGTGGTCAATCGCCCCGAGGCCCTGGCGGCCCGCATGATGCCGCTCATGATCTGGAGGTGGCGCGGCCCGGGTACCACGGTGTGGGCCTGGGGGCGTTCGAGCCAGGTTTGAACGTGTCCCAGCGCTTCCCCGGGCTCCATCGGATGAACCAGCACCACCCGGCTGGTCATGATTCGCACGAAGCCCAGGACGACGACCCACGGCATGCCGACCGGCTGCTGTGATGAAAGACAGTCTTCCCACCACTCCCGCGCCTCGTCGTGATAGGGCGCATCGCGGTTGTAGGCGTAGACCAGAAGGTTGATGTCGGGGACGATCACGGCTCGTGCACCTCGAGGTCGCCGGTCCGGCGTGAGGCCTCCATCTCGAGGTCGTCGTAGAGCTGATTGAGCTTCGTCGGGTCGATGCCGGCCTTGAACCCGCGTGCCTCGGCCTCGACCACGAAGCGCGGCAGATCGGAAGCCGGCTGCTCGCCGATGCTCAGCCCTCGTCGGATCGCCTCGTTCACCACCTCCTTGAAGCTGCGGCCGGTGCGGCGCGCGATTTCCTTCAGCCGCCGGGCTGCATCATCGTCGAGAGTGAGCGTGGTCCTCATGAAGGCATCATGATGACTCAGCACTGTGATGTCAAGATGTCGACCCCTCTCACCGCGCCACGATCTCCCCGCAGCGCGGCATGCCGCCGTAGGGGTTGCCGATCTCGCCGTCGGACTGCAGCCACGAGCGCCTGTGCATCGGGCAGTAGGCGACCGCCGGCCGCGACTCCGCCGCGACGCCTTCGCGCCAGCGCACCAGCGGCTTGGAAAGCTCGTAGAAGGCGTCCCTGGCCGTCTCGAGTCCGTCGGCCTTCGCCAGGTCGTCTGCGGCCGCGATCATCTCCCCGAGCTTCTCTCGCACCACCGACGCGGCATCGCCCGTCGCGCCCGCGCGCGCGGCAGAATAGTCGGCTTCCAGGGCGCGCAGCGCCGCGGCCATTGCTGCGCCGTTCTCGTTGACATCATTCATGGAGTCCTCGAGCAGCGCCTGGCGCACGGGCTCGTAGTGCTCCATCACTTCGTCGAATGCGCTCGCTTCCGCGCCCGCGCCGGAGCCCAGAATCGCGACCGCCAGCATGATCGTCATTCTCGTTCTTCTCATCAGTGCCTCCCTATCCATCAGCATGTTGTTCGGTGAGCGGAACCTTCTCGAGCCCCCGCGCTTTCCAGATGAAGAAAATGGCCGGGTACACCACCAACTCGCCGATAAACGACGTCACGATGCCGCCGACCATCGGGGCGGCGATGCGGCGCATGACGTCCGAGCCGATGCCGGTGGCCCACAGGATCGGCACCAGGGCGATGAAGGTGGTGGCCACGGTCATCATCTTCGGCCGGATGCGCTGCACGGCGCCGTGGTGGACCGCCTCGGCCAGGTGCCGGTAGTCGAGCATGCGGCCCTTGTTCCGCCACCGCTCGTAGGCGAGGTCGAGGTAGAGCAGCATCACGACGCCGGTCTCGGCGTCGAGGCCTGCCAACGCGATCAGCCCGACCCAGACGGCGATGGACCAGTTGTAGCCGAGGAAGTAGATCAGCCACACTGCCCCGATGGCTGAAAACGGCACCGCCAGCAGCACGATCGCCGTCTTGGTCCACGACCGGGTGTTGAGGTAGAGGATGAGAACGATCAGGGACATCGTGATCGGCACGATGACCAGCAAGCGCTGCCTGGCGCGCTGCATGTACTCGTACTGCCCGGACCAGAAAATCGTGTACCCCTCGGGAACCTCCACCTGCTGCTCGACGACCTCGCGCGCGCGCTTTACCCACCCGCCCACATCCGAGGTGGAGAGGTCGACATAGACCCAGGCGTTGGGCCGTGCGTTCTCCGACTTGATGGCCGGCGGGCCCTGGTGGATGCGGAGGGTCGAAACCTGCGACAGGGGCACCTGCGCTCCGGTGGGCGTCGCGACCAGCACGGCGGCGAGGTCCGCGACGCTGTCACGCAGCTCGCGCGGGTAGCGCACGTTGATGGGATAGCGCTCGAGCCCCTCCACCGTCCAGTCGACGTTCATGCCGCCGATGGCCGACATGATGACGTCCTGCACGTCGCCCACGGTGAGGCCGAAGCGGGCGGCGGCGTCGCGGTCGATCTCGAACTCGACGTAGTTGCCGCCCATCACGCGCTCCGCGTAGGCGGACAGGGTCCCCGGCAGCGGCCGCACGACGACCTCGATCTCCTTGCCGAGCCGCTCCAGGACCTCCAGGTCAGGACCGCCGATCTTGATCCCCACCGGCGTCTTGATGCCGGTGGACAGCATGTCGATGCGGGTCTTGATGGGCGGGATCCAGGCGTTGGTCACGCCCGGCAGGCGCACCGCCTGATTGAGCTCGTCGATGAGCTTCTCCTTGGTCATCCCCTCCCGCCACTCCTCCTCGGGTCTGAGTTGGATCGTGGTCTCGATCATCGTCAGGGGCGCAGGATCGGTGGCGGTGTCCGCGCGGCCGATCTTGCCCATCACCGACTCGACCTCCGGGAACTCGGCGATGAGCTTGTCGGTCTGCTGCAGGATCTCCTTGGCCTTGGTGATCGAAATACCGGGGAAGGTGGTGGGCATGTAGAGCAGATCGCCCTCCCACAGCGGCGGCATGAACTCGGACCCGATGTGGGCGAGTGGGATGGCGATCGAAGCGACCATCAGGACCGCCGCCACGATCACCACCCAGCGCCGCCGCAGCACCGTGTGCAGCACCGGCTCGTACAGGAAGCGCAGCAGGCGCGATACGGGATGGGTTTCCTCGGAGTGAATCTTGCCGCGCACGAACCAGAACATCAGCACCGGGATGAGGGTGATCGCCACCACCGAAGACGCCGCCATGGCGTAGGTCTTGGTGAAGGCCAACGGCCGGAACAGGCGGCCCTCCTGGGCCTGCAGCGTGAAGACCGGCATGAAGGAAACGGTGATCACGAGCAGCGTGAAGAACAGGGTCGGCCCCACCTCCTGGGCCGAGCGCAGGATGATCTCGAAGTGGCTCCGCTCGCCGCGCCACTCCTCGTAGTGCTTGTGGGCGTTCTCCACCATGATGATGGCGGCGTCCACCAGCACGCCGATGGAGATGGCGATGCCCCCCAGGGACATGATGTTGG
>CAZMED010000190.1:0-2250 GCA_964565045.1 uncultured Thermoanaerobaculia bacterium
CCGGGCGGACCTCAGGATTTCCTGCGCGCTTCCTCGCGCAGGCGGCGGATCTCGGCCAGGCGCTCGCGGATGCGGGCCTCCCACCCGTAGGGGGTGGGTTGGTAGAAGCGGGCCCCGGCCAGCTCGTCGGGCAGGCACTCGAGGTCGGCCACCGCGCCGCGCTCGTCGTGGGCGTAGCGGTAGCCCGCGCCGTAGCCGGCGTCCTTCATGAGCGCCGTCGGCGCGTTGCGCACCGCCATCGGGATCGCCAGGCCGGGCCGCTCGGCCACCTCGCGCTTGACCGCGCCGTAGGCCGTGTAGAGCGCGTTGGACTTCGCCGCCAACGAGAGGTAGACCGCGGCCTGCGCCAGCGCCAGCTCGCACTCCGGCATGCCCATGTGCTCGACCGCGTGCGCCGCCGCCGCCACCTGCTCGAGGGCCCGAGGGTCGGCCATGCCCACGTCCTCCGAGGCCATGCGCAGCATCCTCCGGGCGACGAAACGCGGGTCCGCGCCACCCGCGAGCATCCGTCCGAGCCAGTACAGGGCGGCGTCCGGGTCCGAGTTGCGGACCGCCTTGTGGAGCGCCGAGATCAGGTTGTAGTGCTCCTCGCCGCCCTTGTCGTAGACCGCGACCACGTTCTGGGACACCCGCTGCACCAGCTCGCGGCCGATCGCCTCGAGGCCCTCGCTCCGCGCCACCGCGACCGCGAGCTCGAGGTGGTTCAGCGCCTGGCGCGCGTCGCCGGCGGCGAGGGCGGCAATCAGCGCCAGCGCGTCGTCGGCCACCGGCGGCGCCACCCGCTCGAGGCCGCGCTCGGGCTCGACGAGGGCGCGGCGCAGGAGGCTCACGATCTGCTCGCGGCTCAGCGGGTCGAGGATGTAGACCTTGACCCGCGAGAGCAGCGCGCGGTTGAGCTCGAAGGAGGGGTTCTCGGTGGTCGCGCCGACCAGAATGATGTCGCCGGCCTCCACGTAGGGCAGGAAGGCGTCCTGCTGGGCGCGGTTGAAGCGGTGGATCTCGTCGACGAAGAGCACCGTGCGCCGGCCCTCGAGCCGCCGCCGCTCCCGCGCCTCCGCCATCACGCCGCGCGCCTCCTTGACGCCCGAGAGCACCGCCGAAAAGGTCACCATCTCCGCCCCGGCGGCGTCCGCCAGCAATCGGGCGATGGTCGTCTTGCCGCTGCCCGGCGGGCCCCAGAAGACCAGCGAGGGCAGCTCGCCCCGCTCCGCCAGCGAGCGGATGATCCCGCCCTCGCCCACCAGCGGCTCCTGGCCGACGACCTCGTCCAGGCTCGCCGGCCGCATGCGGTCGGCGAGGGGGGCCGTGCTCGGGTCCTCGGGGAAGAGGGTCGGGGGCTCCATCACGCGCCCTCGGCGCGGACCGCGGCCCGCTCGAGGACGAGCATGCGGCGCAGCGCCTGGTCCACACTCGCCCCAACCGTCACCGCCCCGTGGTCGCGGAGCACGCACGCCACCGCGCCGGCGAGGGCGCCGGCTGCGGCCGCGGCCAGGGCGCGGCTGCCCTCGTCGAAGTGCGCGACTTCCATCACCTGTCCGAAGAGACGCTCGTCGGCTTCGAGGTGCCGGGGCTCGGGCAGCCGGCCCGCACGGGCCAGCTGCAGCACTCGAGGCGGGTGGGCGTGGACCACGGCGCCGACGTCGGGGCGGCGGCGGTAGACCGCGAGGTGGAGGTGCACCTCGGAGGACGCGCGCACCGGCACCGGCGCGCCGTCGAGCGCCACCTCGACGAGATCGGCGCCGCGCAGCCGGCCCGTGACCCCGCCGGCGGGCGTCACCAGGATGCGGCGGGCGTCGATCCTGGCCGACAGATTGCCTTCGCTCGCCCGCACCAGCCCGGCCGCCGCCAGCCGCGAACCGGCCGCGGCCAGCTGCTCGGCAAGCTCACCGACCAGCATCCCGTACGCCGGCGCCGGTCCGCTCGCGGCACTCGGGGCTGCAGAAGACCCTGCTCGAGCCGTCGCTGAGCGCGCGCCCGGCGGGCACGAAGGTGCCGCACGCGGAACACTCGACGAGCTCCTCCACCCGCGCGGGGCCGCTGTCCGCGCGATGGCGGCGGCGCCGCGCTTCGGGCGAGAAGCGGCTGAAGCTGTCGGCGCCGGGCGCGCGCTCCGACTGGCGGCGTCCGATGGCCGCCAGCACCCGCCAGACAACCAACAGCAGGACGACGAGGATGAGGATTCGTTGCATCACCGGCCCCTTCCGTGGGGGGAATGAGTATACGACAGCGGAGGAATTAGGAATTAGGAAT
>CAZMED010000190.1:2350-5970 GCA_964565045.1 uncultured Thermoanaerobaculia bacterium
AATTCCTAATTCAACGCCGTCAGCTTCCCAGCACCTCTCTCGCGAGCGCCGAGAGGTCGGGGATCGACGGGTCGCTCTGCTTGAGCTGCTGCAGGGCGCGCAGGGCGGCTTCGGCGTCGTCGTGCCGGTGGAGGTCGAAGTGGTAGACGACGACCTTGTTGTACAGGGCCTGCCAGTGGCCGGGGGCGAGCTCGAGGGCCCGGTCCAGGAGCTCGAGGGACTGCTGCGGCTGGCCCAGGTTGCGGTGCACGATCGCGAGATCGGTCATGACGTTGACGTCGTCCGGCGCCGCGGCGAGCGATCGTTCGTACCACGCCCTGGAGTCCTGCCAGCGCTCGGCATCGAAGTAGACGTTCCCCATCGCGGCGAGCAGCCGGGGATCATCGGGGTTGGCGGCGAGAAGGGCCTCGATCTCGGCCACCTGCTGGCGCAGGAGCTGGCCCGCCGCCGCCGACTGGCCGGCAACCGGCGGATGTCCGTCCGGCAGCCCCGCCGCCTGCGCTCCCGCCGGAGCCAGGCCGAGCTGCAGCGCCCGTGCGGGGGGCACCGGCTGCCGCTCGGCGAGCACGTATCCGAACACGAGGCCCAGCAAGAGCCCCAATGCGAGGGTGAACCAGGGATTACGGATCATCGGTCGACTCCTTGCGGTCGCGCCGCACCCGGGCGGGCGCGTCGGCAAACCTTAGCACGAACCGCTACGGAGCGGCCTCGTCCACCTTGCGCGCCGTCCAGTTGCCGGTGGAGGGCAGGCCGGTCGCCAGCTGGGTGGCCTCCCAGTTGCCCTGCAGCCGCAGGTTGCGTCCCTGGCCGACGAGGCGGCCGTAGAAGATGGCCGCAAAGCCGATCTGCGAGTCGATGCGTTCGAGGCGCACCTTGCCCGCGACCAAGGTGCCGCGGAACGAGCCGTTAAAGCCGCCCGACAGCGCGTAGGTCCCGGTCACGAGGGTGCCCTGCTGCTGCAGCGACGCCACCCCTTCCTGGCCGGGCTCGACCACCAGCTCCCAGGTGCCGGTGAGCGGCGCTTCGGCGGCACCGACCTGGCCCGCCAGACGCTGGAGCTCGGTGGCATAGGCGGCCAGCATGGTCCGGTTGTCGAGCAGCGAGCGTCGCGCCGCCTGCGCCGCGGCGAGGGCGGCCGCGAGCTCGCTCTCGATCAGGCGCAGGTCGTCGTCGCGCAGCCGCAGGCTGTCGACGCTCTCACCCTCGCTCTGCGCCCTCATCAGCGCCCCGATCTGCTGGTCGAGGCGGGTCCACAGCTCCTGCGCCTTCTCCCTCGCCTCGGCGAGATCCTCGAGCTGCCCGGCCAGCACTGCCTCGCGGATCCGAACCTGCTCGCGCAGGGTGTCGGCGACCTGGGCCGGGGCCGCAGCGGGGACCAGGGAGATCGTCGCCACCGCCAACGTCACCAGAGCTCTCATGCCTCGCTCCCTTCGAAACGGTCGACCACCGCCGTCCCCACCAGGTCGCTCCAAACATTGGTCGCGGTGCGCATCATGTCGAGGACCCGGTCGATGGCGATGATGGTGCCGATGCCCGCGAGCGGCAACCCGACCGCCTCCAGCACCACCACCAGCATGACCAGGCCGGCCATCGGGATACCGGCCGCGCCCACCGAGGCGAGCAGCGCGGTCAGCAGTACGAGCGCCTGTTGCGGCACGCTCAGCCCCACGCCGTACATCTGGGCGATGGTCAGGGCGGCGATCGCCTCATAGAGGGCGGTCCCGTCCATGTTGACGGTCGCGCCCAGGGGCAGCACGAAGCTGGTCACCCCGCGCCGGTTGCCGGCCTCCTCGGAGCACTCCATGCTCAAGGGCAGGGTGGCCGAGGAGGAGGCGGTGGAGAACGCGGTCGCCAGCGCCGGCGCCATGTGGCGGGCGTAGGCCAGCGGCGAGCGGCGCCCGAGCACGAGGAGGATCGCCGGCAGGGTCACCGTGGCGTGCACCAGCAGGGCCAGCCCCACGGTCATGAAGTAGTAGCGCAGGTCCCAGATGATCCCCGGTCCGCTGCGCGCCACCTCGCGGGCGAGCAGCGCGAAGATGCCCACCGGCGCGAGCTTGACGATCGCCAGCGTCAACGCCTGGATGACCTCGAGGACTCCGTCCACCACCCTTTTTACGGCCTCGACATTGAGGCCGTTGAGGCTCGTCAGGAAGAGCCCGAAGAGGATGGCGAAGACGATCACCGGCAGCACCTCCCCCGCCGCCATCGCAGCCACGATGTTGTCGGGCACCATGCGGAGCAGGAAGTCGGGCAGGGTCTGGGAGGTCGCCGCGATCCCCTCCGGGAGGCCCTCGCTGCGTCCGAAATCGAGGTAGTCGCCAGGCCGGATGAGGTTGACGAGGATCAGCCCGACCGCAATGGCGAGGGTCGTCGACACCGTGTAGTAGATCATGGTCCGAATGCCCACCCGGCCTACGGATCGGGCGCTGCCGAGGCTCGAGATGCCGCTCACCAGGGAGGTGAAGATGAGCGGGATGATGATCATCTTGAGCAGGCGCAGGAAGAGGTCGCCGAGGAACCCGATGCCGGTGGCCGCTCCGGGTGCCAGCCAGCCGAATCCGACCCCGAAGACGAGCGCGATCACGACCTGCCAGTGCAGCTTGAAGTACCAGGGTTTCACGCGCGACTCGGGGTCGGTCATCCTACCTCCGGGACCAGACCCTGCAGAGGATACCACCCGCCGGGACGGGCCGATGGTTCGAAGACCTTCAGGTGGAGCGCCCCGGGCCGAACCTCCGGTGCGCCCGCGGCGGCCTGCTCAGTCTTCGTCGTCTTCCGGTTTGACGACGTTGCCGAGCGCAGCCTCGACCTGCTCCTCGACTTTTTCGAGCGGGCGGCCCTCGACCTCGGCCACCTCGGTGACGAGCAGCTGGCGCGCGTGGTCGTACATCTTGCGCTCGCGGAAGCTCAGGGTCTTGCGTCCGGCGACCTCGGCCAGACACAACAGCACGTCGACGATCTCTTCCAGCTCGCCGGTCTTGATGCGGTCGAGATTGGCCCGGTAGCGGTCCTTCCAGTCCTCGGCATTCTCACCCTGTGCCGCCTTGAGCCGCTTCATGACCTGCTTGACGGTCTTCTTCTCCGACAGCGGCCTGAGACCGACGCGTTCCGAGTTGTTGACCGGCACCATCACCTTGGAGTCCGAACCGAGCAGACGCAGGTGATAACAGCGCATCTCACAGCCCGCCAGGACCTCGTTCGAGATCTCCTCCACCACCGTCACGCCCTGGCTCGGGTAGACCACCATGTCGCCGACCTTGAAGTTCACCCGCTCCCCTTTCGTGAACGCCCAAGCTTAGCATGGCCCGGGGCCGTTGCCGGGGACTCCCCGGACGTCGCACGACTCTTCGACCGGCGTCGCGGCGAGGGGGCGGGTTCAGTCGGCGGCGATCTGGTCGCGCCGGCAGTGAGGGCAGACCAACGCGCCCGGGCGCAGCGCCTCGCCGCAGTGAACGCAGGCTGCGCGGCGCCGGTTCGCCGCCCGAGCAGCGACCACGGCCGAGGTCGCGAAGCCTGCGAGCAGCAGGATCGACAACGGAGGAACCATCAGGGCGGTGCCGGCGAGGGTCACCGAGGCGCCGGCCTCGCCCAACGAGGCGAGCTTCCCCACCGACTCGTGC
>CAZMED010000191.1:0-5963 GCA_964565045.1 uncultured Thermoanaerobaculia bacterium
GTTCCTGGGCTTCCTCGAGGATCCTGAGGTAGCTCGAGTAGCGGCCCTCGTCGATGGCCCCGGCCTCGACGGCGGCGCGCACCGCGCAGTCGGGCTCGACCTGGTGGCTGCAGTCCGCGTACCGACACCCTTCGACATGGCGTGCGATCTCCGGAAACGCCTTCTCGAGCTCCGGGGCGCTGATCTCCCAGACGCCGAACTCTTTGAGGCCCGGCGTGTCGACCACGAAGCCCCCGTAGGGCAGCGGCATGAGCTCCGCCACCGAGGTCGTGTGCCGGCCCTTGCCCGTGCTCTCCGAGAGCTCTCCGACCTTGAGCCGGAAGCCGGGGTAGACGGCGTTGAGGAGGGATGACTTGCCGGCGCCCGAGGGTCCGCAGAAGAGGCTCGTGCGGTCGACCAGGAGCCGCCTGATGGCGCCGAGGCCCCAGCCGGTGCGGGCCGAAACCCGTCGCACCGCGTAACCCAGCGACTCGTACAGGCTCAGCATGCGTTCGGCTTCGCCGAGACCCTGGTCGACCTTGTTGAGGGTGATGACGGCGGCGATTCCGGCAAGCTCGCAGGCGACCAGGAAGCGGTCCAGCAGACCCTGTTTGAGCGGCGGCTCGAGCCCGGCGAAGACCAACAGCGCCTGGTCGACGTTGGCCGCCAGGACCTGGGCGCGGTTCTTGGACGGGGCGCGGCGCAGCAGGCTGTTGCGACGGGCGTGGACGGCAACGATGACGCCGTCGTCGTTGTGCATCTCCAACGACACCCGGTCGCCGACCACCAGGCGCGCCGCGGACGGGCTGCCACCCTCCCAGTTCAGGCGCCGCCGCGACGCCACCACCAGGGTCTGGCTGCCGACCTGGACGCGCACCAGGGGCCCGTGCATGGCGATGACGGTGCCCTCCACGATCTCCATCGGTGGCCGAGTATAGCTTCAATCCGAGCGCAGCGGTTGCAGGCGCGGGGGGCGGGTCGCGAGCTCGTCGACCGCCTGGCAGAAGCGGGCGAAGGCGGGGTAGTCGTCGGGGGCGACGGTCTGCGCGGCGAGCTCGATCTCGAGCACCGAGCGCAGCCCGCCGGCGGACGCGGCGACACGCTCGTTCACCGAGCCCCACCCGGTCTCGAGCAGCCGCGGCGGCCGCTCCCCCGCCCGCCAGCCCGGCGGCGGCACGAGCTCGAGCTCCAGGCGCCTGAGAATCGGGATCCTCAGCAGCAGCGGGTTCTGGCGCTCCGGCAGGGCTGCGAGCACCGGCACCAGCGGGTTGGACAGCACCAGGCTGCGGCACACCATCTCCGCCCCGTCGGGCTCGCAGGCCCGCGGCGCGACCAGCTCGAGCTCGATCACGGCGCCGGCGTCGGTGCGCTCGACGGCGCCGCGGACCTCGTCCGCGCCGGGAAACAGGCTCGCCGCCATCTGCCGGTAGATCATGCCGGCCTGCTCGTCCGGAACGCGTTCGACCCGCTGCAGCAGTTCCTCCGCCTGGCCGCCCCGCAGCGGCATGCGGAAGCGGATCCGCGCGTCTCCGGACGCCGCGACCTCGGCCCGGACGGAGATCTCCTCCACCAGGTCCGGGTTGTCGAACCGCGGCAGCCGGTCGAGCAGCGCCACCGGAAGCTGCGGCTCGGTCAGCGGCAGCAGCAGACCGTCGGAGCCCTGGAAGAAGGGGCTGATGTGGCCGACGCCCCGCCGCCCCTCGCGCACGTCCAGCCAGAGCTCGTCGGCGCCGTCAGAGACCCGCAGCAGGGCCGCCGGAAAAGCGTCCAGCGTCGGCACCTGCAGGTGCCGGCCGCGTTCGTTCCACGACCGCGTGAGCACCAGGTCGACGCTCCAGCCGGCCTCGGCGAGGACCGCGGCGGCGATGCCGAGGCGGTTGCCGCGACGCCGCGCGAAGCTTTCGGCGACGGTGCTGCCGAGGTCGATCTCGCGGTCGCCGGCCTCGACGGTGTCGACCAGCGCCGCCATCATCGACTGCAGCCGGGCTTCGGCCGTCTCCCCCTCCAGCACCGAGGATCCCCACGCGCGCAGCTCCGGCGAGGTGCGGAGGGCCGCCAGGACGCGGTCGCGGATGATGTCCCCGACGTCCTGCCAGGTCACGCCGAAGCCGTAGTTGAGCCACGGCATGAGCTCCTGGGGAGACGGCGAAAACGGCTCGGCGGCCATCGGCGGCACCCCTTCGGCGCGCCAGCTCAACCGGCGCAGCCCGTCCCACTCGCCCTCTTCGCGCTCGAGACCCACGAAGTTGCCGTCCACCTGGAGATCGACCTCCGGCGGAACCAGCAGCACGTACTCGGAGAGGCCGAAGGCGCGGTCGGGGTCGGCGAAACGATAGAGGTAGGGCGGCAGGTGGCCGTGGCGCGAGGCGCCGGTCGCCGCCACCTCGGCCACGTACTCCTCCTCGACCAGGTCGCCGGGTTCGACGCCGTCGAGGGCGATGAAGCCGTTGCCTTCGCGGAGCTCGCTCGGGACCACCACCGATCCGTCCGGCTTGAGGATCCGGACCTTGAGCAAGTGGGCATCGGGCAGGGGCTGCAGCACCGAGGCGCGGCGCACGCCCACCGGCGTGTTGGCGCGACTCAGCCCGTGGTAGTAGTAGAGGCTCGATCCGTCGGCGAAGATCCGCTCCACCGCCTGGTCCAGGAGCAGCACCACGTCCACGTCCCGCCCGAGCTCGCGGTAGGCGGCCGCGAAGTCCCGCGCCTCGACCTGGAAGGGCTCGAAAAACGGCGTGTCACCGGCCCGCCAGGCGAGCGACAGCAGCGGCAGGTTCGAGGGGTGGCGGCCGAGGGCCTGCTCGAGCGCCGCGGCGGCGGCCTCGCCGTCGCCGGCGGCCACGATCAGGGCGAGCTGGTCCAGTTGACCGAGGTCGCCCCACCGCCGCCGCGCCTCGTCGAGGGCGGTCCGGCCGGCCGTGACATCGCCGTTCTCGAGATGGAGGCGGATGAGCTGGATGTCGACGTCCGGGTTCGATGCCGCGGCCCGGACCCTCTCGATCGCGCCGATCGCATCCTCGACCAGGCAGCTCGATGCGAGATCGCCGATCCACCTCGCGTCGACCGGCTCCGCGGCCGCCAGGGCCTTCAGCAGCCGGCCGCGCTCGCCCCACCGCTCGAGGGCCGACAGGACCTCGAGCTTGAGGCCTGCGACGCTGCGCGCGCCCGGCAGCGCGGACTCGAGCTGCAGGAGATCGTCCTCGCCCTCGCGCGCCCAGCCCCTCCGGACGGCCTCGCGGACCGAGGCCTTCAGCACCCGGACGTCGTCGCCGTGCTCGGCCAGCAGCGCGTCGAGGATCCGCTCGGCGTCCTCGCTGCGGCCCTCGCGGACCGCCAGTCCGCGCTCGATGAGACGCGACGCCGGAATCGGCCCGGCCGCGCGGACCAGCTGCGTCAGACGCCCCGCGCGTTCGCCGGCGCCGGCGCCGCCTTCGTCCGTGAAGAGCCAGGTCACCATGGCGAGCGCCGCCCAGGGATCCTGCGGCCCCGCCTCGAGGGCGCGCTCGACGAAGTGGTACTCGAGCTCGCGGTCGCCGGAGCCGGCGGCCAGGCGCGCTGCCAGCAGCAGCTCCGGAACCTCCGCCGCACCCCCCTGCGCGCTTTCGGTCAGACGTCGCGCGGCCGGTGGCCGGGCGATCTCGATCCGCGACGCCGCCGCAGCCGGGGCCGGAACGTCGCCCATCGTCCGCAGCCCGCCGAGCGCGCTTCCCCGCTCGTCGAGCAGGCTCACCCGCACCCGCGGGGAGCCCGTCGAAGCGATCTCGAGCCGCAGGCGGTGGGTCCCCGCGGCCAGCCGGATCCGATACCAGTTGGCGACGGGGTCCGACACGCCGCAGTCGCGGCGGCTGTCCGCCCGCTTGCCGTCGAGCTCGAGGTTGAAGGAGCCCTGCGCCTCCACGACCAGCCACCCCTCGACCCCCGCCTCGACCGCGATCGTCCACGCCGCCAGGTACACGCCGTCGACCGACATCGCCATCGGCGGCCCGTAGAATCCGTCCACCGATCCGACAGGAAGGCGGTACGGTGACGCCGTGTCGTGCCACCGGGTGCCGACCGGTGGCAGGTCGTCATCGGGGGGCACCACCCCCCGCTCCAGATCGAGGGTGCTCAGAACGCCGAAGGGGCCCGCCACCGTCGCCTGGCCGAGCGCGCCGTCTGGCGGTGCGGCCTTGAGCTCGGCTTCGATCCGCGCCACGACGAACCCGAGCTCGGGGTCGCGCTCGGAAGCGACCAGCGCCAGCGGCTCCTCGGGCGCCGGGAGGTTGTCGATGTTGGCCAGCCACCACATCGCGGCGGCCACGCCGTCGGCACCCGCGGGGTCTTCGGCAATGGCCGCCAGCGCGAGCTCGCGGGCGCTCTCGAGGTCGAGACGTTGATCGGCCTGCCACACCTCCCACCAGCCGGCGGAAGCCGGCGCCGCCGACGTGAGGGCGACGGCGAGCCCCACCAGGCACCGCGCGGCCCGCCTCATGGCGACTCCAAGCGCCGCCCGAGGTGGCGCTCGACCGTGACCAGAAAATCGCGCAGCGCCGCGACCTCATCGGCCGCGACCAGGCCGCCGACCAAGCGCAGCCGGCCCTCGACGCGATAGCCGCTGTCCTCGGCGCTGAAGTCGAGCCGCAGGGACCCGAAGGGGGTCTCGAGGTCGAGCGACGGCGGCAGCTCGGCGGGCGGGCGACCGAGCTCCGCCTCCAGGGTCCACTCCAGCTCGGGCTGCATCGCGGCCACCAGGGGCCCGTGGCGCGCGCCCCCCGGCATCGCGCTCGAGCTCCATTCGAGCTCTCCCGGGAAGACCCGCACCCCGCCGCTGCTCTGCAGGGCCGTGCGGCCCAGCGAGCCCCGCACCTCGATGAAGGTCGGGTCCCGCCCCGGGAAGATCCGGGATTTCGGCTCCGCGGCGAGCTGGGCGCCGGGGAACTGCTCCTGCAGCCAACGCGCGAATCGCAGCGGCTCGCGGCTGCCCGCGAAACGCGCCCGCCGGGCATCGGCCGCATCGCCCGTGTCCTCGCTGCGCACCGTGACCTCGACCCGGTCCCCCTCCAACCTGCGCAGCACGTAGCTCGCGCGCGTCTGCCCGACCCCGACCACCGGCGTGCTCTGCGGCCGGCTCTGACGGCCGTCGACCACCAGCACGAGCGCATTCTGATCGGGGGCCGGCGGAGGAAAGAGCGCGTGCCCCGAGGCCGTGCCGTCGAGCCACAGGTCGTCCTCGGGAAGGTAGGCGATGGCGTGGTTGAAGACCTCGAGAATCGCCAGCTCGTTGCCCACCGGCCCCTGGTCCGAGGTGCGCACCATCGCCATCCGTGCCGGGATCCCGACCGCGTCGTAGAGCGCCACCAGCAGGGCCGCCTTGTCCTTGCAGTCCCCGATTCTGTGGTGGAGCACCCAGTCCGCGGAGAAGGGCCGGAAGCGGTGCTCGCCGAACTCGAGGCCGACGTAGCGGATCTCGGTGGTCACGAAGTGGTAGATGCGGGCGATCCGCTCACGCCGGTCGTCCTGCCCTTCGACCAGGCGGCGAGCCGTTTCGGCGACCTCCTCGGACACGCGGACCCTCGGCGCCACGTGGCGCGCGTACCAGTCGGCGAGCCCGCCCCACTCCGGATGGTTGGAGTACACCAGGTAGGGCGTCACCAGAAGCACGGGGGCCGGAGGGACGTCGTTCGGCACCGCCTGAAGGTCCCGCCAGCTCCAGCTCAGCCGCACCGCGCCATCGCCTTCGGCACGGCGCGCCGGCTCGCCCTCGAGGTGCACCAGCTCCCACGACGGCATGCGGTCGGTCGGCGCCACCAGCTCGAGCTCCACGAGGGCGGCCCGCAGAGGCCGTCCGAGCGGGATCAACCCGCCGTTGTAGGGCCCGGTCTCGTTGCTCTCCTCGGTCTCGGAAAGCACGTACGCGATCTCCACCAGATCGCCGTCCTCGAAGTCGAGGAAACGCAGCACCCGCAGGCGGGTGTCGTAGTAGAGGTTGAACTCGGGCTCCGAGAGGC
>CAZMED010000192.1:0-5962 GCA_964565045.1 uncultured Thermoanaerobaculia bacterium
CCCGCAAACCCCGGGCTCAGGCTGCGTTTGACGATGACCACGGTCCGCGCCTTGTCGACGTCGATGATGGGCATGCCCGCGATCGGGCTCTTGGGGTCGGTGCGCGCCACAGGGTTGACCACGTCGTTGGCACCCACGACGATGGCGACATCGACCTGTCCCATGGTCGGGTTGATCTCGTCCATCTCGATCAGCTTGTCGTACGGTACGTCGGCCTCGGCCAGGAGCACGTTCATGTGTCCCGGCATGCGCCCTGCGACCGGGTGGATGGCGTACTCGACGGTGATGCCCTTGGCCTCGAGGAAGTTCGCGATGTCACGCACCGCGTGCTGCGCCTGCGACACCGCCATGCCGTAGCCGGGGACGATCACAACCCGCTGCGCGACGTCGAGGGTCATGGCAACCTCGTCGGCCGAGGCCGCCTTGACGGTCTTGTAGACCTCGTCGGCGTCGGGGGTGTCAGAGGTCGGGCCCATGGTGCCGAAGAGCACATTGGCGAGCGACCGGTTCATGGCCTTGCACATGATCTTGGTGAGGATGAGCCCGGACGCGCCGACCAGCGAACCGGCGATGATGAGCACGGTGTTGTTGATGACGAAGCCGGTGGCCGCGGCGGCGAGGCCTGAGTAGGAGTTCAGGAGGGCGATCACAACCGGCATGTCGGCGCCGCCGATGGACAGCGTCAGGACGACGCCGAGGACGCCGGCCACGCCGACCAGCACCCAGAACAGGGGCGCGTTCGACGGGTGCATCACCAGCAGCACGCCGAGCACGATCGAGACCACGGCGGTCAGGGCCTTGAGCAGGCCCATGCCCGGGAAGCGGTCTTTCTTCATCAGCAGCAGGCCGGCGATCAGCAGGGCCGACGCGACGAAGCTCAGCGAAAGCACGCCGATGCCCAGGCTGAGGCCGTAGAGCGCGCCGCCGACCGCGACCGCGAGCGAGAAGCCGTACTTGACGATTCTCTGCCAGGGGTAGAGCTTCCACTTGACGCACAGGAACTCGGCCAGCTTGCCGAAGGCCACGTAGGAGCCGAAGAAGGTGACCGAGCCGATGATCCCGGACAGCACCGTGGCGACCTTCATCTGCATGTCGCCGTCGGCCGCGGTCCCGCTGTTGACCGCGCTGAAGGTCGCGATCAGCGCCGAGCCCGCGACCAGCACCGAGGCGCCGCCGCCGAAACCGTTGAAGAGTCCGACCATCTCGGGCATGGAGGTCATCTTGACCTTGAGCGCGGACACGGCGCCGATGACCGAGCCGATGGCGATGCCGAGGATGATGTAGGTCCAGTCCCACCTGCCGCTGGCGAGGGTGGCGACGATCGCGAGCAGCATGCCGAGGGCGCCGAGCTGGTTGCCGCGCACCGCGGTCCGCGGGTGGGCGAGCATCTTGAGGTCGAGGATGAAGAGTACCGCTGCGACGAGGTAGACGACGTTGATGAGGCTGTTCATATTCATATCAAAACCCCGCCTACTTGCGCTGGAACATCTTGAGCATGCGGCCGGTGACGAGGAACCCGCCGACCACGTTGATGGTGGCGAAGATCACGCCCACGAAGGCCATGATCTTCGCGAGTTGGTTGAACTGGGGATCGCTCTCGAGCACGCCGGCGAGGATCAGCGCGCCGATGATGGTGATCCCCGAAATGGCGTTGGAGCCTGACATCAGCGGGGTGTGCAGCGTCGGAGGCACCTTGGTGATGATCTCGAAGCCGACGAAGACCGCCAGCACGAAAACCGTGATGAGCATGACCAGATCCATGTCAGACACTCCCTTCGCTGGTGGCGCCCATGGCCTCGAGGACCCGCGGATGAACCACCTTGCCGCCCTGGGCGATCAATGTTCCGGCGGTGATCTCGTCCTCGGTGTCGATGACGAGCGCGCCGTCCTTGGTCAGGTGGAGGAGGAAGGTGGCAATGTTCTTGGCGTACATCTGGCTGGCGTGGTGAGGGATGGCGGCGGGGATGTTGATCGGGCCGACGATCTGCACGCCGTTGAAGTCGACGACCTCGCCGGCCTTGGTGAGCTCGCAGTTGCCGCCGCGCTCGGCGGCGAGGTCGACGATGACCGAGCCGGAGCGCATTCCGGCGACCATCTCCTCGGTGACCAGGATCGGCGCCTTCTTGCCCGGGATCGCCGCGGTCGTGATGACGACGTCCGAGGCCGCGACGACCTTGACCATCATCTCGCGCTGCTTGCGGTAGAAGTCCTCGCCGAGCTCCTTCGCGTAGCCGCCGGCGTCCTCGGCGCCCGTGGTCTCGAGCTCGAGCTCGACGAACTTGGCGCCGAGGCTCTGCACCTGCTCCTTGACCGCCGGCCGCACGTCGTAGGCCTCGACCAGCGCGCCGAGCTTCTTCGCCGTGGCGATGGCCTGCAGGCCGGCGACCCCGACCCCGACCACGAAGACCTTGGCCGGCGCGAGCGTGCCGGCCGCGGTCATCATCATCGGGAACATCTTGGGCAGCGTGTTGGCGGCGATAAGCACCGCCTTGTAGCCGGCGATGGTGGCCATCGACGACAGCACGTCCATGCTCTGGGCGCGGGTGATGCGGGGCATCATCTCCATCGAGAACAGGGTCACGCCCTTGGCGGCCGTCGCCCTGTCGGCCTCGAGCTCGGTCAGCGGTTCGCAAACCCCGATCACAGCCTGCCCGCTCCGCATCAGCTCGAGGTCGGCAGCGCCCGCCTCGGGGTTGGCGCCGAGGCACCGTACCTGGGCGATGACGTCCGCCTGCCCGAAGACCTCGGACCGGGAGGCGACCACCTTGGCGCCCTTCGCCGTGTACTCGCTGTCGAGGAAGCCCGCGTCGGTGCCGGCCCCCCGTTCCACGATCACCTCGATGCCGGCCTTGGTCAGTTGGGGCAGCAAGGAGGGGACCATGGCGACCCGGGCCTCGTTCGGAAAGCTCTCTTTGACGATTCCGAGGATCATAGGCGTCCGTCCCTTCTTCCGCGGCCGACGACCTCGCGGTGCCTGCCGCTGGTTATGATGTCGGGGCCGGCGGTGGAGGAGTCCGCCTGGATCACCGCTGTCGCAGGATCCTACCATCTTCCTGAACCGAGCGAAAGAACCCTTGAGACATTCTTCACAAGCTCGGATGGAGACTCAGAAACAGAAGCACCGGAGGTCGTGGGAGCTCCGGCATACCGGCGCCGCGGCGCACCGTGGTCCCGAGCCAGGCTGAACCCAGCCACCCGCGGCCCCACCCGCGTCCGAGTCCGCATCCGAGTCCGCGTCCGATTGACAGCGACAGGAGCCAGGATCGGTGTGCAGTGGCAGCGTCAGATGGCAGTGACAGTTTCAGTGACAGTTTCAGTGACAGTTTCAGTGTCAGAGCGCCGCGTCCGCGGCAGCGACCGTGGCAGCGAGCAGGTGGCGCGACCGCGGCGTGGCCAAGCCGGGTCGACCATGACCAGACACCGTCGCCTTTCGAGGCGTCAGCGCGAACCGTCGCAACCACAAAGGCACCAAGGCACCGAGAAGAACACCAAGGATTCTCTTCGTGAAAATCTTGGTGCCTTGGTGTCTTGGTGGTTCAACCTCGGGCGGGTGGAGATCCGAAATCCCAAATCCGAAATCCCAAATCCGAAATCGACACGGCCGTCTCACGGGTTCCCGGATGAGCTGAACGTTCGAACGTGGAAGCTTCAAACGTCCAAACGACCTACTGTGACGCCAGGGGAAGGGTGACGACCATCCTGGTGCCGCCGCCCCGCCGGTCCTCCACCGCCACGGCGCCCCCGTAGGACTCGACGATGGCCCGCACCAGGGCGAGCCCGAGACCGGTGTGGTGCAAACCGTTGTCTTCTGCGGGCCGGTAGGTGAAGAAGCGCGCGAAGATCCGATCGCGGTGCTCGGCCGGAACCCCGGGCCCCTCGTCGTTGACCGTGACCTCGGCCCTGCCGCCGACCGTGCGCAGGGTCACTGCGACCCGGCCTCCAGGCGGTGAAAAGCTGACGGCGTTGTCGAGCAGGTTCTCGAAGACCTGGATCAGTCGGTCCGCCGAGGCCTCGACCACCACCTTGCCATCGCCGGCGGCGAAGTCAAATGCCGGGCCGGTGCCGGCAAAGCGCAGCCGGAAGCTCTCGATCAGGGCCGGCAGGAGCTCGTCGAGCCGGACCGCCGACCGCTCCTCGTCATCGAGCAGCGCGTCGATGCGCGAGATCTCCCGTGCCTCGGTCAGGAGGTGTTCCATCCGGGCGACGTCCTTCTGGATCATGAGCAGGAACCGCCGCCGCTCGGCCGGGGTGACGTCCTCGAGGGCCATGTCGGTGGCGGTGCGGATCGAGGCCAGGGGGTTCTTGAACTCGTGCGAGACGTCGGCCGCGAAGGCTTCGGTGGAACGGAGGTGCTCGTCGAGCTGACGGGTCAGCTCGGCCAGGGCCCGCTCGAGGTCGCCGATCTCGTCCCGGCGCGCGCTCGGCGAGAACGACCCCTGCAGGCGCCCCCGCCGGTCGAGGATCGTCCCCGCCCGCCGGCGCAGGCTGGCCAGCGGCCGCGCGATGGTGGTCGCCGCCACCAGGCTCAGGACGACGGCGGCGCCGAGGCTGAGGAGAAAGACCTTGAAGACGTCGAGGCGGACGGCGTCGAGCGCCTGCAGAATGCGACCGGTGGACTGCGACACCAGGACCGCGCCCTCGATGGCCCCCTCGACCCGGACCGGGATGGCGATGTGAAGCGTCACCGAGCGTCGCGGCTCGCCGCTGATCCTGGTCGCGGCTCCGTAGCGTCCGGCGAGTGCGCTCTGCACCTCGGGGCGCGCCAGGAGGTCGGTCGACAGGTCGGTGTCGGCGCCGCTCGTCGCGTCGACCGCGCGCGGGCGCAGGAGGCGGAAGGGCAGTGATCCGATGCGGTAGAGAAGATTGGTCTCGGTCGGCGCCTCGTCCGCGGACCGATCGGCGGCGGGCTCGTCGGGTTCCCGGCGCGGTCCCAGCAGGGCGGAGTCCGCGATGACAGCCCCCGCGGCGTCGACGACCCGCAATCGGGCGAGATGGCGTTGGCCGAGCTGCACCAGGATCCGAAGCGCGTCGTCGGCCTCGAGCCGGTCCCGTGCTTCGAGGGCAGCTGCGAGGAGCCGGCCCTCCTGCGCCATGGTGCGTTCCTGGGCGTCCAGAAGGTGGCGTTCGTAGGTGTCGAGAAAGAGCACGCCGGCGACCGGCAGGAAGACGATCAGGACGTTGAATGCGAGCAGTCGGATGGAGATGCGGGATGGAAAGCGCAGTTTCATTGCGCGGCGATCAGTCAGTCCCCTCGGTGTAGCGGTAGCCGAGACCGTAGACGGTCTCGACACCGCTGAACCCGGAATCGATAGCGAGGAACTTCTTGCGGATCCGCTTGATGTGCGAATCGATCGTCCGGTCGGACACGAAGGTGTCGTGGGGATAGCCCTCGGTCATCAGCTGGTCGCGGGTCTTGACGTGCCCCGGCCGCCGCGCGAGTGCGTGCAGGATCATGAACTCGGTAACCGTCAGCGGCACCGTCGCGGCGCGCCAGCGCGCGGTGTAGCGCCGCAGGTCGAGCTCGAGGTCACCGATGTGCAGCAGCTCCTCGGACGCCCCGGCCGGCTCGCGACCGAGGGCCACGCGGCGGAACAGGACCTTGACCCGTGCCAGGAGCTCCCGCATCGAGAAGGGCTTGCACAGGTAGTCGTCCGCGCCGAGCTCGAGCCCGAGCACCCGGTCGAACTCCTCGTCGCGCGAGGTCAGGAAGATGATCGGCAGCGTTTCGGACAGCGACCGCAGGCGGCGGCAGAGCTCGAGCCCGTCCATTCGCGGCATGATGATGTCCAGAATGACGAGCTCGGGGAGCTCCTGCTGGAAGGCCTCCCAGGCCGAGATGCCGTCGGCGAAGCCGCTCACCCGGTACCCCTCGCGCTCGAGGGCGAAGGCGACATTGTCCCGGATGTTCTGCTCGTCCTCGACGATGGCGACCCGCTCAGCCATGGAGGCAGCGTAGCCCACC
>CAZMED010000193.1:0-1357 GCA_964565045.1 uncultured Thermoanaerobaculia bacterium
GCGACCTCGAGGCCGCCGTCGGGGTGATTGCGGACGCCGACCGAGCCGCCGTGCAGCTCGACGGCGCGGCGGGTGATGGCGAGGCCGAGGCCAGCGCCGCCCGAGCCGCGCTCGCGGGCGTCGGCAACGCGCGTGAAGGGTTCGAACAGCGAGCCCAGGTGCTCGTCGGGGACGCCCGGACCGCGGTCGCGCACGGTCACCCGCACGAAACCGTCCTCGAGCTCGAGGCTGACCTCGACCGCGCTCCCGGCGGGCGCGAAACGGATGGCGTTGCGGAGGACGTTGTCGAGGGCGCTGCGCACCAGCCCCGGGTGGCCGTGCAGCGGGCAGTCGGGGCACGGACCGAGCGCCACCCGGCTCCCCGCCGCCACGGCCTCGAAGGAGGCGTCGTCCACCACCTCGCCGACGAGGTCGGCGAGGTCGAAATCGACCGGCTCGCCGCCGGCCTGGCCCGCCGCGAGCCGCTCGAGCAGCAGCAGCTGCCCGATCAGCTCGTCGATCCGCCCGGCTTCGCGCTCGATGCGGTCGAGCTGCTCACCGGCCGACGCGCCGGCCCGGTTGCGGGCGAGCTCGAGTGCCACGCGCAGCCGGGCGAGCGGCGAGCGCAACTCGTGTGAGACGTCGCGCAGCAGGCGTCGTTGCGAGCCGAGCAGGCCCTCCAGCCGCTCGGCCATGGCGTCGAAGTCGCGGGCGAGCTCGCCGATCTCATCGCGCCGCGTCACCACCGGGCCCTCGACCCGTGCCGACAGGTCGCCCTCGCTGAGGCGCTGGGTGGCGCGCCGCAGGGCGCCCACCGGCTGCGAGAGGTGCCGGGCGAGCAGCAGGCTCAGCC
The DNA here is from genome assembly GCA_964565045.1 of uncultured Thermoanaerobaculia bacterium. Taxonomy (GTDB): domain Bacteria; phylum Acidobacteriota; class Thermoanaerobaculia; order Thermoanaerobaculales; family Sulfomarinibacteraceae; genus Sulfomarinibacter. Next base: position 833 of record CAZMED010000193.1, read on the forward strand.
CGCCCACCACGAGGGCGAGGGCCGCCAGGCGCAGCCACAGCGCCTCAGGCTCGAGCAGGTCGATGGGGCCCGGCGGCCGGTGCAGGGTCCCGACAACCACGAAGGCGCGCCCCTGCGGGTCGCGGGCCGGCCTCGCCACCATGTGGAACCCGCCCCTCCGCACCGCCTCGCCTTCGCCCGTCGCCGCGACCCGGAGGGCCAGCTCCACCGCCGCTTCGGGGGCGTCGCGCTCGGCGACCTCGCGACCGCTCTCATCGAAGACGAAGGTCGCCACACCGCGGTGCTCGTGGCCCCGGGGCCCGCCTCCCCGACCATCCCCCCGCATGGCTCCTTCTGCGCCGGATTCGGCGATCCGCTGAACCGCCCGATTGACCCGTTCCTCCGCCCAGCGCTCGGCCCCCTGCTGCCAGCGGTCGAGCCGCGAGCGCGACTGGGTGAAGAAGGGCGAGGTCACGACCAGGACGATGCCGATCGCCACGGTGGCCAGCCAGAACCAGACGAAGATGCGGATGAAGAGGGTTTTCA
>CAZMED010000193.1:1457-5944 GCA_964565045.1 uncultured Thermoanaerobaculia bacterium
GGATTTGGGATTTCGGATTTGGGATTTCGGGTTTCCGACCGACCAACCCGGGGATTTCGGATTTGGGATTTCGGATTTCGGATTTCCAACCATCCTCCCCCGAAACCCCGGCTTTCGCTTCTCATGGCCTGCAACCCTTAACCCCTTCACCCTTTACCCTGAGCCGGGTGGGCGGGTGGTAACTCAAAACTCATAACTCAAAACTCAAAACTGATGGTCATGATCCGCTCGGTTTGACGTACAGGTAGCCGACGCCGCGCACGGTCTTGATGCGTTCGCCGCCGTCGGGGCGGGGCCCGAGCTTGCGGCGCAGGTTCGACAGGTGGACGTCGAGGCTGCGGTCGAAGGTGCTCGAACGGCGCCCCAGGGCCTGTCGCGAGAGCTCGTCGCGGGCCACGACGCTGCCCGCGGAGCGCACCAGGATCTCGAGGATCGAGTACTCCGCACCGGTGAGCTCGATCTCGGCGCCGCCGCAGCGCACCTGCCGCGCCCCGAGGTCCATCTGCAGATCGTCGACCGTCAGGGCATCGGGCTCGCCGCCGCCGCCGTCGTCGGCGCCGCCCGCCCGGCGGAGGATGGCTCGGATGCGGGCCGCCAGCTCGCGCGGGTTGAAGGGCTTCGGCAGGTAGTCATCGGCGCCCATCTCGAGGCCGACGATGCGGTCCACCTCGTCGCCGCGGGCGGTGAGCATGACCACCGGCACCTTCGAGCGCTCGCGGATCGCGCCGAGGACCGCGAATCCCCCGAGGCCCGGGAGCATGACGTCGAGGATCACGAGGTCCGGTTCCGTCGCAAGGCACCGCTCGACTCCGGAGGGACCGTCGTGGACGGCGTCGACCTCGAAGCCCTCGCCCTCGAGGTACTCGGCCACGAGCTCGCACAGGCCGACGTCGTCGTCGATGATCAGCACCGCCGCCATGTCACGATCCTAGCAGCCTGCGGCCGGCGTTCACGCTTCTTAAGGAAGGCCTCGTGTTTCCTTGCGCAGGATCGTCAACACTGAAGACGGTGCGGTCGTTTCACTCGGCGACCGAACGAACGCCGCCGAGGCGGCGACACCCAAGGAGGGAATCATGAAGGCACGAAAGATCTTTCTCGGCATCGCGGTTGCGGCGGCCATCGCCGCACCCACCGCGCTCCTCGCGCAGGGCGGCCCCGGGATGGGGTCGGTCGCAGGGCATGGGCGCCACGGCGGCCACATGGGCGGCTTCGACGACGGTGCCGGCCCGGGCTTTCTCGAGCACATGCTGCCGCGACTTGCCGAGCGGCTCGCACTGAGCGACGAGCAGGTGGCGGCGATCGAGACGATCCTCGACGAGGCGCGCCCCACGATCGAGGGCTACGCCGAGGAGATCCGGGCCGGTCGCGAGGCCTACCGCGCCGCGCAGGCCGACCCCACGGTCTTCGACGAAGGCTCGTTCCGCGCCCACGCCGCCGAGCAGTCCCGGCTCCGGACCGAGCAGATGGTGGTGGCGCAGCGCACGAAGGCGCGGGCCCTCGCGGTGCTCACACCGGAGCAGCTCACCGAGCTCGAAGCGATGCGCGGCGAGGCCGGCAAACGGCACATGCGGCGGCCCGGCGGGCGCCGTTCCAACTAGGTTCTCTCGCCTCCTCCCTCGGGTGCGGCGGCCGGCACGGCCGCCGCACCCCTTCCCCCTGGTGCCGGAGAAACCTGAATGAGCGATCACGGAGCGGGCAGGCTTGAGGGCGGGACACGGGTCCCGAACCATCCGATCGCCAGGAATGCGACCGAAACCCCGCCGAATTATCCGCTGTGCAGATTGGCCGAACCGTGCTTCAATGACGCCTCGTTCGGACGTCGCGTGCTGCCGTGAAGGTCAACCCCATCATCCGCTTCGCAGTCGAGCGCCGGGTCACCATGACCATGGCGGTGCTCGGCGTGCTGGTGCTCGGCTGGCTGTCGCTGACCCGTTTGCCGCTCGAGTTCCTGCCGACCTTCTCGTCGTCCTACATCTCGGTCAACGCCCCCTACCCGTCATCCTCCCCCGCCGAGACCGAACGGCTCATCGTGAGGCCGCTCGAGGACATCCTGGGCACCATCAACGGCATCGAGACTCTGACCGCAAACGCCACCGCGAGCTCCGGAAGCGTCAGCCTGCGCTTCGTCGACGGCACCGACATGGACCTCGCGGCGGTCGACGTCCGCGACCGGGTCGACCGCATCCGCCACCGGCTCCCCGCCGATCTCGAGCGCGTCGACATCCGCCGCTTCCAGAGCTCGGACCGCCCGGTCATGCGGTTCCAGGTCAGCGCCGACTGGCCCCGCGAACGCCTCTACCGCTTCACCGAGGACGTGATCGTCCGCCGCTTGCAGCGGCTGGAAGGCGTCGCTGAAGTCGATGTGGGCGGCATCGAGGTCCGCGAGGTCCAGATCAATCTCATCCCCGACCGGCTCGCGGCCCTCGGCATCGACGTCCGCCAGGTCGCTTCGGTCATCCGCTCGAACCACGAGGCGGCGTCGGTGGGCACCGTGCGCGACGGATCGAACGCATACTTCGTGCGCATCGACGGCAAGCTCAGGAATCTCGATGAGATTCGAGCCCTGCCGCTGGGCGGCGGCCTCCGGCTCGGCGACGTCGCCGAGATCGAGATGGCCTATCCCGAGCAGGAGGAGTGGGACTTCCTCAATGGCCAGGAGGCCCTCAACGTGCGCCTCTACAAGGCCTCCACCGCCAATCTGTTGGCGATGATCGACGGCGCCAAGGCCGAGATCGGGGCGATCCTCGAGCTGCCCGGGGCCGCCGGCCTCCACGTCAACATCTACCGCGACGATTCCGCGGACGTGCGCAACGGCATCAGCGAGCTGCGCAACACGGGCCTGTTGGGTGGCGCCCTCGCCGTGATCTTCATGTTCCTGTTCCTGCGCCGCGTTCGCAGCACGCTGCTGGTGGCGATCGCGATCCCGGTGTCGGTGGTCGTGACCTTCGTCTTCATGTACCTGTCGCGGCAGGCCGGCTGGACCGATTTGACGCTCAACATCATGTCGCTGATGGGGCTGATGCTCTCCATCGGCATGCTGGTGGACAACTCCATCGTGGTCATCGAGTCGATCTTCCGCCACCACGAGGAGCTCGGCGAAGACGCCCGCACCGCGACCCTGCACGGCGCCTCCGAGGTCGCGCTGCCGATCGCCGCCTCGACCCTGACCACCATGTGCGTCTTCCTGCCCATGATCTTCCTGCCGTCGGGAGGGCGCTTCGCGATCTTCATGACCAACATCGGGTTGACCGTGGTGGTGGTCATGGCCGCCTCGCTGGTGGTCGCCGTGACCGTCGTACCGATGGTGGCGGCGCGCATTCTCGGCGGCGAGCGCGCCCGCGAAGGCGGGCTCTGGAGCCGTATCTCGGCCGCCTACGCACGCTCCCTCGCCTTCATGCTGCGGCACCGGCTCGCTTTCGGGGCGGCCGTGCTTCTGGCCCTGGTCGGCTCCTGGCACCTCTACCAACGCATCGAGCGGACGTTCCAGACACCATCGTTCGAGCGCCAGGTGAGCATCGTCGTCGACACGCCGAAGAGCTACTCCGTCGAGCAGAAGCGTGCGCTGTACGACGAGGTTTACGAGCTCCTCGACCAGCACCGCGAGGAGCTCGAGATCGCCAACATCACCCACACCTTCAGCCGCAGCTCGGGCCGCTCGCGCGGCTGGTCCCGCGGCAACCGTTTCGATGTCTATCTCGTCGACGAGGAGCAGGGGCGGCTCGACACCTCGGAGATCCGCGATCGCGTCGAGGCCCTGCTGCCGACCCGCGCCGGCGTGAGCTTCACGCTGTCGCGATCCATGCGCGGCCACTCCGGATCCGGCTCGAGTATCGAGGTCCAGCTGCGCGGCGACCGCTCCGAGATCCTCGAGATCCTCGCCGACCGGGCGGTGGCCGCTCTCCGGGCGCTGCCCGGCGTCCGCGACGCCGACTCGTCGCTGGAGAGCGGCGACGTCGAGGTGCTGGTGCGCCCCGACCGCGAGCGCACCCTGGCGGCCGGTCTGTCGTCGCAGAGCGTGGCGCAGAGCGTGTCCTCGGCGCTGTCGTCGCGGGCGGTGACCTACTTCGAGGTCGAGGACCGCGAGCTCGACGTGGTGGTGCAGCACCGCGAGCAGGACCGGCAGACGCTCGACCAGCTGAAGATGCTGCCGCTGACCTTCGGCTCGGGCCGGCAGGCGATCGGAGCGGTGGCCGAGTTCGACACCGCGCCCGGGGCGCGCGCCATCGAGCGGGTCGACCGCCGTTCGACCCTCAGAGTCACAGCCGACACCGCGTCGGGAACACCCTCCTTCGTCGCCCAACGCATGGCCCAGCAGGCCGTCGACGGGCTCGCCCTGCCGGCCGGCTACGAGGTGGTGGAGGGCGAGGACTGGATGAGCGGGGAGCAGGACGCAGCGAGCGCTCTGTTCCTGCTCGGTTTCGCGCTGGTCCTGATCTACATGGTGATGGCGTCCCTGTTCGAGAGCTTCGCGCAGCCCTTCACGATCA
>CAZMED010000194.1:0-5910 GCA_964565045.1 uncultured Thermoanaerobaculia bacterium
GCCGCAGCTGACCGCCGGCGGGATGGCCGCGAGGTCCCCGCGATCGGCGACGTGTCCGAGAGGTGGCGGCGCAGCGGCTCCGCCTCGAGCCTCCAGTGCGCGGCGGCCGTGACCCGCATCACACCGCGGTTTGACTCGAGCTTGCTACAACACACGATGTGGAGGGCTCCCATGTCACAGCTGACAACTCGCCTGCCCGATGACCTGGTGGCACGGGTCGAAAAAGCGGCCTGGTCCCTCAACTGCACCCGCGCCGAGATCGTCCGCCAGGCGCTCGACTCCTACCTGGCAGGGCTCGAGGTGTACTCCGCCTCACCACTCGGGGCGCGCTGCCCCGACCTCGACGTGCTCGACTGGGACGAGGTCGAGCACCGGCTGATCGGCCGCGACTGAACCGTCATTCTCGGCGGGCGCCTGCTGCAGCCCGCTCGAAGCCCGGGCGGAGCCGCAGGCGCGAGCCTCCTCACGGCTCGGGTCGGACGCGCCGCTCCCGTGCGCCATCGAGAAGCTCGTCGGCAGGAAGCCCGACGAGCGACGACAGCCGCAGGTGCAGCGCCGCCTTCGCCATCAGGTGGGCACTGACCGGCGCCGTGATGAACAGAAAGATCGTCACCAGCGCTTCGTGCAGGCTGAGGCCCTGGTCCTGACGACTGAAGAACAGTGCCGAGGCGATCAACAGGCTGCCGACGCCGAGGGTGGTCGCCTTGGTGGGTCCGTGCAGCCGGGTGTAGAAGTCTCGCAGCCGCACCAGCCCCAGTGACCCGATGAGGGTGAAGGCCGCCCCCAAGAGCACCAGAATCGACAGCAGAAGATCGACCATTGAACCGTCCTCACTCGATGAGATCGCCGCGCAGCACGTACTTGCAAAGGGCGGCGGTTCCGACGAACCCCATCATGGCGATCAGCAGCGCGGCCTCGAAATAGAGGTTGCTCGCGAGTTGAATTCCGAACAGCACGAGCAGCGCGACGGTGTTCACATAGAGGGTGTCGAGTGCCAGAATCCGGTCGGGTTTGCTGGGGCCGATCACGAGCCGCCACAGGGCCAGCACCATGGCAGCTCCGACCATTCCGAATGCGACGAGCAGGGCCATCTTCAGCATGATTCCAGGACTTCCTTGAGCGGGGCCTCGTAGCGCCGCCTGATTGTGGCGAGAACCTCGCCGGGGTCGGTGGTGTGCAGACTGTGAATGACCAGACGTCGCCGGTCCGCGCTGAGAAACGCCGACACGGTTCCCGGTGTCAGCGACACCGTGCTCGCCAGCAGGCTGATCGCCACGTCGGTCCGCAGCTCGAGCTCCATCTCGATGAAGGCCGGCCGGATCGCCCCGAGAGGGCCGAGCACCCGCCGGGCGACGGCCAGGTTGGCGATCAGGATGTCGAAGGCCACCACTCCCAGGAACCGCAGCAACGTGAGCGGGCGCCTGATCGTCACCGCTTCCGGCCAGAAGCGCGTGGTGTACAGGGGAACCGCCCAGCCCAGCAGCAGGCCCAGCAGCAGGTCACCGAAGCTGATCTCATTGACCAGCAGCAGCCACAGGGCCCACAGCATGAGCGACAGGACCGGGTGCGGCAGCAGGCGTCTCATGGTGTCCCGACCCCTGCAGGATGCGGCATGACAGCTCGCACGTAGGCCCCCGGATCGGCCAGCTGTTCGGCCGTCGCCTGGGTGAACTCCAGGACCGGGCCGGCGAAGATCACCAGCAGGCCCCCGATCGCCACCAACGTCAGCAGCGGGGCGAGGTCGAGCCGGCCGCTCACACCGGAAGCCGCGGCGGCTCCTTCGTCACCGACGAAGAAAATCCGGCTGCCCGAGCGCGCCAGACTGAAGATGATCGCGAGACTGGTCGTCAGCACCACACCGAGGACCGAGGGCATCCAGGGGCCGCCGAGGCTGGCTTCCAGAACCAGCAACTTCCCGAGAAATCCGGACAGCGGCGGGACACCCGCGATGGCAACCGACGACACCAGGAAGAGGGCGCCCAGGAGGTCGGCCCGTGCGGGCGCGGGCCCGACGACCAGCCGATCGCGCAGCTCGCCCCGGGCCGACCCGATCACGTCCGCCAGGAGGAACAGCGCGGCGACGGCGAAGGTCGAGTGCAGAAGGTAATAGAGACCGGCAGCGACCGCCTCCACCCCGCCCAGGCCGAAGGCCGTCAGCAGCGTTCCCGCGGACACGATGACCAGGAAGGCCGCAATCTTCGACAGGCTCGCGCTGGTCGTGACTCCGACCGCTCCGACCACGATCGTCGCCAGAGCCAACGGCAGCAGCCACGGCGCGGCGAGCCCCGCGACGCCGTCCACCCCGCTGTCGCCGAAAATCAGCGTGGAGACCCGGAGGATGGCGTAGGCCCCGACCTTCGTCATGATGGCGAACAAAGCGGCCACCGGGGGATTCGCGTTCGCATAGGCGGCGGGCAGCCACGAGTGCAGCGGCACCAGCGCGGCCTTCAATGCGAAAACGACGAACAGCAGCAGGCCGGCCGCGCGCACGACCCCGACGTGCTGCGGCGCCAGCTCCGTCATCCGCTGCGCCAGGTCCGCCATGTTGAGCGTTCCGAGAACGCCGTACAAGGTTCCGACCGCGAACAGGAACAGGATGGAGCCGACCACGTTCAAGACCACGTAGTGCAGTCCTGCGCGCGTGCGCAGCTGCCCGCCCCCCTGCAGCAAGAGACCGTAGGAGGCGATCAGCAGGACCTCGAAGAACACGAAGAGATTGAACAGATCGCCGGTGAGGAAGGCGCCGTTGAGCCCGAAGAGCTGGAGCTGGAACAGGAGATGGAAGTAGCGCCCGCAGCGGTCGGCGCCCAGGGCCGCATGGCACACCACACACACCGACAACAGGGCGGTCGTGACAACCATCACCGCCGCCAGGCGGTCGGCGACGAGGACGATGCCGTACGGCGCGGGCCAGTTGCCGAGACGGTACACCTCGATCTCGCCGCCCGAGCTGGCGCCGAGCAGCCGCAGCGCGACCAGCAACAACATGAAGTTGGCAGCGAGGCTGATCGTGCGCCGCACCGGCATCGACCACTCGCGCAACAGCGCCAGCGCGATCGCCGCCAGCAGCGGCACCATCAAGGGCAGGATCGGCAGGTGACTCACGCGTCGTCTCCCCTGCCGTCGACGTGGTCGTTGCCGAGGTCCGCTCGCGCACGCAGGGCGAGCATGACGACGAAGGCGGTCATTCCGAAGCTGATCACGATCGAGGTCAGGACCAGCGCCTGCGGCAGCGGGTCGGCGTAGGTGGTGCGCGAAGCCTCGATGATGGGCGGCGCCCCGATGGCCAGGTGGCCCATGGCGAAAACGAAGAGGTTGACCGCGTACGAGAGCAGGGTCAGCCCCAGGATGACCGAAAAGGTCCGACCACGAAGGCTCAGAAAGACCCCACAGGCGGTGAGAACCCCGATGGCCACGGACACCAGCGCCTCCATCAGCCGCGCTCCCCCGGGTGCGGTCCGGTTGACTCCTCGGCGCGGTGGAACGTGGCCAACCGGACCAGCACGGCAAGAGTGACGCCGACGACCACCAGGAAAACTCCGAGGTCGAACAGCATCGCCGAGGCGAGCTCGAGATCGCCCACCAGCGGCCAGTGCACGTGGGTGAAAGCGGAGGTGAGGAACGGGCTGTCGAACAGCCAGCTCGCCGCACCGGTTGAAACCGCGATCAGCAGACCGATGCCGAGCAACGGGTGCAGCGTTCTCCTCACGCGCTGGATCGTCCACGCGATGCCGTTGGCGAGGTACTGCAGGATCAGGGCGACCGCCGTGATGAGACCGGCGATGAAACCGCCGCCCGGCTGGTTGTGCCCGCGCAGCAGCAGAAACAGCGACACCAGCAGGGCGAGCGGCAGCAGGAGCCGGGAGAAGATCGCCATGATGAGCGGGTGGGTGTCCCAGTTCCAGGGCCGCGCCGTCTCGTCCCCGGTCGGCTGTTGCAGCTGGACGCCCTCGAGGAGGGAGAAGATGCCGACTGCGGCCAGTGCGAGCACGATGATCTCGCCGAGGGTGTCGAAGCCGCGGAAATCGACCAGGATGACGTTCACCACGTTCGCGCCGCCGGCGCCGGAAACCGCGTTGTCGAGGAAATAGCCCGAGATCGTCTCGTAGGGTCGACTCAACACCGCCCAGCTGAGCAGCCCCGCGCCGCTGCCTGCGAGCACGGCGAGCCCCAGGTCGAGGCCGCGCAGGACCGGTCGGGACTCGTCCGGGCTCCTCTGCGGGAGGAAGAACAACGCCAGCAGCAGCAGCACGATGGTCACCAGCTCGACCGACAGCTGGGTCAGTGCCAGATCGGGCGCCGAGAACTTCACGAAGGTGAGGGCGATGAACAATCCGACGACGCTGAGGAACACCACGGCGAGGTAACGCTCGCGATGCAGGACGACCGTGCCGAGGGTGCCGATCAGGAGCCCGAGAAAGGCCGCCAGACTGATCGGATCGACGGGCGTCAACGGCCGGCCGCCGTTCAACGGGGAATGTCCCGCGAATCCGATGACCGCCGCGACGCAGGCGACCAGGGTCAGCACGGCGACCAGTCGGTGGAGCGATGGCCGTTCGAGCACTGCGCTCAAACCCTCGACGATCTGATACAGCCGGGCCTCGAGCCAGCGGTACATCTCGCGCGCGTCGATCCGGGCCATGACCCGGTCGTACAGCACGAACAGCCTCGCGCGTCGAACGTAAACCAGCACGCCACCGAGAAGGGCCAGCATGCTCATGCCCAGCGCAGGCGTGAAACCGTGCCAGAGTGCCAGGCTGTACTCGGGGAGCTCGCCTTGCAGGGTCGCCCTCGCCGCGACCTCGAGAAACGGGCCGACGGTCCAGGCGGGCACCACGCCGACCGCCACGCAGACCAGGACCAGGAGCTCGACCGGCACGTTCATCCAGCGCGGCGGCTCGTGGGGCACCCGCGGCAGATCCACGGGATCGCCGCCGAAGAAGACATCGTGGATGAAGCGCAGTGAGTACGCGACGGCGAAGACTCCGGCCAGAGTCGCCACCACGGGCAGCCACGGGGTCGTACCCTCGGCTGACAGGTACACCGTCTTGGCGAAGAACATCTCCTTCGAAAGGAATCCGTTGAGCAGCGGCACGCCCGCCATCGCGGCCGCGGCGACCATCGCCAGCACGGCCGTGTACGGCATGCAGCGCCACAGGCCGCCCAGCCGGCGCATGTCGCGGGTCCCCGCCTCGTGGTCGATGATGCCGGCCGCCATGAACAGCGACGCCTTGAAGGTCGCGTGGTTCACGATGTGGAACAGCGCGGCGACGGCCGCGAGCGGCGTGCCGATGCCGAAGAGCAGGGTGATCAGGCCGAGGTGGCTCACGGTCGAGTACGCCAGCAGGCCCTTCAGGTCGTGCTTGAAAAGCGCCGTGCCCGCCCCGATCACCAGGGTGGCGAGGCCCGCCCCACCGACCAGGACGGACCATTCCGTCGAAAATGAGAGGGCGGGGAACAGTCGGGCCAGCAGGAAGACCCCCGCCTTGACCATGGTGGCCGAGTGCAGGTACGCGCTGACCGGCGTCGGCGCCGCCATGGCGTGGGGCAGCCAGAAATGGAAGGGGAACTGGGCGGACTTCGTGAAGACGCCGAGCAGAATCAGCACCAGTGCCGGGACGTACCACGGGTGCCCGTGGATCGCGTCCCCGGACTGCAGGACCACGGACAGGTTGAAGCTGCCCGCCATCGTGCCGAGCATGAGGAAGCCGCCCAGCATGGCGAGGCCGCCGCCGCCGGTGATCGCGAGCGCCATGATGGCGCCCTCGCGGGCGTCCTCGCGGTGCCGCCAGTAGCTGATCAGCAGGAACGAGGTGAGGCTGGTCAGCTCCCAGAAAACCAGCAGCTGGATCAGATTCTCGGACAGCACCACGCCGAGCATCGAGCCCATGAACAGCAGCAGGTAGGCGT
>CAZMED010000195.1:0-5910 GCA_964565045.1 uncultured Thermoanaerobaculia bacterium
CGTTGACCGAGTAGGGGTGGACTGTCTCGGACATCCCGTCGCTGCAGGGGCCCTGACGGATAAAAGCGACCAGCTCGCCGCCGTCCGCGGCGGTCGACCGACCACGCCAGACCGTTTCCGTTCGTGGCGAAAGCGTGCTCGCGGCGCCGCGATAGTCGATGGGGGGAGAGTCCGGCGTCGAGAAGCGCGCCGTCCCCGGTTCGGTGAGCTCGAGGCTCCAGAAGGGCTCGGTTCCGAAGCAGATCAAGGGCCGCTCCTGGGACCAGGACACGGTCGACGAGCCGAGCAGGACGACGAACGCCAGCGACCAGAGGTATCGGTTCATCTCGAGGTACTCCTTCACGTGTGATCGCACATTGTTCCAAGTGCTATCTGCCGCCGCGCCAGGCGGCTGCGACCGGCGCTCACCGGGCAGCAACTCGGGCGGCTCGACAATATGGTTTTCTGACAGCGGCGTCATCATACTCCTAGAACGACTTTCGGACCGTTATCCAGATCTCGGTCGCGCTGTAGTCACTGAGAAGCGCGTCGCCCTCGTCGCGCAGATACAGCAGCTCCGGACGGACGGACCAGCCGCGCGCGAGCGAATAGGCGAGGCCGGCGGCGAGCTCGTAGCTGTCGAGGTTGTTGTCGAAGGTCCTCGCTATGGCGTCGCCGTCGCCGATGGCCACGTCCTCGTGGACGCGGCTGTGCTGCCACAGGGCGAACAGGAAGACGCCGACGCGATCGTTGAGGGCGATGCTCCCCTCGAGCTGGGCGCCGAAGAAGTTCTGATCGTCGGCGGCAGGATCGTGCGTCGGGAACTCGCGACCGCCGTTGAAGGTCGACGTGAAAGCGCCTTTGCCGCCCGCGAGGGCTCGAGACCAGCTCAGCCAGATCTCTGCGATGTCGCGGCTTCCCGCACGCTCCTCCCCGGTGGGGTAGCGCCGGGCCCGGACCTCTGCCTCGACCGCGATCTCGTTGTCGGGGTCGAGCACGACGGCGCGATTGACGAACAGACCGTAGTCCTGGCGATAGCCGTCCTGGCCCCGATGGCTCGCCCAGCCGCGCACGCCGATGGAGCGGCTGCCGCCATTCAGGGATCGAATCACGGCCGCGTTCCAGAACAGGTCGGAGTCGTGTGGTCGGCCGGCGTCATCGAAGTGTCGGAAGGTGTAATCGAGACTGGCGTCGAGCGTCGAGTCGTGGCCGACGAGGCGGCTCAGCCCGCCGCCGACGCGCGCCTTCCAGAACCAGTCCCGCGCGGGGTCGATGCCCAGCGCATTGGTGGTGCCGGTGACGCCCTCCCGGTAGTGGCCGCCACCGGTCTCGGCGTAGCCGTTCCTGCTCAGGCGCTTGCCCGCCTGGTAGTCCCGCGCGGCCCGGGCATAGACCTCGGCCCGCTCGCGAAGGTCCGGCGGCAGGTTGTCGAAGCGCAGGACCTGTTCGAACTCGAGCACGGCGTTGGCGTACTCGCCATTTTCCAGGTATGTCTGCCCACGCTCGAGGTGATCGGAGATCGGATCCGACCCGGCCCGGGCTACGGTGGCCATGCCCAGGAGAAACGCGACGCCCAGTGCCGTGCCCCGCCACTGGCACCGATCCAACGTCGGGTTTCCGGCCGGGAAGCCCATCAATAATCCACCGGATCGCGGAGCAGGGGGCAGGTCATGCAGTGGCCGCCGCCGCGGCCGCGGCCGAGCTCCGCCCCCACGATGGTGACCACCTCCACCCCGGCCTTGCGCAGCTCGGTGTTGGTCCAGGTGCTGCGGTCGTAGGCGACTACCACCCCCGGCGACAGGCAGACCAGGTTGTTGCCGCTGTCCCACTGGCCGCGCTCGGCCGCGTAGTGATCGCCCCCGGTCTCGATGACCCTCAGCTTCTTGAGGTTCAGGGCCTCGGCGACGACCTCCACGAAGGGCTTGCGTTCCATGGCCGCGTCGATGCCGTCAGGGCCATCGCCGGGCCGCAGCGAGATGGCGCGAACCTGGTCCATGATCGGCGGGTAGAGGGTCACCAGGTCCCGGTCGGCAAAGGTGAAGACGGTGTCCAGATGCATCGCCGCGCGCAGCTTGGGCATGGCGGCGACGATCACGCGCTCGGCGGCGCCCTTCTCGAACAGGGCCCTCGCGACCTGGGAGATGCCCTGGCGCGAGGTGCGCTCGCTCATGCCGATGAGGACGACGCCGTTGCCCACCGGCATGACGTCGCCGCCCTCCAGGGTCGCGCGGCCGAAGTCCCGGTCGGGATCGCCCCACCAGACCTGGATGCCTGCGCCGGCGAAGTCGGGGTGGAATTTGTAGATCGCGGTGGTGAGCAGCGTCTCCTCGCGGCGCACGGGCCAGTACAGGGGGTTGAGGGTCACGCCGCCGTAAATCCAGCAGGTGGTGTCGCGCGTGTAGAGCGTGTTGGGCAGGGGCGGCAGCAGGTACTCGTGCACGCCGTGGGCCTCCCGCACGAGCGACAGGTAGCCCGAGGAGCAGTACTCGTCCGGCAGGTCGACCACCGAGAGACCGCCGACCAGGTACTCCGCCAGTGTCCGGGGCGGCAGGCTGTCGAGGTAGGCGCGGGTGCTCTCCATCAGCCCCAGGCCCACGTTGTCGGGTGTGATCTTGCGGTCCAGGAGCCAGTCGCGGGCCTCGGGGATCGCCACCGTCTCGGCCAGCAGCTCGTGCATCTCCACGACCTCGACCCCGCGGTCGCGCATCTTGGTGATGAAGTCGAAGTGGTCGCGCTTGGCCATCTCGACCCACAGCACGTCGTCGAAGAGCAGGTCGTCGTTGTTGCTCGGCGTGAGGCGCAGGTGGCCGAGGCCCGGAGCGCAGACCAGGACCTTGCGCAGGGTCCCGACCTCGGAGTGGACGCCGTAGGACGGTGTGGAGGGCTTTCCCGTGCTCATGCTGTTGGCTCCTTGTGACGGTCAGATGGAGATGATGCCGGTGGCGAGCGCGTAGACTCCGTACGCGGCCCCGGCGAGTACGATGACGAACAGGGCTCGTTCCAGCCGGGTGAAGATCCGCCGACCCCGCTCGCGGCGGGCGACGATGAAGAGGACGGTCCCCGGCGCGAAGATGATGAACGACAGCAGCACGAACTTGAGCCCGCCGGCCACCAGCATGAAGATGGTGTAGAGGGTGGCGATCGCGGCCCAGATCAGGTCCGTTTTTCGGCGCGCGCCGTCGGTCTCGTAGGTTTCACGGGTGATGGCCAGCTTGAGGGCGTAGCCAGCCACGAGGACGTAGGGGATCAGGGTCTTGGCACTGGTCATGTCGAGCGCCAGGTCGAACGCTTGCTGGGCGAACAGGGTCACGATCAGGAAGGACTGGACCATGATGTTGGTGAGCCACACCGCTGCGACGGGCACCCGGTTCACGTTCTCCCGCGCCAGCGCCTGCGGGACCAGCTCGCTCCTGGCGGCGGAGTACAAGACCTCGGCGGCCAGTAGCGACCAGGCGAGGTAGGCGCCGAGGACCGAGACGATGAGCCCGATGCTCACGAACCAGGTCCCCCAGGGACCGACCACGGCTCCCAGGACGCCCGCCATGGACGGCTGCCGCAGCCCGGCCAGCTCGGCGCGCCCCATGATGCCGTAGGGCAGCAGCGTCACCAGCACCAGCAGCCCGAGCACGCCGGCGAAGCCCGTCACCGTGGCCCAGCCCACGTCCTCCCGTCGCCTGGCGTAGCGGGAGTAGACGCTCGCGCCCTCGATGCCGATGAAGACGAAGACGGTGACCAGCATGGTGCCGCGCACCTGGTCGAAGACCCCCGCGACGGAGTGCTCGGCGCCGCCCCAGAAGCCCGCTGCGAAGAGGTCGGCCTTGAAGGCGAAGCCCGCGATGACGATGAAGAGGACGATGGGGACGATCTTGGCGACGGTCACCACCGTGTTGATGAAGGCCGCCTCCTGGATGCCCCGCAGGACCGTGAAGTGGACGGCCCAGAGGATGGCCGACGAGACGGCAACGGAGGTCGCGGTGTTGCCCTCTCCGAAGGCCGGCAGGAGCTTGCCGACGGTGGAGCCGATGAGGATGAAGTAGGTGGTGTTGCCGAGGCAGGTGCCGGCCCAGAAGCCGAAGGCCGCGGCGAAGCCCAGGTAGTCGCCGAAGCCCGCCTTCGGGTAGGCGTAGATGCCGGCGTCGAGCTCCGGCTTGCGGACTGCCAGGGACTGGAAGACGAGGGCGAGCATCAGCATGCCGCCGCCGGCGACCATCCAGGCGATGACGGCCCCCAGGGGCCCGGTGGCGGTGCCGAAGCGGGCAGGCAGCGAGAAGATGCCCGCCCCGACCATGGAGCCCACGACCATGGCGGTCAGCATCAGGCGGGAGAACTTCCGGTCGGTCGCCGCGGTCATGGTTCCTCCGTCTCCGCCATCCGCGGGCTGCGCCACGGGCGGCTCGCTGTGGTTCGATCACGTCCCTGCGGGCGAGGCCCACCGGGCCGCCGAGGCGGCCCGGTGGTCGTCACGCGAGCCTCGGTGCGGTGCCGACCGGCGCCGAACCCCGCTGCCCCTGTGCTGATCCTCACCGCCGCGGGAAGAGCAGCGTCGTGGTGAAGCGGAAGCCCCATCCCTCCGGCGCCAGATCGGAGCCTTCCGCCCAGTAGCGTGCGCCGAAGGCCACCTGAAACAGCTGGCTGCGGACCTTCAAGAGCTGCGCGACGGTGAGGTTGAGCGGCACCGTCCACTGGTCGTTGTTCCAGTCGTAGGTGGTCTCCGTGTTGACGGCGAAGGTGGTGTGAGTGGAGGTGACGTAGGTGACGAAGGGCTGCACAAAGGTCGCGTTGACGCTCGCCCGCTCGCTGTCGCCTGCATAGGACCACAGGTGATTCGCCAGGGCGCCGTAGGTCCAGGGGCCCTGCTGCTTGAGGACGACCCCGGTCGGTCCCGCGGCCCACTGCTCGGTGCCGAGCCGCCAGTCGGTGGCGGTCGGCAGCAGCAGCACGGGCCCGACGCCGTAGATGAGCCCGCCGGCCGTCGGCTTCGCCGGTGAGAAGAAGAGGCTCTGCACGGTGTCGCCGAGCCCGGACTGGCTGCCGCCCCCGGGCACCACGTCCTGCTGGTCGATGACCGGCAGGATGGTGCGCGAGATGAGGTTCCACTTCGGCGACAGCGAGAACGGCACCACCGGCTGGACGTTGAGCAGGAAGCGCTCACCGTCGTCCGCAGGGCCCATGCCCCGGTCGAAGTTGAACTGCAGGGGCACGCTGATCAGCGCGGCGACCGGGTTGCTGAGCTGCTGGGCGAGGTTGAACTCGTACTCGTCCTCCTCCGTGGCCTCGTCCTGGGCCCATGCCGGCGGGCCGCCGAGCACGCAGCAGGCGAGCGCGATCAGCGCGCACCGGCCCCACCACACCCCGCGCTTCCGATTCTGGATCACGGTCCTCCTCCTTTCTGGCGCCTCGCCACCAGCGGCGAGGCGCACCCGGCATCAGTCGCCGATCAGTCGTGCTCGAGATCGATCTGCTGCAGCACCTCGAAGGGCTTCGGCGGGGTGGCCTTCCGCTGCGGCGCTGTGCCGGGCAGGATCTCGAAGTCGGGCGTGAACGGCACGAGGATCGAGCGCAGCTGGTCGAAGCCCGTCCGGTCGCCCTCGAACGTCGCCCTGCCGGCCGCAATCAGGTCGTCGAAGGACGCCATGCCCATCATCACCTGATTGAGGTCGGCGCGGTTGACCGTGATCGTCAGATCGGGGTTCTTCGCCTGCTCATCCGCGATCGTTGTCAGGGTCGCGTTGCTCATCTCCACCGCGAAGCGCTCGCCGTTGTCGGGAGTGACGAGGTTGATCGTGAAGCTGATTCCGTCGGCCCGCTTCGGGTCCATGCTGATGGCGACGAAGTCGAGCCACTGCTCGGTCGACATCGCCCGCACCACGTCGGGTCCGGTCGTCCGTGGTGGAACCCCACCGGGAAGACCGTTGCGCAGCTCGAACGCCC
>CAZMED010000196.1:0-3367 GCA_964565045.1 uncultured Thermoanaerobaculia bacterium
TGCAGGGTCTTCTGCAGGTCGACGATGTGGATGCCGTTGCGCTTGCCGAAGATGAAGGGCTTCATCTTCGGGTTCCAGCGGCGGGTCTGGTGCCCGAAGTGGACTCCAGCTTCGAGCAGCTCCTTCATTTGAATCGTTGCCACGAAACTCTCCCTTACCTCTTGGAGAACTGGAACCGCTTGCGGGCCTTCGGCTGCCCGTACTTCTTGCGTTCCACCTTGCGCGCGTCGCGCGTCAGGAAGCCGACCGTCTTCAGGCGCGGCCGCAGCTCGACGTTGAACTCGAGCAGGGCGCGCGAGATGCCGTGGCGGATCGCGCCGGCCTGTCCGGCCGGGCCACCGCCCTCGACGTTGATCAAGATGTCGAACTTGTCCGCGGTCTCGGTCAGCAGCAGGGGCTGCCGGATGACCATCTTGAGCACGCGGTTCGGAAAGTAGTCGTCGAAGTCGCGATGGTTGATCTCGATCTTGCCGCTGCCGGGCCGCAGGTAGACGCGCGCGACCGAGGTCTTGCGCCGCCCGGTGCCGTAGTACTGGATCTCTGCCACGAGCTCCCCCTCTCAGATCACAGGGTGTAGGTCTTCGGCTGTTGCGCCTCGTGTGGATGATCGGGACCGCTGTAGACCTTGAGCTTCTTGAGCAGCTTGCGGCCGAGACGGTTCTTCGGCAGCATCCCCCACACGGCGGCTTCGATGACGCGCTCCGGTCGGCTGCCCAGCCTCTCGCGGGCGGTTTCCGACTTCAGCGAGCCGGGCCGTCCGGAGTGCCGGTAGTACACCTTGTCGTCGATCTTGGTCCCGGTGAGCCGCACCCGCTCCGCGTTGACCACGACCACGAAGTCGCCGGTGTCGAGGAAGGGCGTGAACTCCGGTTTGTGTTTGCCGCGCAGCAACCGGGCGGCCTCCGTCGCGAGCCGACCGAGCACCTGGTCGGCGGCGTCGAGGACGACCCAATCGCGCGAGATCTCATTCTCTTTCGGTACGTAACTGCGCATTTTCACCAATCCTCGCGTGCCGGTTCACCGTCCCTGTGGGCACAGGGGAACAAGACTCTACTCAAGCAAACCCCGCCTGTCAAGGCATTCTGCGCGCATCCGTGTCCTGCCCGCGCACAATTCGGCGCTGTGTCGCGCGACCGGCTCCGTTCGGGGCCACCGGCTCGCGACAGCGCAGGCGAACACCGGCACCGGATGCCCGTCCGTCCCCGTGGTTTGAAGCTCAGGCGGACCCGGTATCCGCCGGGAGGAGATCCCGACCGCTTGCAGGGACCTCGACGAGCTCGCCGGCGCCGAACCAGAGGTGGAGCGAGCGCGCCGTCGCCTGGACCGTGACCACCCGCACGGCGAGCTCCGCCGGCAGCCATCGCCGGAGGTCGATCACGACAATCCCCTGACCGGACACCACGGTGAGAATCGGGCTTTCGAGGGCCTTCAGCCCGTGCTCCACCGCCGCTCGCGGCACCGGCAGCCCGCCGAGGGCGCGCAGCCTGCGCATCCGGAAGCCGAGGTGGCGGTGGTGCAGGCGAATCTCGGCCAGCTCCAGGCTGACTCTCGCCGGCACGCCCTTCCACACGACGGTCGCCTCGGCGGCGATGGCATCGCCCGCGCCGCCGAGGCGCAGGTCGCGGATGGCGTCGGCGCCCGCCAGCAGGCGGTCGAGGTGGCGCTCCACCCGCTGCAGGTCGAGGACCAGGTGGAGGCCGTCCCAGCGAGCGAGAGGCGGCGACAGTGGATCGGTGGTCATCGCAGAACAGTATAGGAGAGACCCAGCGGCCGATTTCGGATTTCGGATTTCGGATTTCGGATTGACCACCCGCCCTCCCACTTCCGAATACCCGCCTTTCTGCCATTCGCGGCTGGCCCGGCCAGCCACGGATTGCAATGGGATACACTTCGGCACGAGATGGGCGATAGAGCGCGGCTGTTGGAGATCGTCGACCGCTTCGCCGGGACCAGGGTCGTGCTGTGCGGCGACCTGGTGCTCGATCGCTTCATCCTCGGCACCCCGAAGAGGATCTCCCGCGAGGCGCCGGTCATCATCCTCCGCCACGAGAGCCAGCGCGACGTCCCCGGCGGCGGCGCCAACGCCCTGGCCAACATCGCCGCGTTGGGCGCGCGCGTCACGGCAGTGGCTGCGGTCGGCGACGACGAGCCCGGGGAGGCCCTGCGCGCGGCGCTCCTGAAACGCGGAATCGACGACGGCAGCATCGTCACAGTGGCGGGCTACCGCACCCCGACCAAGGTCCGCGTGCTCGGCGGCGGGCCGTCGTCGCTCAAGCACCAGGTTGCGCGCTACGACATCGAGGACGAGCTGCCGGAGGACGGCGCCTGGCGCGGCGAGCTCGAGGAGCGCCTGGCAGCTGCGGTCGCCGGCGCCGACGCGGTCGCGGTCTCCGACTACGGGTACGGGTTCGCGCCGCCGGACGCGGTGAGGAAGGTGAGCAAGGCGGCCGGCGGGCCGTGGACCTGCCTCGACTCGCGGTATCGGATCGGCGAGTATGCCGGCGTCGGCGGTGCGACGCCCAATCTGGAGGAGCTCGAGGCCTTCTGCGGCCGGCGCCTGGCCGGCGACGCAGAGGTCGCCGCCGGCGCCGAGGAGCTCCGGCGCGCGCTCGGCGCGCACTTCGTGCTCGCCACCCGGGGCAACCGCGGCATGACCCTGGCCGAAGCGAGCGGCGCCCGCCACATCCCCGTCTTCGGCAGCGACGAGGTTGCGGACGTGACCGGCGCCGGCGACACCGTGCTCGCCGTGCTGACGGTCGCGCTGGCGGCGGGCGCCTCGCCGTTCGAAGCTGCGTGCCTGGCCAACATCGGCGCCGGGCTGGTCGTCATGAAGCTCGGCACCGCCACCGTGCCGGCGGCCGAGCTGCGGGCCGCGGTCGCGGCCGGCGGAGGCTCCGGTGACGCCCCCTGAGAAGAAGCTCTCCAGCATCGACGAGCTCGCCGCCGAGTGCGCCGCGTGGCGCGAGCGGGGCCTCGCCGTGGTCCTCGTCAACGGCGCCTTCGACGTGCTGCACGTCGGCCACCTGCGCTACCTCGCCGCCGCCCGAACCCTCGGCGACCGGCTCGTGGCGGCGGTCAACTCGGACGACTCGGTGCGGTCGAGCAAGGGTACCCTGCGGCCGATCATCCCCGAGGACGAGCGGGTCGAGATCCTCTCCCACCTGTGGATGGTGGACCGCATCTGCCTGTTCGACGACCTCACGGTGGCGCCGGTCCTCGAGAGACTGATGCCGGCGGTCCACGCCAAGGGCACCGACTACACGATCGACACGGTCCCCGAGCGCGCCGTGGTCGCGGCCTACGGCGGCCGCACGGCCATCTGCGGCGACCCCAAGGATCACGCGACCACGGATCTCATCGGCATCAT
>CAZMED010000196.1:3467-5888 GCA_964565045.1 uncultured Thermoanaerobaculia bacterium
GACATCGTCCACACCTGGCCGCTGGCCGAGGCGTTGCGCGCGGCCGAGCCGCGCCTGCACCTGACGTGGGTGGTGGAGGAAGCGTTTCGCACGCTCGTCGAAGGGCACCCCGCGGTCGACTCGGTGCTCACCACCCGCACCCGATCCTGGCGGCGTCGTCCGCTGTCGGCGGCAACGCGCTTCGAGATCGGCGTCCTCAAGAGCGGTCTGCACGAGCTGCAGCCCGAGCTGGCCCTCGACTCGCAAGGGCTGCTGAAGTCCGCTCTCGTGACCCGCTGGACCGGCGCGCCCCGCCGCATCGGCCTCGCCCGCCCGTGGCGCCGCGAACGCCTCGCCGGCTTCGCGTACACCGGGACGGTGGAAGGGGCGCCGGCCGGCACGCACGTCGCTCGGACCAATCTCGAGCTGGTCCGCGCCGTGGGCGCGGCGCCGCCGGCACTCGCGCCACCCGACGGCTCGTGGCTGCTGTCGAGGGTCGCCGGGCGGTGTCCCTCCGGACCCTGGACCGGCACGAGCTACGCCGTGCTGCTGCCGGGGGCCGGCGGCGGCCACAAGCTGATTGCCGAGAGCACCCTCGCTGCGGTGGCCCGCGACCTCGCTTCGGGATCGGTGCTCGAGGTGGTGGTGGCCTGGGGGCCGGGCGAGCAGACCCGGGCCGGGCGGGTCGCCGCTGCCGCCGGCGCCCATCTCGCGCCGCCCACCGATCTCGAGGAGCTCGCGGCCCTGCTCGGCGGCGCCGCGCTGGTGATCGGCGGCGACACCGGGCCGGTCCATCTCGCCGCCAGCTTCAAGGTCCCGACCGTCGCGGTCTTTCTCGCCAGCGACTGGCGCCGCAACGGCCCTCTCGGCGTTCGGACGGCGGTGGTCTCCGGGTCGACCGACCCGGCCGGCCGGGCGTCCGGCTCGGCCCGAAGCCGGTCTTTCCGGGAGGTCGCCGCAGCGGAGATCGGCGCTGCGGCGCGGCAGCTCCTCGCGGCGCTGTGAGCCGCCGACGATGCCGTCCCGAGAAAGAAAATTCCGGCCGTTGGCCCGAAAGATGGTCCGTTTGTTACGATAGATGGGATGCGCTTTTATTTCGGTCCGACCCACACATGAGTCACGCCTCACCGGGTGCTACAATTTTAGGTGCATTCGACAATCGTTTTGGACGGCATGTATGGCACTGAAAATCGGCGAACTTCTGATCAAAGCCAAGCTGATCAACGAGCATCAGCTGGCCAAGGCCCTCGAGGAGCAACGGGCCAATGGAGGCCGCCTCGGCGAGCATCTCGTGAGCCTCGGTTTCGTGACCGAGGAGGACATTCTCGACTGCCTTTCGCAGCAGTTTGGCGTCCCGTCGATCAACCTCAAACATTTCGACATTGACGAGGCGATCATCCGCCTGATTCCGGCCGACGTCGCGCGCAAGTACCAGTTCATTCCGGTGTCCAAGACCGGCGCCACCCTGACCGTGGCCATGACCGACCCGTCGAACGTCTTCGCGATGGACGACATCACGTTCATCACCGGCTATCGGGTCGAGCCGGTCGTGGCCTCGGAAGAGGCCCTGAGAGAAGCGATCGACAAGTACTTCGGCACCAGCCACTCCATCGAGCTGAAGAAGGTCATGGAGGACCTCTCGACGGTGGACGAGGCGTCGCTCGAGCTCCTCGAGGAGGAGGAGAACCTCGACATCAAGGATCTCGAGGCGAGTGCCGACGAGGCCCCGGTGGTGCGGCTGGTGAACCTGATCCTCACCGATGCCTTGAAGCGCAGCGCATCGGACATCCACATCGAACCCTACGAAAAGAGCTACCGGGTCCGCTTCCGGATCGACGGCGTGCTGTACGAGATCATGAATCCGCCGCTCAAGCTGCGCGACGCCATCGCCTCGCGCATCAAGATCCTGGCCAAGCTCGACATCGCCGAGAAGCGGCTGCCCCAGGACGGCCGCATCAAGCTGAAGATGAAGTTCCAGGGCAAGGTCAAGGAGCTCGACTTCCGCGTTTCCACTCTGCCCACCCTGCACGGCGAGAAGATCGTCATGCGGCTGCTCGACAAAGACTCGCTGATGCTCGACATGACCAAGCTCGGCTTCGAGAAGTCGAGCCTGAAGAACTTCGAGGAGGCGATCTTCCAGCCCTACGGCATGGTTCTGGTGACGGGTCCCACGGGCTCGGGCAAGACCAACACCCTGTACTCCGCGATCTCGCGCATCAACACCTCCGAGACCAACATCATGACCGCCGAGGACCCGGTCGAGTTCCAGCTCGTCGGCGTCAACCAGGTCCAGATGAAGGAGTCCATCGGGCTCAACTTCGCCGCCGCCCTGCGGTCCTTCCTGCGCCAGGACCCGAACATCATCCTGGTCGGCGAGATCCGGGACTTCGAGACCGCCGAGATCGCCATCAAAGCGGCCCTCACCGGCCACCTGGTGCTGTC
>CAZMED010000197.1:0-5868 GCA_964565045.1 uncultured Thermoanaerobaculia bacterium
GGCTATCCCCGGACCTGAACGACCCGGAGGTGGCCATGCCGCGGTCGCGCCGCTTGCTCGCTTCCCAGGTCGCTGCCCTCTGACCCTGCAGCTGCCACTGCCATCTGCCGCTGCCACTGAACCTGAATCCGGACGCGGACTCGGGCACGGGCTGTATCCGATGCCTCCATCCCATGCAATGCCGGACGAGCCCAGCGTCCAACGTTCGGCCAGCGTCAGTACTTCGCGGCGATGGGGTAGCGGCGGCCGGTGCCGAAGGCCTTGGCGGTGATCTTGATGCCCGGCGCGGCCTGGCGGCGCTTGTACTCGCTGGCGGTGATCAGCCGCACGACGTGCCGCACCGCCGCCGGATCGAGCCCCTCGGCGATGATCTCGTCGACCGAGCGGTGCTCTTCCACCCAGGCCTCGACGACGCGGTCGAGCACCGCGTACGGCGGCAGCGAGTCCTGATCGGCCTGGTCGGGACGCAGCTCGGCCGACGGCGGCTTGACGATGGTCGACTCCGGGATGATCTCGCGCTCCGAGTTGACGAAGCGGGCGAGCTCGTACACCAGGGTCTTGGGCACGTCCGAGATCACCGCCAGGCCGCCGCACATGTCCCCGTAGAGGGTGCAGTAGCCCACGGCGAGCTCGGACTTGTTGCCCGTCGCCAGCAGCAGGCGGCCGAACTTGTTGGACAGGGCCATCAGCACCGCGCCGCGGATGCGGGCCTGGATGTTCTCCTCGGTCACGTCCTCGGCGAGCCCAGCGAAGGAGGGCGCGAGACCGTCGAGGTAGGACTGGAATATCCGGTCGATCGAAATGAGCTCGAAGTCGATGCCGAGGTTTCGAGCCAGCGCCCGCGCGTCGTCGACGCTGCCTTCGGACGAGTAGCGCGTCGGCATGGCGACCCCAAGCACCTTGTCCGGGCCGAGAGCGCGGGCTGCGACGACCGCGGTCAAGGCCGAGTCGATGCCGCCCGAAAGCCCGAGCAGAACGGAGTCGAAGCCGCACTTCCTGACGTAGTCCCCAAGCCCGAGCTCGAGCGCCGCCATGGCCTCCGCCTCGCGCGAGGCCGTGACGACGCGCAGCTCGCCTGGAGCACCGGCGGCGCCCCGGCTCGCGCCCAGGGCCTCGTCCGGCACCTCGTACAGCAGGAGGTCCTCGGCGAAGTCGCACGCCCGCGCCACCACCTCGCCGCGCCCGTCGAACACCATGGAGTGGCCGTCGAACACCAGCTCGTCGTTGCCGCCCACCTGGTTGGCGTAGACGAAGAAACGCCCCGCGTCGGCGGCGTACCGGCGGACCAGCTCGCGGCGCTCGGCGGCCTTGCCGAGCTCGAAGGGGCTCGCCGAGATGTTGACGAGGAGCTGCGCGCCGCGGTGGATCAGCTCCAGCACCGGGTCGCGGGTGTAGAGGCTTCTGCCGTCGAGATCGGGATCGGCCCACACGTCCTCGCACACCGACACGCCGAGGCGGACGCCCTTGAACTCCAGGGGTCTCACCTCGGTGCCGGGCTCGAAGTACCTGGCCTCGTCGAAGACGTCGTAGGTCGGCAGCAGGCACTTCCGGGTGCGGTCGGCGACCTCTCCGCGATGGCACAGGGCGACCGCGTTGTGGAGTGGCTTGCCCGCGCCCGTCGGGTTGCGCTCGACGAAGCCCACCAGGATGCCGAGCCGGTCGTCGCTGAGCCGAGCGACCCGCTCGAGCTGCGCCAGGTTGCGCTCGATGAAGTCGGGCCGCTCGACCAGGTCGCCGGGCGGATAGCCCACCGTGGCGAGCTCGGTGAAGACCACGAGGTCGGCGCCCTCTTCCCGGGCCCGCTGCACGGCATTCGTCATGGCAGCCAGGTTGGCCTCGAAAGCCCCGATGGTGTAGTCGATCTGCGCCACCGCGATTCTCATCGAACAGGCCTCCAGTGCACCAAGGATATACCCACTGCAGTTCAGCCCTTCCGGCGGCCGGAAGGGCTGAACTGCAGAAAAACCAACCCCGCCGGGAGCTGACCGGCGGGGCGGCGAGGAAGGAGGTGAGTCGAGGGTGGTTGGCGCCCTGTTCTCACTCTCTTCTACGGACCGGGCGCCGGCTGTGTTTAGCGTGCTAGCATCCTCGAGAGGACATCGAGATCACAGCAGGCGCCCACCGCCGGGCGGGGAGTCGAGATGGTGGATCGCATCGGGCATTACGAGATCGTCGCCGAGCTCGGCCGCGGCGGCATGGGCGTCGTCTACAAGGCGCACGAGGCATCACTGAACCGCTTCGTCGCCATCAAGGTGCTCGGCGAGCACCTCACCGAGGACCCCACGCACGTCGAACGCTTCCTGCGCGAGGCGCAGAGCGCCGCCCGGCTCAACCACCCCAACATCGTCCAGATCTACGCCATCAGCGAGGATGCGGGCCGCCACTTCTTCGTCATGGAGCACGTCACCGGGCAGAGTCTGCAGAAGATTCTCCGATCGCGGGGCCCGCTCGACTCGGTGCAGACCGCCCGCATCGCGCTCCAGGCCGCTTCCGGGCTGAACGCCGCCCACGAGCACGGCATCATCCACCGCGACATCAAGCCGGCCAACCTGCTGATCGACGACCGGGGGCTGGTCAAGATCGCCGACTTCGGGCTCGCGCTGATGGGGGGCGCCGCGTCGCGCCTCACCGCGACCGGGATGTTCATGGGGACCCCCGGTTACCTGTCTCCGGAGCAGTGCCTCGATCAGGGCATCGACCACCGCACCGACATCTACTCGCTCGGCGTCACGCTCTTCGAGGCCCTGAGCGGCAAGGCGCCGTTCACCGGCGACAGCCCGCTCGCCCTGCTGCGGCAGATCATCGAGGTCGAGCCGCCCGACCTCGCCGAGCTCGCGCCCGGCGTCGACCCCGAGCTGCGCGCGCTCGTCGCGCGCATGATGGCCAAGGACCGCGAGCAGCGGGTCGCCAGCTGCGCCGAGCTCATCGAGGCGCTGGAGAAGCTGCTGGCCGCTCGCGGCGCTACCGGCAGCCTCCTGGAGCGGCTCACCTCCCCGACCAGCAGCGGCCCACCGCCGCCGCCGATCGACGAGGACCTCGAGTCCCGGCCCACGACGGCCGTGTCGGGCGACCTCCCGGAGCCCCCCGTGCCGCCCCCCACCGCCCCGATCGGGCCGTCCGTCCCGCCGTTGATCGAGTCGGCACCGCTGCAGGTGAAGCCTCCGGGCGGCGGCCGCAAGCTGGCCCTGGTGGCGGCGCTGGTGGTGATCCTGGGGTTCGCCGCCGTCCTCGTGGCCGGGGTTCTGGCCTGGCGCAGCGGTCTGATCGGCACGGTGGCGGATCGGGCGCGCGGGCTCACCGACCCGCCGGGAGCTTCCACCGCGGCCCCCGGTGAGGAGATCTCAGGCGATGCCGAAACACCGCCGACGGAAGCTGCGGCATTGCCGGCCGCGGCCGCGGCATCGCAGCCGGCCGCAGACGCGTCGGCACCGGTCGGCGGCGGCGCGCCCACCGCGCGGCCGCCGACCGCCGTACCCGAGCCGGCGGCGGGAGCCGGGGCGGCGGCTCGGCAGTCGGCCGGGCCCGCTGCCGCCGACACCAGGGAGTCTCCGCAACCGCCGCCCGAAACCGCCCCGCCCCCCGAGGGGACCGTGGTCATCGCCGTCGGCGAGCCCCTCCTGGCCGGCGAGGCCGAGGCCTTCGTCGAGGACGCTCTCGCCCGCGCCGGGGTCCTCCTGGTGGACGAGTCCGGGATCCCCGGCATCGACGCCCTGATCTCCGGAGCCGAGGAGCGCCGTCCCGGGCTGGCCCAGGAGCTGCTGCGCCCGTACGCCCGAAACCTCGTCATGGTTCGGGTCGAGTACCTCGGCGAACGACCGTTGATTTACATGGGGCAGCGCGACGTGGCCTTTCAGGCGCGGGTCTCCCTGGTGCCGATCGAGGTCGCCACCGGCAGGCCGCTCGAGCAGCCGACCCGCTTCCGGGTCGAGTACACGCACCTCAGTGCCGGCCGCGTCGTCGAGAAAGAGTTTCGCCAGCCGGTCGCGCGCATCGTGCCCCTGCTGGCAGGGCCCTGATCAGAGCCTGAAAGGAGCTCTGCCATGTCGGCCTCCCTCGGCTCGGCACTGTTGATCCTGGCCCTGCAGGCCGCCGGAACGGCACCGTCTCCCGGTCCATGTCTGGCGCTCACCGGTGAGGAGGCCGAGAGCTTTCTCCGCACCGCCGAGGTTGTCTCGGTCGCCGACTTCAAGACCCTGGGCGTGACGCGACCGGAGAAGGTCGAGATGCGCGACGGCGGCCGTACCTGCTACGCCGTCTTCAAGACCATCGACGAGCACACCCTGAAGAAGAAGTTCGCCGATGGCCGGGTCGAGCTCCACTTCAGCGACTCCTTCAAGTACGAGATCGCCGCCTACGAGCTCGACAAGCTGCTCGGTCTGGGTGTCGTGCCGCCGACGGTCGAGCGGCGCATCGGCCGCGACCGGGGATCTCTGAGCTTGTGGATCGAGGGCGCCATCACCGAGGCCGACCGCCTGGAGAAGGCGGGTACGCACCCGCCCGACCTCGAGGCGTGGAACCGGCAGGTGGCCACGATCCGGCTCTTTCTGGCCCTGATCCACGACACCGACTACCGCAACATCAACAACCTCCTGGTGACGCCGGACTGGACGCTCTACAAGATCGACTCGTCGCGCGCCTTCCGCACGGCCTCCAAGCTGGTGCAGGAGGAATCGCTGCGCCGCTTCTCGCGCACGGTGCTCGCCTCGCTCGAGGCCCTCGAGCGCTCGGAGCTCGACCGCCGCCTCGGCACGTGGCTCGACGCGAGGCAGCTCGACGGCCTCTGGGCGCGACGAGAACTCATCCTCGAGCTCGCAGCGCGACGTATCGCCGCCAGCGGCGAAGAGGCCGTTCTGTTCGACTGAGAGCGCTTCGGGATCAGTCCCGGCGGCCGCCGAGCAATCCGGAGCGCACGAGGAAGTAGAGCAGGGTCGCGAGCGACGAGGCCACCGCGGCGACGTAGGTCATGGCCGCCGCATTGAGGACCTTGTCCATCCCCCGGCGCTCATCGATGCCGACGATGCCCTTCTCCACCACCAGGGCCTTGGCCCGGTTGGAGGCGTCGAACTCGACCGGCAGGGTCACGATCTGGAACAGCAGCACGGCCGAGAACAGCACCGCGCCGATCATCACGATCCCCTGGCCCGCTGCACCGCCCGAGGACATGCTGAGAAAGAGCCCGACCATCATCACGATGTAGCCGAGGTTGGAGCCGATGCTCGCCGTCGGCACCAGCAGCGACCGTATCTTGAGAGGCGAGTAGCTGACGGCGTGCTGAATGGCGTGGCCGGCCTCGTGGGCGGCGATGCCGACCGCCGCCAGCGAGCGCGAGTCGTGGACCCCGTCGGACAGGGCGAGGGTCTTGTTGACCGGGTTGTAGTGGTCGGAGAGCATGCCGCGCGAGCGGGTGATCTTGACGTCGCGGATGCCGGCGCCGTCGAGGAGGCGCGCGGCGGCCTCGGCGCCGCTGAGGCCCGACGTCACCGGCACGCGGGAGTAGGTCTTGAAGTTGGCCTTGGTCCGCCAGCTCGCCCACAGCGAGAAGACGAAGGCCGGGGCGATGAACAGGAAGTACAGCGGGTCGAAAAGCATGGTTCCCTCCGTGATGGCGCCACGAGCCCCTGCGGCGCGCGGCACGCGTCACCAGATAGTACCGCCGAAATTCACACAAAATTTCCTTCCCCCCGGGAATCGGAGTGATTAGGATCGCGGGGTCATGGAGGCACGGTGAGTCAACGTCTTCGCAGCTTCGCCGTCCCCGCCGCCCTCACCCTGGCGGCGGTCGCAGCCGCACTCTTCGTCTTCTCGTGGTTCGGCGGCGCCGAGATCACCGTCGGCAACCTGGTCATCCGCGCGCAGAACGGCAGCTCG
>CAZMED010000198.1:0-5831 GCA_964565045.1 uncultured Thermoanaerobaculia bacterium
CCATCATCGCGCCCTTCTTCGTCGCCGTCCTCGGCCTGCCGGTGTACACGGTGGCGGGCGCCGCGCTCATGGGCACCTTCGTCACCTCGGTGGCCGGCGTCGCCTTCTACCAGGGGCTGGCGCCCTTTCACCCGGAGTTGGCGGTGGCGCCGGACTGGGGCCTCGGCCTGCTGTTCGGGCTCGGCGGCGCGGCCGGCATGTACTGCGGCGCGCGGTTGCAGAAGCACCTCCCCGCGAAGGCCATCAAGTGGATGCTGGCGGCGGTGATCCTGTTCGTGGCCGCCGGCTACCTGCGCGGCATCGCCAGGCTGCTGTGAGGAGACCTGGTGCCGCCCGCGGACATGGGCTAGGCTCCCGATGATGGGTTTTGGCTCCGTCGCCCTGCTGCAGGCACACCAGCGCCTGCCCGCGGTGCACGACTACTACGTGCCGGACCTGGTGGAGCTGTGCGGGCTCGCGGCGATGGTCCGCGACACGGTGGACGATCTCTCCATCCCGCTCGCCCCGACCGACCGCGCCCCGTTCGCCGCCTTCGAGCGCTTCATGCGCCGCCGCCGCCCGCAGCTGGTGGGGGTCTCGGTCTTCACCGCCGGCGCCCGCTCGGCGGCCGGCTACGCCGAGATCGCCAAGCGCCACGGGGCCTTCGTGGTGCTCGGCGGGTACCACCCGTCGGCGCTGCCCGACGAGGTGCTGGGGCTGCCGCACGTGGACGCCGTGGTCCGCGGCCAGGGGGAGCTGACCTTCGCCGAGCTGGTCCGCCGCGGCTCGCCCGAGGGCGTTGCCGGGGTGTCGTACCGCGACGACGGCCGCATCGTGCACAACCCGGACCGACTGGAGTCGCCGGTGCTCGACGAGCTGCCGCTGCCGCTGCGCGAGCTGCGGCCCGAGCGCTTCGGCCGCACCGGGCTCGATTACCACACCGACACCGTGTACGGCTCGCGCGGGTGCCGCGGCCGGTGCGTGTTCTGCGCCAACCACCTGGTCGGCGGCGGCTGGCGGGGGCGCAGCATCGACAGCATCGCAGCCGAGCTCGAGACCCTGACCCCGCCGCGCCGCGGTCCGTGGAAGTACGTCAAGTTCTGGGACTCGACCTTCCTGGCCGACGCCGGGCGGGTCGTCGAGCTGTGCCGGCGGGTGCGCGAGCTGGGCCTCGAGCGCCACTTCCGGTTCGTCGCCGAGACCCGGGCGGAGGACGTCGTCCGCGCGGCGCCGATCCTGAAGGACATGCGCGCCGCCGGGTTCGTGCGCATCGGCTGCGGCGTCGAGAGCCCCAGCCGCGAGACGCACCGCAGACTCGGCAAAGGCCTCAACCTGGCGCACGTCGGCCGCGCGGCCGAGCTGCTCCGCGAGGCCAACATGCAGATGACCAAGTTCCTGATCGTCGGCCACGAGCGCGAGACCGCCGACGACATCCTGGCCTACCCCGAGTACGCCCTGCGGGACGGCGTGAAGCTGCACAACACGACGTTCTTCGTGATGACGCCGTACCCGGGCACCGACCTCTCCCGCGACTACCACCACAGGGGTCTCATCGACAGCCGGGACTGGGACCTCTACACCAATTTCGGCGCGGTCGTCACGCCGGCCGGCTTGAGCTCGTGGCGGCTGCAGGTGCTGCACGCGGCGGTCTGCCTGCGCTACGGCGTCACGCGCCGGTTCCTGGCCGGCGGCTCGAGTGCGAAGGCGCTCGCCAAGGCCCTCGAGCCCCTGCTGCTCCTGGTGTCCGTCGGCGCCGCCCGCCGGGACCTCTCGCCGGACGAGGTCGCGGGAGCGGTGGCCGACGCGGTGCAGGAGGCCGCGACCGATGTCTGCCGCGGCGCCCGGCCCGGGCGCCGCGCAGGCGCTCGGACGGCGGTCGTGGTCCACGCCCACGGGCGCGCCCCGGTCGCCTTGGCCGTTCTCTCCGATGGCGACCGCGAGCAGCTGCTCATCGGGCCCGCCGACCTTCTGCCGCCCGACCGGCGCCGGCGGGCGGTGCACCTGCAGGCGACGGAGCTCGTCAGGCTGGCCGCCCGCCTCGACTACCGCCGCCTGGCCGCGGACGCCCTCACGCTGGCGCACACGCCGCGCGCGGTGCGGCTGCGCTCGCTGCCGGGGCTCGCCCATGGTGCCATCACGTTGCTGGGGGGGCTCGCCCGAGTCGGCGCGTTCAGTATCCGCCGCGCACTCTCGCCTCCTGGACGAAGGCCGACGAATAATGCGGGCTAGACCGAGGGCCGGACGAACACCAGGGGAGGAGAGGTGATGGCACCCATCGTGGTGTGGGCGCACCTCGCGGCGACGCTGTATCTCGCCGGGCTCATCTGGTGCATCCAGGTCGTGCACTACCCGCTGATGGACGGAGTCGGCGGCGAGCGCTTCGCCGAATTCCACCGCCGGCACAGCACGCGGATCAGCCTCATTGTCATCCCGCCGATGCTCGTCGAGGTTGCGACGGCCCTACTGCTGGTCGTTTCCGTTCCAACAGGGGTGCCGCGGGCGCTGCCGGCGCTCGGGATCGGGCTCCTCGCGCTCGTGTGGGTCTCGACCTTCGCCGTCCAGGTCCCTCTCCACAGCCGGCTCGCGCGCGGCTTCGACCCGACGGCCCACCGCCGCCTGGTGCGCAGCAACTGGCTGCGGACGGTTGCGTGGTCGCTGCGCGCCGCCCTCGCGATCGCCATCGCCTGCTAGTGCCGGGTCCACGCTCGAGGACCTGTCGCGCCCGAGCGCGAGGCGATAACCTGCTGGTGCCGGGTACATATTTGTATAATTACCGTGCCTTCCCCAGCGCTCAGGGGGGGATAATCGCACATATCGATACGCGGCGCCGAGCGAATGGTAATTATACAAATATGTACCCGGCACCGGGTGGAGGTCACCCTCCCCAGCGGATCCCGACGCCGACGGATCGTCCGGCTGCCGGCACCGCCAGGTCGTCGGCGGTGGGCAGGTAGGTCTCGTCGAGCAGGTTGTCGGCGAAGAGGATCAGCGCCAGGCCGTCGCTCATGATGTACTGCAGCGAGGCCGAGACGATCTCCGCGCTTTCGGTGGCCACCTCGCCGGGCCCGGGGTCGTCCTTGGCGAAGCGGTGCTGCCAGTGCAGCGAGCCGCTGAAGGCGCCGCGCGCGTAGGTGCCGCCGAGCGTGATCCGGTCGGCCGGGGACTCGGCGAGCGGGCTGCCGTCGTCGGCCTCGCCGTCGGTGATCTGACCCGTGAGCTGGAGCTGGAGCTCGTCGGTGGCCTGGTAGAAGCTCTCGAGCTCGAGACCCGTGATGGTGCCGGACGTGAGGTTGACGAAGGTGCGGACGCCGGGCTCGATGTCGATGCGCTCGATGTAGTCGTCGATGGCGGTCCGGTAGAGGTACGCCGCGGCGAACACGCGACTGCCGAAGAATCGCGCGCCGATGTCGGTTGTCAGCGAGCGCTCGGGATCGAGATCTTCGTTGGCGATGACCTGGCCGCGGCCCGTCGAGCCGCTGAAGTAGCGCTCCGAGAGCCCCGGAAAGCGGAAGCCGGTGCCCGCGTTGGCCACCAGCTCGACGCCTCCGCCGACCGGCAGGGAGAGACCCAGGAAGCCGGTCGCCGCCGTGTCGTCGACGGTCTCGGCGCCGACGTTGGCCTGCTCGATCCAGGTCAGCCGGGCGCCGACCTCGGCCGCCAGGGCGCCGAAGCTTCGGCGCAGCGAGCCGTAGGCGGCCGCCTCGTCCTGCCTGCCGTCGAGGGTGGTCATGGTTTCGACCGCGCCTGACGCCAGGTCGGAGATCGTCTCGGTCGCCTCGACCCCGCGGCGGCCGAAGTAGTCGAGGCCGATGCGGGCGGCGAAGGCGGCCGGCAGGGCGAGCTCGCGCTGCAGGTTGAACCCGAAGTCGAAGGCCCGGTCCTCGACCAGGCTGCGCTCGCCCGGGCTCAGGTTCTCGGTGTCGAGGCTGTTGGGGTGGCCGTAGAGGTCGAGGTGCCAGACGCCGGGCCGCCGGATGGCGAGCCGGGTCACCAGGTGCCGTTCGTCGAGATACGTGGTGATGCGCCCGGGGTAGCGCCGATTGGGCTTGCCGATGTCGTCGCCCAGGGACGGCGCGAGCAGGAGGTCGAGCTCCAGCCCCGAGGCCAGTGTCCAGATCTTGCCCACCGTGGCCGAGTACTGCTCGAACTGGCTCGGCAGGACGAGGCCGTCGGGAGTCTCGGTGGCGTTCGAGCTGCGGCGCGCGAGCCCCAACGACCAGCCGGCGAGGTCGAGCCCGACGAGCTGGTAGTTCGCATCTCCCTGGCTTTCCCAGCCGAGGTCGACCGTCGTGCCGTCGAAGCGCCGGGGCACGGCCTCGAGCACCCCGCCGAGGGCGCCCGAGCCGTAGTAGGACGAGTAGGGACCGCGCACCGCGTTCACCGAGCCGAGCAGCAGCGGGTCGATGAACGAGGCCGTGGCGCCGGCCCTCCGCTCGGTGAGGATGCGGGTGCCGGCGACCAGGGTCAGGACCCGCTGACCGCCGGTGCCGCGGATGGAGTAGGCCTGGAACAGGCCGCCCTGGCCGGACTCGGCCACCCCGGGCATGGCCTCGGCCAGCGCGACGACGCTGGTGGCCGGGGCCGGGAGGTCGCGGGCGCTGATCGAGCTGGTGGCGACCGAAACCGGTTGGATGCCGGCGCTGCCCTCGCGGTTGGCGGTGACGACGATCTCGCC
The DNA here is from genome assembly GCA_964565045.1 of uncultured Thermoanaerobaculia bacterium. Classification (GTDB taxonomy): domain Bacteria; phylum Acidobacteriota; class Thermoanaerobaculia; order Thermoanaerobaculales; family Sulfomarinibacteraceae; genus Sulfomarinibacter. The sequence goes on from CAZMED010000198.1 coordinate 4,655, forward strand.
GTAGGCCTTCTGCTTGGGGATCAGGACGAAGGTCGTTGAACCACTTTCAGCGCAGCACTCGGCCTCGAGCGGCTGGAATCTGGGGTGGGTCACCTTCAGGACCGCCGGAGGGTCGGCATCCGGAAAGCGGAAGGCGCCGCGCGCGTCGGTCATGTGGAAGACGCCGCGTGCGGTGAGCTCGACCCGGGCGCCCTCCACCGGCGTGTTGTCGGGGGTGACGACGCTGCCTTCCACCGCCGCCAGGGCGGGCAGCGCCGCGAGTGCGGCCGCGAAACTGAACATCCAACGAAACAAGGTCATGCAGTCTCCAATGGCGTCGTTCGGGAGCCGGGCGGCGGACCGTCGCGCAGATCCGCCGGTGGTCGGGGCGGCAGTCTAGCTTCTGCCGCGCGAATCATCCACCGTACCGTGACCGCGCAGCCGACCGGAAGCTCTCGGGAGCCCGGGCGGACCCGGGCCGGCGGACCTGCGGTGAGGCGGAGTGACGCATCGCGCAGAGATCCGCGGGTTGACGTTCTCGTATATTTGGCTATATTGCCAAATGATGGGTGGACGGAGACGGTTCGAGGGCGCGATCAAGTCCGAGATGGAGGAGCGGGCGCGGGTGATGAAGGCGCTCGCCCACCCGAGCCGGCTGTTCATCGTCGACGAGCTGTCGCGCGGCGAGCGCTGCGTGTGTGAGCTGACCGAGATGATCGGCGCCGACGTGTCGACGGTCTCCAAGCACCTGGCGTTGCTCCGGGAAGCGGGCCTGGTGCTCGACGATCGTCGCGGCCAGCAGGTCTTCTACCGGCTGCGCGTGCCCTGCATCCTCAACTTCTTCGGCTGTGTCGAGGCGGTCCTCGCCGAGACCGGGCGCGCCGCCGCCGGAACGCGCTGATGGGCCGGCGCAGGTTCTTTGCGAGCGTTTCGCGTCATTCGTTGTTTGGCGTCCTCGCCAAACACGATCGGGAGCGCAGACGATGATCGACTGGCGCTCCGAAAGGAAGGTCCTGGCGTGGGGGGTCGGTGTCTTCGCCGTCCTGTACTGGCTGCCGGTCGGCGTGCCGCGCTTCGACGGCGCCGTCACCGAGGCGCTGGCCCTGACCCGCTGGTACGCCCGCGAGCACGTGCTGCTGTGCCTGGTGCCGGCCTTCTTCATCGCCGGCGCCATCGCCTCCTTCGTGTCGCAGGCCGC
>CAZMED010000199.1:0-5810 GCA_964565045.1 uncultured Thermoanaerobaculia bacterium
TCGTCGGTGGTCCATCGCGTGATGTTGATGTCGATGGTCGCGGTGGTCCCCGGCGGCAGAATCGGCGGATTGCTGGTGCCCATGGCGATCGCACGGGCTGTGAACTGCTCCCTGAACGACTCCTCGGGCTCGTCCTGCGCCACCGCGGAAACCGCGAGGCCCACGGTGACTGCCAGCACCAGCCACGTCTTGACTCCGAAACGACTGTTCTCGGTCATCGAATCCTCCCCTTCATCAAACCCTGTGAAGACCGCACTGTATCCAGCGCCGTCGATTCTACTCTCGATTTCGGTCACTGCAGCGTCAGCGGCGCCCGAAGGGTGGTTTCCACCAACGTGCCCGACGGGATGTTGATGGTGGCGCCGCTGGTCAGAATGGACGCGCCGACACCAACCTTGGCGCCCGTCCGCGCGCCCGAGCTGCCGCCGATCAGGCCGCCGACGGCCGCCGCACGGGCGGTCCGCCCGACGGTCTGCCCTGCCGTGTTGCCGGTCTGCGCCTGGAGACCGGTGGTCGAGATCTGGAACAGCCGGTTGTCGATCATGATGTCGGTGAACTCGAGGGCGAGCTCGGACGAACCGGCGAGCCTGCCCGATTGCTGGGCCTGGGTGATCCTCCCGTAGACCCACGCCCCGCGCGGCGCCACCTCGACCCCCTGTACGAACAACGCGCCTTCGAGCTGGCCACGGAACCGGTGGCCGGCACGGTGACGGCTCGAGTCGATGGCCTCCGACAGGCGAACCATCAACCGGGTGCCCTGGGGCACGACGATGGCCGCGGCGGCCGGCGCCTCCGCTGCCGCGATGGCGGTGTCGACGCCGGCGGAAAACCACACCGCGACGATGTCGGCGGTGTTGAAGACCTCGACCTGCCCCGCCACCTCGAACATCACGCTCGCCGGGTTGCCGCCGACGAACGAGCCCTCGATGAGGGTGCCGTCGACCAGCTCCAGCGTGTCGGCCGCCACCGGCGGCGCCACCGCGATCACGATCGCGATCACGACTGCGATCGATCCAAACAGTACCTTCGTTTTCATGGCGTCTTCCTCCTTGTTTGCAGTCGGTTGTGACCCGCACACCCCGGCGCCTCACCGACACGGCCCGGAATCGAGCGGAAGGCACGACCTCCGGTCATGAGGGCTCCGGCCACCCGGGCGCGGCGGGTCGGGTTTGCTGTTGCTGCTCGTCGAGCACGAGGGCCATGAAGGCCTGCAGCTCGTCCGGAGACGAAAAGGTCTCCCGGCGGCCCGTCAGCACGTGCTCGACCCGTCCGTAGAACACCTTGTTGGCAGGGTCCGCGTCACCGCTCAAGCTGACGAGAAAGGCGCGCCACGAGGGCAGATCCATGATCAGGCCTCCCTCGGATCGCCCGACGCCGTCAGCGACGACCGCGTCTCGACCGCCGGGCATGGTGTCGCGCCATCGAAGGCTTCCGCCCCCCGAGCCGGGATCGTCCTGCCGCCGCGGCTCACAGCGCGGCCTCCAGATAGAGGAGCACCCCAAGCTGCGAGTAGCTCCCGCGGGCGGTGTACGTGCCGCCGTCGAACTCCCTGACGCGGATGTCGACCCGCTGCACGCCGGTACCGACGCCGAGGTTGCGGATGAAGAACCACGTGCCGCTGACACCGGCTTCGCTGATGCCGCCGCGGAAGCCTCCGAGGTCGAGGAAGAGGCCCCTGAAGTAGAGATTCATCAGGAACCTGCGGGACACCGCCCACTCCGTGCCGACGCCCAGTATGGGCACCGCCTGCGAGACATCGAGCCTCTCCTCGATGCCCCGGCCGACCGGCACCCCGCCCGGCAGCAGCACGCCCACGCCCGCGGCGAGCCTGGTCTCGAGGTCGAAGTAGGACACGCCCGCGGTGCCGTAGAGGCGCACCTCACCATTGTCGTAGGCGTTGTAGCGGTAGGCGGCGGTGGCGACCTGCGAGCTGAGCTCGGTCTCGACCGCCGTGCCGGCGAGGATGGTGAAGATCAGGAACTGGAAGTCGCGCTGCGGCGCCCGGCTGCCCGAGCGGTCGAAGCCGAAGTAGCCGAACTCGATCGAGCTCCTGCGGCCGATCCGCCAGCTGCCCTCGAGCCGGAACGAGGTGCTGCTGGAGTCGACGCCGAGGAGGTTCTCGAAGTTCACCAGGCCGCCGAGGCCGCCGCGGTCGGTCGAGTAGGCGAAGTTGGTGTCGAAGGACCCCACCACCGTGCCGAGGCGGAGCCGAAAGCTGTCCGGAACGTCGCCCGGAAAGCCGGGCTCCGCGGCCCCGGCGGGCAAGGCCGGGACGGATGCGGCTGCGACCGCGAGCAGGGCCGCGGCCAGGCACCGGCGCATTGATCCACAGCGGCTCATGGACACCTCGTCACGGTTCAGTGATCACGAAGTCGGATCGGATGAACGTCGTTTCCGGTCCTCTGGTAACCGACTACAGCATGGGGGCGCGCCGCCACCCAGTCATCAAGAAGTCGTGAGAGATTGATGAAACCCCGTCCGCGAGGGTATCCTCCACCTGTTGGCTCATGGCACCGTCGACGCTGATCTTCGATCCGTTCGTTGTGGACCTCGAATCGGAGCGCCTGCTGCGCGACGGTCAGCCGATCGAGCTGCGCCCCAAGACCTGGCAGCTGATGCGATTCCTGGTCGAGAACCCGGGCCGTCTGCTGAGCAAGGACGAGCTGCTGGACGCGGTGTGGACGGACGTCGCCGTCACGCCGGCGAGCCTCAACCAGGCCATCCGCGAGCTGCGGCAGGCCCTCGGCGACGACGCCCGCGAGCCGCGTTACATCCAGACAGTCCACCGGCGCGGCTTTCGATTCATCGCCGCGCTCGAGCACGTGGTCCCGAACAGGGCCACGGGGACGGAACCCGGAGTATCCAGCGGTCACGCTCCGCCTGCGATGTTCGGACGGGATGCCGAGGTGCAACGCCTGCACGCGCTGTTTGCACGGGCCACCGCAGGCGAGCGCCAGCTGGTGTTCGTCACCGGCGACGAGGGCATCGGCAAGACGGCGCTGCTGCGGGCATTCCTCGCCGACCTGAGCGCGGACCGGCGGCAGGTCTTCTTCGCCGGGGGAGGCCAGTGCGTCGAGCTGCTCGGGGCCCACGAGGCCTACCTGCCGGTGCTCGATGCGCTCGACCGCCTCACCCGCGATTCACGGGAGGGCACGCTGCTGCGGATCCTGGAGCGCTACGCCCCCACCTGGGTCGCCCACCTGCCGTGGCTCGCGGCGGCGGAGGAGGGGGAAGCGAAGCCCCCGCCCGCCGGCTCGCCGGCCAGCATGCTGCGCGAGTTCTGCGTCGCCATCGAGGCCCTCGCGTCCGAGCGGCCCCTGGTGGTGTGGCTCGAGGACCTGCACTGGTGTGACGCCGCGACGGTCGACCTCCTCAGCGCGATCGCGCAGCGGCGCGAGCCGGCGCGGCTGCTGGTGATCGCCACCTACCGGCCCGTGGAGGTGGCCATGAGGGACCATCCCATCGGGCGCCTGAAGAGGAAGCTCGTGGTGCAGAAGGCGGCCCGCGAGCTGACGCTGGAGCCGCTGGGCGCCGATGCCGTCGAGAGCATCCTCGGCAGTCGATTCGGCGACTCGCAGTGGCGACGCCCGCTGGCGCTGCTGATCCACGAGCACAGCGACGGCAACCCCCTCTTCGTCGGCGTCGCGGCCGACTACATGGCGGCGGAGGGCTGGCTGGTCGCCGACGGCGAAGGCTGGCAGCTGACGGTGGATCTGGCGTCCATCGACGGCCGGCTCGCCCACGGCCTGCGGGCGGTCGTCGACGGCCAGCTCGAGGGGATGCCGGACGAGGAGGTCGCGGCGCTCGAGGCGGCCAGCGTCGCCGGTCAGGTCTTCTCGGACGAAGAGGTCGCAGCCGCGCTCGAGACCGAGGTGGAGGCCGTGGAGGCGGTGTGCGGACGCCTGGCCCGCTGGGGCCGATTCATCGAGCCCGCGGGCGCCGTGAGCTGGCCGGACGGTTCCGACAGCCAGCGCTACCGGTTCCGTCACGCCAAGCTCCGGAGCCTCCTCTACGGCCGACTGTCGCCCGGAAGGCGACAGCGTTTCCACGCCCGAATCGCCGACCGGCTCGAACGGGGTTTCGCGGACCACCAGGCTCACATCGCGGCCGAGCTGGCGAACCACCACGAACGCGGCAGGAACACGGAGCGCGCGATCCACTTCCTCGCGATGGCCGCGGACGGAGTCCAGCGCCGCTTTGCGACCGGCGAGGCGGTGAACTACCTCAAGCACGCCCTCGAGCTGCTGCTGCGCGAGCCGGAGTCCGAGGCGCGGGACCTCGGCGAGGTGGGGCTGCGGCACAAGCTCGGGCGCGCGTTCATTTTCGCGTCCGGCTACACCGGCAAGGCGCAGGTGGACAACATGGTGCGCGCCTTCGAGCTCAGCCGGCGGCTCGGCCGCGCCGAGCTCCAGCTCGTCGGACTCGGCTACCGGTCGGCCCGGAGCCTGGCTGCCGGCGAGCTGGACGCCGTCCGCGAGCTCGCGGAGGAGTCGCGGCGGCTCGCGGCGGCCGTGGACGACCCGGTCGTCGGATCGCACTTCCACATGATCCTGGCGTCCGAAGCGGTGCTTCGCGGCGAGTACGAGCGGGCGGTCCGCGAGGCCGCAGAGGGCCTCGAGATGGTGGACGGCGTCGATCCGGAGAGGCTCTCGGTCGACTTCCCACACGACTTCGCGGCCTTCACGCAGCTGATGTCCGCCTGGGCGTCGTGGCTGGCCGGACGGCCGGACGAAGCCGAGGCCAAGGTCCGCGCGGGGCTCCGACGGGAGTCGACGCCGTTCGGGGTCCTGACCAGGAGCGGGCTGGCCATGGTCGCGGAGCTCTTCCGTCGCGATCGCGCGGCCGTCGCGGACCTGCATCGGACGATCAGCGGTGCCCGAGAGGAGTTCGACATCGTCTGGCCGTATCCGGCCACGTCCGCCGGTGAGGGCTGGCTCCTACTGACCGGCGGGGAGGTCGAGGCGGCCATCGTGCAGATGGGCCGGGGAGTCGCCGAGGCCGAAGCGAGAGGCACCCGCCATTGCCTGACCCTGCTCCTCACCGTGCTCGCCGAAGCCCACCAGGCGCGCGCGGCGGTCGCCGACGGCCTGGCGGCCGTCGACCGGGCGATGGCGGTCGCCGAGCTCACAGGCGAGCGCTTCTGGGAGGCCGAGATCCACCGCGTGCGCGGCGAGCTGTACCGCTGCGCCGGCGATCACGAGTCGGCCGAGCAGAGCTATCGGCAGGGTCTCGCTGTTGCGGAATCGCAGGGTGCGCTGTCCCTGGAGCTCCGGGCCGCCACCAGCCTGGCCCGGCTACTGCACGGCTCGAATCGAACCGCCGAAGCTCGCGACACGCTGTCTGCAATCTACGACCGTTTCACCGAGGGCTTCGACACCCCGGACCTGGTCGACGCGAGGGCGCTCCTCGAGACGCTGTGATCCGCGACCGCATCCAGCTTTCACAGCGATTTCATCGTTTATTCCTGACTCAGCCGGCCTTGTGCGCCATACTGAGCACCTCCACATGCATGAGAAACGGATCAGTCAGATGCGAGGAAGGACGATGAAGACACACCTGTCGACCGGCCTGATGACGATGCTCGCGACACTGCTGTTGGGCGCCGGTATGCTCGTCGCCTGCAGCGACGCGCCCCGGGAGTCCGTGACCAGCGGACCCGTCGCGGATCCGGAAGAGCCTGCCGCCGAAACGCCGGAGGCCGAGACGGCGTACGAGGCCGATGTCGAGCCGATCGACCAGTCGCCGCTTCTCCCCGAGGACGATCTCAGCGTCGCCCTCGCCCGCTGGCAGGGCGACTACGACGGCATGGT
>CAZMED010000200.1:0-5782 GCA_964565045.1 uncultured Thermoanaerobaculia bacterium
CGCGCCGGCGGTCGCCTTGTTGTGCTGCCGGTCGACCACCCTCACCACCACCAGGTGGCGGCCCGGCTCGGCCGGGAAGCGGAAGCGCTCCTCACGGCCGTCGAGGAGGCCGTCCTCCGGCGCCAGCGCCTCCCAGTTCGTTCCGTTGCGCGACCACTCGGCGCGCACGATCGGGCTCGAGGCGTCCCTCACCACGGCCACCCAGGAGTCCCCCTCGCGCTCGAGCCGCAGTGAGGGCGGCGTGTTGTCGACCGTGAACCAGCGGCTGCTGCGGCTGGTCTCCAGGGCCCCCTCCGGGTTGTCGGGCAGGTCCGACGCGGTCAGGCGGAAGCGGTAGCTGCCGTCGGGCACGGCGCCGGTGTCGACCCCGATCTGGGTGCCGGTGAGGCGCTCACGCACGGGCAGCCGGAAGCCGTCCCGGGACTCGAGCTCGAGGGCGAAGCGCAGGGCATCGTTGTTGGGATCGGCGGCCTCCCAGCTCACCGTCCGGAAGCCGGTGCGATAGAACTTCTTGCCCTTGGTCGAGCCGTTGTTCCGGGCCTCGCTCTCGTCGATCACGGTGAAGATGCCGGCGAGGTCGGGGCTGACCGCCTCGATCACCGGTCCCGAGCTCGGCGGTGCGGCGAGGAAGATCACCCCCGGCTCCTCGACGGTGAGCGAGGCGATGCGCGGCGGCAGGTTGAGCTCGACCGCCGCCACCTCGACCCGCTCGACCGCCGCCGGGTCGAGGGGCGTCGCGGGCAGCTCGAGCTCCCACTGCACCGCGCGTGACGGGGGCAGCGGCACCATCCCGGCCGCCGCCGGCAGCCACTCGCTCCACTCCAGCCAGGTGGCGTCCGGTTGCGCGGAGATCCCGGACCGGAAGCGGATGCGCACCCCGTCGACCGGCGGTTCGACGCGGAACTCGCCGAGCTGCACCGGCTGCTCGAACTGACGCGGCGCCGAGCGGAAGCTCCCCCGCCGTTCCAGCCCGCGGTCGCGCCACAGAACCCCGCCCGGCCCCTGGGTGAGCAACGCTTGGCCGCCGCCGATGATCCCCACCACCTGGACCGCGTCGACGGTCGCCAACCGGGTGCCGCCGTCGGCGACGAAGCGCCACAGCTCGCCCTCCCAGCCGGTTCCGACCAGCAGGCCCTCGCCGTCCCACGCGACGGCCGACGCCACCTCCTTGGTGAAGCGGTGGACGCTGATCAACCCGCCCTGCGGGGTCAGCCGCAGGATCTCCGAGGTCGCGGTGGTGCCGTTGACCTTGGGCAGCTTGAGGTCGGCGCCGGCGCTGACCTTGGCCTCCGCCTCGTTGTCGTCCTGGTCGCCGGACGAGCCGCCGGCGGCAGGTGCGGCGCCGGCCGGCTCCCCCACCAGGGCCGCGGCCCACACCGCGCCGCCGCCGGCCGCGAGGTCCGAGATCTCGGTGAACGGGCTGTCGGCGAGGATCGCCAGCCGGCCGCCGGCGTCGACGCCCAGAACGAGGCCCGTGCCGGAGGTGCCGACGAGCAGCTTCCCGTCCGCGACCGCGAGGCAGCGCGCGTGCACGTCGGGCAGCTCGAGCCAGCGCTCGAGCCCGCGCTCCGCCAGCCGGTACAGGGCCGCCGGCGGACCCGCCGCGGCCACCACCTCGCCCGCGAAGAGCGCGAGGTCCCAGATGCCGCCCTCGGCGAGGCGGCCGGCCTCCCGCAGCTCGCCCTCCGACCACTCGAAGATCACCCCCGGCGCCACTGTCGCGAGCACGACCTCACCCGAGTCCCGGACCAGGAGCGCGGTGATCTGCTCCGCCGGCACCTCGGCCAGCAGCTCGAGCGCGTCGCCCTGCACCCGGTACAGCCGCGCCGGGTGCGAGGTGCCGACGATCAGCGCGCCGTCGGCGGCGCGCGCCCCGGCCATCACGACCGGCTCGTCGAAGCTCGGGCCGGCGCTCCACCCCGGCGCCCACTGCAGGAGCCCCTCGGGCGTCACCGCCACACCCTGACCGCGGCCCTCGAGGAGCTCGTCGGCTGTGTCGACGACCCAGCGGCGGGTCTCGACGGCGTACGCGGAGAACGCTCCGCACAGCATCAGAACGGCTGCGACCAGGGCATGCGCTCGGTTCATGATCACTCCATTCCGTGGTCGCCGCTGCGCACCATCAGCGGGATCCGCTGCGCCCCCGCGGCCGGCATCGACAGCTCGGCGGTCGTCTCGGCGACGACGCTGTAGGCGACGGTCTCCAGATTGGGCCCGAGGGCCGCGCTCAGCTGCATGACGATGCCGGGGGGCGCCGACAGGCTGCCGCCCGCCACCGACATTCCCGAGTCCGGGCGCTCGAGCACCGCCATCAGGGTGGTCGCGGGCCGCAGGCGGTTGACGAGCCGCAGCTCGTCGGCGAAGCTCCCCGGCCGCAGCGGCCGCATCCGCAGGTCGTAGGCGGTCCACGACGCGCCGTCGGCGCCCACCAGGTCGAGACGCCCGTCCGGCAGGCTCGCGGGCACCTTCAGGCTGAGCACCCTCACCTCCTCGGGTCCGCGGTGGGGCCTGAGCCTGAAGCGCACCGCGAGCGTCTCGCCCGGCCTCACCACCCGGCGCTCCGGCACGATCTCGAGAATGGTCGACTCGCGGATCTCCTCGGCGCTGTCGAGCCGGATCTGCACCGAGTCGATCGCCGGGCCGGTCCAAGGCGAGTTCTCGAGGTAGGCGAGCACCGCGCCCGCGAAGGCCGATGCCTCCGACGCGGCCTGGATGCTGGCGAAGCTCGCCTCGACCACCGCCGGCGCGAGCCCCGGGTAGTTGACCTGGATGCGGGTTCTCACGGTCTGGTCGCCGACCGTGCGGCCGCTGGCTCCGTGGCTGGCCTGCGACAGGTAGGCGGTCAGCAGGGGCAGCAGCACCGGGTGGCGGGCGGCACGAAAGCGGCGGGTGGTGCCGTTGAACACGACCTCGACCGGCACCATCGGCGCGGTCTCGCCGATCCGGCCGACGATGCCGTCCCGGCGATCGGCGACCATCGCCCCCAGCGGCTCGCCGACGGCGAAGAACTTGAACGAGCTCATCAGGCTCGGCAGCACCGCCACCACCCGCGCCCGCGCCAGCGGCAGGGAGGTCGAGCCGAGACCGAAGGACGGGTGGCCGAAGGCCCACAGGCGGTCACCTCGGACCTCCGTCACCGTGCCGCCGGCGGCGATCGTCGTGTCGCCGTCGACCAGCACGGTCGCGATCATGGCGCCGGGCCCGATGTCGCCGGAGGGGAGCTCGGCCGCGCCGACGCCTCCCGGAGCGGCCACCCAGCCCATCCGGCGCCAGCCCTCGGCCAGCCAGCCGCCTTCGCCCGCGGTCGACCAGCCGCCGGTCGACACCGCCACCGGCAGGGGCCGCAGGCTTTCGGAGCCCGGCGGCAGCAGCCAGTCGACCAGCATCCGGCCGAGCCCGCCGTCGGCCGCCGCCGACAGCAGATCGTCGAACCGAGGCCGTCCGGCGGCGGCTGCGGCGGGCGCCGGTGCGGCCTCGATCTCGAGCATCCTCGAAAACGGGGTCACGCCGCCGATCGGCTGCTTGGAGAACGGCCAGCCGTAGGCGAGGGCGCCGAGCAGCCGCCCCTCGATGTAGACCGGCGAACCGCTCATGCCGGCGATGATTCCGGTTTCGGCGAAACGCGGGTCGTCGAGGCGCACGAGCACCAGCTCGCCGTCGGGCGTGCCCGAGGCGATCGTGCCGAGCACGGTCAGCGGCACCTCCACGCGCTCGCCGCCGTCCATCTCGGTCACGCACACGCCGGTCAGCCCCGGCGTCGCCCCGGAGGGGTCGAGGATCTCCACCGCGTCGAGCGCCGCCGGCGCCGTGCAGCAGAGGGCGAGCCACAGCAGGGAAAGTGAGCGTCTCATCGAACGGTCATCCTACCGCGAACCCCCCCGGATCCGGTACCTATTCCAGCGCGCGGAAGCGCGCCGCCGGTTTGACCCTGGCCACGTCGGGCGCATACAATCGGAGGCCGGAGCCACATTGAACGAATCCGTGCTGCCGCACCCGTCGCTGATCGACAGGCTGGTCGAGGTGGCACGCCGCCTTCGCACCCTGCGGCGCCCCTCCGAGGCCGCCGAGCTTCTGGACATCGCCGCTGCGCTGTCGCCGCGCGGGGCCGAGCTGCGCCAGGAAGCCGAGCGGCTGCGCGGCGAGGAGGGTCTCGAGGATTTCGACCGCGAGTTCAAGCGCCGCAACCTCGAGGCCTCGCACGCCCTCGGCATGGCGCACATCTTCGAAACCCGCGGCGAGTTCGACCGCGCCGTGGACATGATCGACCTCGCCAAGCTGCGGACGCCGTTCAACTACCTCGCCTACGCCGCGGCCGGCTACCTCCACATGCGCCACGGCGACCCCGGCGCCGCGCTCAAGGAGTTCACTCAGGCGCGGCGGCTCAACCCACTCGACTTCAGGCTCGCCGTCGAGACCTCGCGCGCGGCGCTCGAGGACGAGCGCTTCGAGGCCGCCCTCGAGTCGGCGATCGATGCCATGCTGCTCGCCTCCTGGCGATCCGAGCGCGAGCAGCACCAGGAACGGCGCCGCGTCGAGACCCTCGTCCGGCTCTGCCAGCGCGAGCCGGCGGCGATCGAGAAGCTCATCGGCGCCCGTACCGCGACCCTGCAGAAGGCGTGCGACCACGTCGCCCTGAGCCACGCCAAGATCTTCTCGGCCACCGATGTGGGAGCGCGCCGACCGGCGCCCGCCGACACCGACGGTGCTGCGGACGACCTCCTGCTCAGGGCGAACGAGCTGCGCTCGCTGAGCCTCTTCCGCCACTTCAGCGACGACCTCATCATCCCACTCGCCCGGATCGTGGTGCCGCAGCAGTTCAACGCCGACGAGGTGATCTTCGAAGAGGGCGAGGAGAGCCGGGACCTCAAGATCGTCCGCGACGGCGTGGTCCACATCGCCCGCACGACGCCGGTCGGCACCCAGGTCCTGACCAGCCTCGGCACCGGCGCCCTGTTCGGCGAGCTTTCGTACCTCGACGGCCTGCCGCGCTCCGCAACCGCGCTGGCAATCGGTGCGACCGAGGTCTTTTCGCTTCCGGCCGACGACCTCGAGGCCGCCGTCGCCGCCGATCGCGAGCTCGCGGTCGCGCTGCTGTGGGGCTTCTGGCAGACCCTGGCCGCCAAGGTCCGGGCCGCCAACGCGCAGATGAACGAGCTCTTCGGCGCGCCCTCGACCCCGATCCCGCCGCCGCGCGACGACCCAGGCTCGGGCCAGCGCATCCACCTCACCGAGCAGGCCAAGCTCGACATCCTCCGCGAGCAGGGGCTCTCCGCCCAGGAGCTGCGCCTGCTCGCCAAGTACTCGAACGAGAAGAGCTTCGAGACGGACGCCCTGGTCTTCGCAGAGGGCGATCCCGGCGACAGCCTGTTCATCGTGGTCGACGGCGCGGTCCGCATCTCCCGCATGGTTCCCGGCATGGGCGAGGAGTGCCTCGCGATCCTCCGGCGCGGCGAGGTGTTCGGCGAGCTCGCCCTGGTCGACGACCAGCCCCGCTCGGCCGACGCCCGCGCCCACGCTGCGCCGTGCACCGTCTTCTCGATCAGCCGCTCGCTGCTCGAAGAGGTGCTCTCGATGGACCCCGACGCGGCGGTGCAGTTCCTCAACCTGCTGTGCCGGCTGCTGTGCCGGCGGCTGCGCTCCATGAACGAGCGCCTGGTGGCGTGGCGGGTGATGGGGTCGCACGTTTGAATTCGGAATTAGGAATTAGGAATTAGGAATTCCCGCCCAGCCCCCCGGAGGGAGTGGGGTGGGGGGCAGTTCGAATTTCGGATTTCGGATTTTC
>CAZMED010000201.1:0-2629 GCA_964565045.1 uncultured Thermoanaerobaculia bacterium
GATCCGCTTCTGCTCCTTCTGCTGCCGCGCCTGCTCCTCCTCGATGGCGGCGTCGCGGTCGGCGTTGGCGGTTGCGATGCGGGCGCCCTTGAGGGCCTCCTGGATCTTCGGCTGGCCGAGGGCGTTGAGGTACCCCTGGTCGTCCTGGATGGCGCGGAAGACGAAGGAGCGGAACTCGAATCCCATGCCTTCGAGATCCACGTGCGCTTCCTCGCGGACCTTCTCCTGGAAACGGCGCTGGTCGCGATACAGCTCCTCGACGGTCAGCGTGCCGACGATGCCCCGGAGGTGGCCGGCCACCGTCTCTTTGATCGTCGCCTGGATGGCGTCGACCGGCATGCCGAGGAATCCCTCGGCGGCGCTGCGGATGTGGTCGATGTCGCCCTGAACCTTGACCTGGGCCACCGCTTTGACGTTGATCGGGATGCCCTGCACGGTGTAGACGTGGGGCATGTCGATTTCGAGCGTCATCATCCTCAGCGACAGGATCTCGTACTGCTCCCAGGCGGGCCAGACGAAGGTGCCGCCGCCGCGGATGATCCGGAACCCCTCGATCTCGCCCTTGACCGAGCGCACCTTGCGGCCGAAGAACTTGCGCCGGCCGTAGACGATCAACGCCTCGTCCGGGCCGGCCTTCTTGTAGCGCATGCGCACGACGAGATAGACGAAAAAGAGCAGCACCGGCAGGCCGATGAGCAGGGCGATGAGAATCGAGGTCCCCATGTGTCACCTCCGGGATCGTGGCATCGTCAAGTGTAGCAACTGAGGTCTCCAGACGCTCCTACGCACGACGTCGAAAAAGCTTCCACGAACGCCTTCGAGCGGCTCCCGCGCGCGGCGGACGATGTGCCCAGCGCCGGCTGCGGGCCAGGCCTTCCGCGAATCCCGGCGCGAGACGGCGGGGCGCGATCGCGGACCCACCGAGATCAAGCCCCGAAGGCCACACCGGTGACCGCGCACCGCAGCCTGCCGCCCGCCCTCTCGAAGGGAACCGCCACCAGCCGGCTGGATTCCGTCTCGAGATCAACCGTCAGCGATGCCAGCATGTCGGACTTCCTCACCTCGTCCCCGATGACGATGTGGCGCGCGATGGTCACCGCGTCCTCGAGCGCGAGGGTGCCGCCGTGGATCGGTTCCCGCGGCACCTCGGCCGTGGTTCCGGCGCTCTCCGACAGCGCCCGCGCCAACCGGGTGAGATCGGCGAGACCGAGCGCGAACGCCGGGACCACGAAAACCCGGCGGGCCTGCCAGCCGTCGCTGCGCCGACCTCCGGAACGAAGTCGATCGCGGACCGTCACCACCGCTTCGAGGCGCCACGCCGGTCGCCACAGGGCCGCGCTGCGGCCGGGCGCCGGCAGCAGGGCGCTGCTCTCCACCATCCGCAACCCGTCCTCCTCGAGCACCGCCGCGTCGCCGCAGTGGCTGCAGAAGAAGAGGGTGTCCATGCCCTCGCCGCGCAGCGCCGAGCCGCAGGAAGGGCAGTCGAGGGGCACCAGACGCAGGCTCACTGCAGCTTCTCCATCGCGTCCTGCACCGTGGCGGCGAGGGAGACCGGCTCGCGACCCGGAGCCAGTCCGCTGCCCTCCTCCACCACCCCGCCGTGGCGGAACTGGGAATAGCCCCAGTACACGAGGCCTGCCAGCACCAGACCCACCAGGCCCAGGCCCATGAGGCCGTTCTCGGATCGCACGAAGGCCCCCGCGTGCTGCAGGATCGTGGTTCCCACGAAGCAGGCCCCCGCGCAGGCGGCAACCAGGCTGACTGCGCGGTAGAGATGGTTGCCCGGGGCCTTGCCGAAGGCCAGGGAGCCGTCCTCGGCGTCCACCAGGACCTGGTAGGTGCGGCCGCGGAAGCCGTAACGCACCACCCACAGCGGGTAGTACACGAGCGCGACCCGGCGGCGCACCGCCGCCAGCCACGAGAAGCTGACGTGGTCGAGGCCGTGGTCGCGCGCGATCTCGCCGAGGGCGCGATCGGAGAGCTCCGCCGCGGACGCCTCGAGCGAGCGGTTGGGTCGAAAGACCATGCCGCGGCTCCGCAGCAGCGCTTCGTCGAGCTCCCGAATCTCGTCGCCCGCCAGGTTGACGCGGTGGACTCCGAACTCGGCCATGTCGGCGGTCGGCACCGTCAGGTCGACCTCGCGCTCCACCTCGAGCTCGACCGGCTCCCGAACCGTCTCCCAGCGGTTGCCGCGCTTGCGCTTCTTCTCGCGGATCCCGAGGACCCAGCCCACCGCGTCGAGCTGCGCGCGCACGAACGGAAACCAGGCCAGGAAGGCCTCCTCGAAGCGGGCCTCCCGCTTCAGGGCGGGGTCCTTGCGGATGCCGCGGCCAAGCCAGCTCTGCACGCACTCGCGCGCAGCCCCCTGCTCGAGGCGGTTGAGGACCATAAGCCGCACGATGCCACGTGCGCCGACCACCGCTTGCGGCGTGCGGCAGTAACGGCACTCGACGTTGGACAGCCCCTCCCGGACCTCCACCGTCCCACCGCACGACCCGCAGGTCAGCCCCGTGAGCACGCGCTTTTTTTCTGGTTGGCCGGTGCCGGGCTTCGCCGTTCCCGACGGCGGCGCTGCCGGTGGTGGAACTGTTGAAGGCGGAGGTGGAGGCGGAGGTGGCGGAGGCGGGGG
>CAZMED010000201.1:2729-5724 GCA_964565045.1 uncultured Thermoanaerobaculia bacterium
TCACACTTTCTTCGACGTCAGCCACGCCACGCCGAGGATCGGGACCGCCGACACCGCGTAGACCACGAGCTTGAGAAAGAGGTTCTGGATGATCAGCCCTTCGAGGCCGAAGATCACGAGCGCCAGGGCCGCGACACCGACGAACGGGGCCTCCGCCTTGGCGGGGAAGTCGGCCGGGAAGACCTTGCCCGAGACGGCATCAACGGCCGCCCGATAGGTCCGCCCCTGCCAGGCATACGGCGTCCGGTACATCGGCAGGTGGTAGAGCACGGTCTGTCGCACCTCGAGCTCGCCTTCGCGTGTGACGAGCCACTGGCGCGCCGTTTCCAGTGGCACCTCCGGCTCGACGACCGGCACCTCCCCGGTGAGCCCGCGGCTCATGGGGCGGGTGCTCCCGGCCGGCAGCTCGAGGCCCTGCAGCCCCTGCAGCGACGACGGTGCGGCCGGCTGCAACACCACCCGCTCGCCGACCTCCCCCACCACCGTGAAGGCCCAGAAGGGGAAGTACTCCATCACCGGCTCCCCGAGCCGGGCCTTCCGATCGAGGTCGGCCACGGTCGAGGTGCCGCCCAGGAAGCGGCGCAGGTGGGCCGGAACCTGCGCGGGGGGAACGGTCGGTTCCATGACCTCGTGGTAGAGGGTGGAAGCGCCGTCGATCACCAGCGCGGTATCGCAGAAAGGGCACTGGATGAGCCGCTCACCGGCGCGCGGCTCGATCGCAGCCCCGCACTGGGTACAGGCGACGCTCATCCCCCGCTAACCCTGCTTGGCTCCGCAGTTGGGACAGAACTTGGAGCCGTCGGGGACCGGCTGCCCGCAGCTCGCGCAGCCGCCGCCGCCCTGGGGATGGCCGCAGCTCGGGCAGAACCTGGCGCCCGCCGGTACCGGCTTGCCGCACTCGGCGCAGAAGCCGCCCGCCGCCGGTTTCGCCGCCGCCGCCCCGGCCGCGGCAGCGCCGCCGCCGCCACCCTGCCCGGCCTGCTGCATGGCATTCGCGATCATGCCCGGCATCATCGCGCCGAAACCGGCGCCGAGGCCCAGGCCCATGCCGGCGCTCGCCGCCCCGCCCTCACCACCGCCTCCGGCCCCGCCCTTGGCCGCGTCCTGGATCGCCTGTGCCGCCTTGAACTGCATGTAGGTGTTCATGTCGCCGATCGCGCCCATGGCCGCGCGCTCGTCCATCTTCTGCTGCACCTCGTCGGGCGGCGTGATGGAGTTGATGTAGAAGTCGGCAAGGTCGACGCCGTACTTGGCGAAGTCCTCGGTCACCCGCGCCTTGGCCGCTGCGCCGAGCTCGTCGTAGTACCGGGGAAGGTCGAAAATGGTCTTGAGAGTCTCGCCGAGCAAATCGTTGAGGCGCGACACGATCACGTCGCGGTAGAAGTCCTGCAGGCGCGAGGTGTCGAAGAGCCCCTGCGAGCCGACGACGGTGTTGACGAAGAGCTGGCTGTCCTGGATGCGGTAGGCGTAGTTGCCGAAGGCCCGCAGCCGCACCATGCCGAGCTCGGCGTCGCGAAACACCACCGGCTCGCGGGTCCCCCACTTCTGGTCGAGGAACGTCCGTTTGTTGACGAACACGACCGCCACCCGGAACGGCGAGGTGCCGCCGAAGGGCAGCGACAGCAGCTTGGTGAGCAGCGGGATGTTCTGGGTGCTGAGGGTGTGGCGCCCCGGACCGAAGACGTCGAGCGCCTTGCCATCTCGGTAGAGCACCGCCTCCTGCGCCTCGTGCACCACGAGCTGCGCGCCGA
The DNA here is from genome assembly GCA_964565045.1 of uncultured Thermoanaerobaculia bacterium. GTDB lineage: Bacteria > Acidobacteriota > Thermoanaerobaculia > Thermoanaerobaculales > Sulfomarinibacteraceae > Sulfomarinibacter. The sequence goes on from CAZMED010000201.1 coordinate 4,481, forward strand.
GCTTGATCTCCGCACTGCCTTGGGGGGGGTACCGGTAAACGATCTCCTCGCCGGTCGGATCGTGGTGCTCGAGCACCTCGAGTGTCTGCGCCATCACGCGCCTCCCTTCAGGGTCACGTCCTCGAACACCGTCGCCCGCTCGTCGAAACGGCGGTCGGCCGCCTGCACGGCGTCGTAGAGCCGGTTGACCGTGTCGTCGTCCGAGCTCGGCGGCAGCTGCTCGATCTGCAGCGCGAGGTACTCCACGGTCTCGCTCAGCGCGAGGTCGAAGGCGTAGATCTTCTCGAGCTCCGCGTCCCGGATCTTGACCACGTCGAAGAAGCCCGAGGCCCCGTAGTCGGCGTGCCGGATCCGATTCGCGAGCCGGTCGAGCGCCTTTTCGACGCTGCCGGCGGTCGACAGCACGTCGAGGCGCCCGGCCTTCGTCCACGCGCGGATCGTGCCGTTGAGGGCGAAGCGCGCGCGATCCACCTGGTTGGCCAGCCAGTCCCGCTGCATCTTGTCCACGTCGCGCCGCAGCTCGCGGTCGAGGTATCCCCGGAAGCCAGGGATCTTGGCCCCGAGCTCCTCGAGGAGGTTCCGGCGCTCGCGCGCCCGCTCCATGCCGTCGTTCATCTCATCCCTCCTTGTTACCCATCGCGGACGGAATGACACCGGGACGTGTCAAACCTGCGCATCCTGGAACGCCAAAGCTCGCGAAACCCGGGCACGGAATTTGCGTATCAATAGATCGCCATGTCGTTATCGGTCCTGTATCCCTGCTCGTCACCGTACGAGGGAGTCCGGAAGGCTTCAAGGTCCGGCGGCATGCCCACCTTGCGCGGGCAGGTTTCCTGCCCCCGTCCAGTACCGACCTACCATTAATGCTCACCATTATACCCGCCTTCAGCGGCTGCCCCGGGGTCAGGGACCTCGGGGCGGCTCCTTACCTTGATCGATTTCGTGATGCGGGCCGCGCATCCCGAAATCGATGATGACGGACTCTCGGCCGGCTGCATCGCAGGGGTTCCTTCATGATCCGCAGTCACTACGTCGCTGCGCCCCGGTCGATTCCACCGCCCCGGGTTACAATGACGATATGGGCAAGAAGCAACGCACCAAGAAGACCGCCCACCGGCCACAGCCCGCCACCAAGCCGTCGAAGAAGCAGGACGCGAAGTACAGCGCCGGAGAGATCGCCATGGCGGTGCTCGGCGCCGCCCTGTTGATCATGGTGGCGGGGATCATCATCACGTCGCTGCTCG
>CAZMED010000202.1:0-5704 GCA_964565045.1 uncultured Thermoanaerobaculia bacterium
CTGAAGGACGCCGGCTACCGGACCGCGATCGTCGGCAAGTGGCATCTCGGGCACGCCGACCGCATGTACTGGCCGAAGCAGCGCGGCTTCGACCTCCAGTACGGGCCGCTGCTGGGGGAGATCGACTACTTCACCCACTCGGCGCACGAGATCCGCGACTGGTTCCGCGACAACGAGCCGGTGGAGGAGGAGGGGTACGTCACCGAGCTGCTGGGCCGGGAGGCGGTGGCGCTCGTCGAGGGCCACGACCCGGCGACGCCGCTCTTCCTGTACCTGGCGTTCACCGCGCCCCACGCCCCGTACCAGGCGCCGCAGGCGTACCTCGACCGTTACGCGGAGATCGCCGATCCGTCGCGCCGGGCCTACGCGGCGATGATCACGGCCATGGACGAGCAGATCGGCAGGGTGGTCGAGGCCCTCGAGCGACGGGGCATGCGGGAGGACACCATCATCGTCTTCCAGAGCGACAACGGCGGCCCGCGAGACGCCAGGTTCACCGGCGAGGTCGACATGTCGAAGAGTGTCATCCCCGCCGACAACGGACCCTACCGCGACGGGAAGGCCTCGCTGTACGAGGGTGGGACGCGCGTCGCCGCCCTCGCCAACTGGCCGGGACGGATTCCGCCCGGGTCCGTGGTCGACCAGCCTCTCCACATCGTCGACATGTACCCCACCCTGGTGAAGCTCGCCGGCGGGTCGCTCGAAAAGGCCAAGCCGCTCGACGGCCTCGATGTCTGGGCGACCCTCGGCGAGGGTGCGCCGTCGCCTCGCGCCGAGGTGGTCTACGGCGTCGAGCCGTTCCGCGGCGCCGTGCGGGCCGGGGACTGGAAGCTCGTGTGGCAGGCGACCCTTCCGTCGCGCGTGGAGCTCTACAACCTGGCAAAGGACCCTGGCGAGACGACCAATCTCGCCGCCGAGAACCCGGGAGTGGTGGCCGAGCTCCAGGCCCGCGTGGAGGCCGAGGCGCGTGGCGCCATGCCGCCGCTCATCTTCAACGAGGCCATGGCAACGCTGAAGCCGGTGCTGTTCGGCTCCGTCCGGTTCCCGGACGAGGACGAGACCATCGTAGAGCAGCCCTGAAGGACTCCGATGCAGGGACGGCGCATCTCGGAGGTCTCGTCGGACGGCATGGGTTCCCGGCGCCCATGGCACCTCGGCCGCCTGCCGCGAGCGCACGGGCACATGTGGCGGCTCAACAGGTGGGGACCTGGCGCTCGGGTACCCATCGGCTCGAGGTGGGAGGCGTCGCGTCGGTCGAGCTGACCGGGCGGATGGTGCAGGCGCCGTCCCGCGCCGTGGCACAATGCGGGCGTGGACGCGCCGAACTCACGCGACGAGGTGCTCGCGCTCGACGCTGCCGACCCGCTGGCTGCCGCGCGCGCGCGCTTCGAGCTGCCCGAAGGCCTCGTGTACCTCGACGGCAACTCTCTCGGCCCGCCGCCGTCGGCTGTGGCGCGGCGGCTCGGCGATGTCGTGGGTGCGGAGTGGGCCTCCGACCTGGTGCGGAGTTGGATCCGCCACGACTGGATCGACCTGCCGCAGCGGGTGGCGGCGGCGATCGCGCCGCTGGTGGGGGCCGCGCCGGACGAGGTGATGGTCGCCGACTCAGTGAGCGTCAACCTCTTCAAGCTCCTCGGCGCGGCGCTGCGGTCGCGCCCGGACCGCAGGGTGATCCTCTCCGAGCGCGAGAACTTCGGCACCGACCTGTACGTGGCGCAGGGCCTCGCCGATCTGCTCGACAACGGGACCGAGGTGCGGGTGGTCGGCCGGGACGGGCTCGAGAAAACGCTGACCGACGAGGTCGCGGTGCTGATGCTGACCCACGTCGACTTCCGCAGCGGCGAGATGCACGACATGGCGCGCTGGACCGCGGCGGCGCACGCGGCGGGCGCGCTGGTGCTGTGGGACCTCGCGCACTCGGCGGGCGCGGTGCCGGTGGACCTTGGAGGCTGCGGCGCCGACCTCGCGGTGGGCTGCGGCTACAAGTACCTCAACGGGGGCCCCGGCGCTCCGGCCTTCGCCTTTGTCGCCCGTCGCCACCACGCCGGCCTGCGCTCGCCGCTGTGGGGCTGGATGGGGCACGCTGCGCCCTTCGACTTCGAAACCTCGTACCGCCCGGCGGGCGGGGTCGGGCAGCTCCGGGTGGGGACCCCGCCGATCCTCAGCCTGGCCGCGCTGGAGTGTGGGGTGGAGGGCATCGCCGCCCTCGGTGTCGAGCGCCTGCGGGCGAAGTCGATCGCGCTCGGTGAGATGTTCATCGCGCTGGTCGAGCGCGAGTGCGCGGGGTACGGCCTGGAGGTCGCCTCGCCGCGCGAGGCGCACCGCAGGGGGAGCCAGGTCTCGCTGCGCCACCCCGAGGGCTACGCGATCGTGCAGGCGCTGGCCGCGGCCGGCGTCGTCGGCGACTTCCGCGCCCCCGATCTGCTGCGCTTCGGCTTCGCACCGGCCTACCTGCGCTTCGTCGATATCTGGGACGCGGTGGCGGCACTGCGGGCGATCATGGAATCTGGAAGCTGGGACCGGCCGGAGCACCGCGAGCGGGCGAAGGTGACATGATCAGGCTGTGGGAGAGGGGGCGCCGATGCTGTTGGAAATCGCGGTGGCCGTGCTGGGGCTCGGAGGCGGGCCGGCGCCGGTGAGCGATCCGCCGGCGCCGATGACAACCGCGGAGGCCCTCGCGCTGCCACGGCCGGCGCCCGATCGTCGCCTGGAGTACGGGCCGAGCCCGCTCCACTTCGGCGAGCTGCGCCTGCCGCCGGGGCCTGGCCCGCACCCGGTGGCGATCGTGCTCCACGGCGGCTGCTGGCTGGCGGCCTACGACCTGGGCTATGTCTCGGGGCTGGCCGCGGCCCTGGCCGAGGCCGGGGTCGCCACCTGGAGCGTCGAGTACCGGCGGGTCGGCGACGAGGGTGGAGGCTGGCCGGGGACCTTCGAGGACGTGGCGCGGGCCGCCGACTTCCTGCGCGGCGCGGCCCCTCAGCACGGCCTCGATCCGGAGCGGGTCGTCACCGTCGGCCACTCCGCCGGTGGACACCTGGCGCTGTGGCTGGGGGCGCGCGCTGGGCTGCCGGCCGAGGACCCGCTGCGCGGCACGGACCCCCTGCCGCTGCAGGGCGTCGTGGCGCTGGCGGGGATCTCCGACCTCGCTGCCTACGCGGCGCCGTCGGGGTGCGGGGCGGCGGTGCCCGGGCTGCTCGGCGGCGAGCCCGCTGCGGTCCGCGAGCGCCTCGAGCGCGCCTCGCCGGTCGAGATGCTGCCGCTCGGCGTGCGGCAGGTGCTGGTCATCGGTTCGCTCGACCCGATCGTCCCCGCGCAGCAGGCTGTCGGTTACGCGGCCGCGGCGCGTCGCGCGGGCGACGAGGTCGAGATCCGCGAGGTCGAGGGTGCGGGGCACTTCGAGCTCGTGGATCCGGAGCACCCGGCCTTCGGGGTGGTGCAACACGCGGTGCTCGAGCTGCTCGGGATGAGACCGTGAGGGGCCCTCACTCGAGCCCGACCGAGAACATGCGGTCGAGGTCGTGCCGGGAGAAGGTGCGGAACGCGATCAGGGTCTCCGACGACAGCAGCCCGTCCACCTGCAGCAGCTCCTCGGTGACCAGCGACGCGATCCGCTCGTCGTCGCGGGCGCGGATCACCACCACGAGATCGTACTGGCCGGCCACCGAGTAGACCTCGGAGACTCCGTCGAGCTCGACGAGCTGGGCTGCGACCTGGTTGATCTTGGCGCTTTCGACGTTGAGCAGCACGATGGCGTTGACCATGGGGCCTCCCGGACGAGGGTCTGCACGACGGTTCGGGACCCATCATAGCGCGACGGCGACGCGGTGGGACGCCACGTGCTCGAGCTCTGGTAGGGTGGCTGCGGGCACGCCGTGATCGCAGCTCGTCATCCGCTCGACGGCGTGCTTCGGGGGGTGTCATGCACACGCTGAAGCTCGGTTCGATGCTTGCTGTGGGTCTTCTGGCCGCGTGCGGCGGAGGTGGGCGCGTCGAGACGCCGCAGCCTGCGCAGGGCTCCCGTTCCGCGGGCCTGGAGGCTGCGGCGGAGCGGATCGAGGCCGAGGGTCTGCGCCGTGACGTCAGCCGGCTGGCGTCCGACGAGTTCGAGGGGCGCGGCCCGGGGACCGAGGGCGATCGCATGGCGCGCTCCTATCTGGCGTCGCGGCTGGCCGAGGCCGGTTGCGAACCGGCGTTCGCGGACGGGTCCTGGGAGCAGCCCGTGGAGATCGTCGGCCTGACCACAGCGCTCCCCGACCTGTGGAGCTTCCGAAATGACAGCGGCGCCGAGGTCTCGTTCAAGCGGCGCGACCAGTTCATCGGCGGCATCGGTGTCCAGGAGCCGGCGGCGGCATTCGCCGACGCGCCGGTGGTCTTCGTCGGTTACGGAATCGAGGCCCCGGAGCAGGGCTGGGACGACTTCAAGGGCGCCGACCTCGAGGGGGCGGTGCTGCTGATGCTCAACGACGATCCGGACTGGGACCCGAAGCTGTTCGGGGGCGAGCGCAAGCTGTACTACGGACGCTGGGACTACAAGTACGAGAGCGCCGCCCGCCAGGGCGCGGCCGCGGCGGTGATCATCCACACCACCGAGTCGGCTGGCTACCCGTGGGAGGTGGTCCAGACGGGCTGGACCGGTGAGCAGTTCGAGGTGCCGGCAGGGGACGAGCCGCGGCTCGCGCTGCGGGCCTGGATGACCGAGGATGCGGCGGTCAGCCTCGTCAGTCACGCCGGGCTCGACCTCATGGAGCTCATCGATGCCGCGCGCAACCGGGACTTCACGCCGGTTGACCTCGGCCTGCGCACGTCGCTCGACCTCACCGCCGCAGTCCGCAGCACCGCGACCGCCAACGTCGGCGGCATCATCAGGGGCCGCGACCCCGAGCTCGCGGACGAAGCGGTGGTCATCTCGGCCCACCACGACCACTTCGGCATCGGCGAGCCCGACGCGAGCGGCGACCGCATCTACAACGGCGCCCTCGACAACGGGGTCGCCATGGCGCAGGCGCTGTCGCTTGCGGAGGCGTTCAACGCGCTGGAGCAGCCGCCGCGCCGGAGCATTCTATTTCTCTTCGTGGCCGCCGAGGAGCAGGGCCTGCTGGGTTCGAAGTTCTTCGCCCACCACCCCATCGTCCCGCCCGGCAGGATGGCGGCGAACATCAACTTCGAGCTCGGCAACGTGTGGGGCAGGACCCGCGACATCACCATCTTCGGCAAGGGGAAGTCGACCCTCGAGGACCTGTTGGCAGAGGCTGCGGCCCGACAGGGGAGGCGGGTGGAGGAGGACACGACGCCCCGGGCCGGCTGGTACTACCGCTCGGACCAGTTCAGCTTCGCGAAAATCGGCGTGCCGGCGATCTGGTTCAAGTCGGGGACCGATTTCATCGGCCGGCCGGAAGGGTGGGGCGAGGCGCGCTACGCCGAGTGGATCGACGAGCGCTACCACCGTCCGGGCGACGAGGTGCAGGAGGACTGGAACTACGAAGGTTTGGTCGAGGACGCGCGCCTCGCCTTCGAGCTCGCGCTCGAGGTCGCCGAGCGGGACGAGATGCCGGTCTGGTACCCGGGCGACGAGTTCGAGGCCGAGCGGCAGCGGGCGCTGGCAGCGGTGGCGGGCGCGCCGTAGACTCCCGGCCTCGTCCTGAAGCTCGCGAGGTGGGCACGGGTCGAGTTGGGAATTAGGAATTAGGAATTAGGAATTAGGAAT
>CAZMED010000203.1:0-5665 GCA_964565045.1 uncultured Thermoanaerobaculia bacterium
TTCGAACGTTCAACGTTTCAACGTTCCAACGAAATAAGGGGGCCGGCAGGCCCCCTGTCGTCGCGCAGCGTTCGGCTCACTCGTTCTCGGGTGCGGCCTCTGCAGCGGGCAGGCTGCTGTTATGGATGTCGCGGGAGATGAGCCACTGTCCGTCGACCGCGCGCCAGATCTCCACGTACTTGCCGCGGTCGACCAGGGTGCCGTCGCCTGTCCACACCCGGTAGCGGCCCGCGACGTACGCGAGGTCGCCCTCGACCACGGTTTCCAGGGCCTCGATTTCGGCCTTCAGGCCGCCGGCCGCGAACTCCTCGCGGAAGCTGGCGCGGATCGCGTCGCGGCCGAAGAGGGCCGGCGCATTGGGCGGCAGCATGACCGCGTCCTCGGCGTACAGGGACGCCAGCTCGTCGGCGTCCTCATCGTTGAAGGCTGCCATCCATCGGGTGCCGCCGGACGCCACGGGGGCGGTCCGGTCGGTTGCATCGTCGACGGGGGTGGTCTCGAAGCTCACCAGGGTCCCCTGCGGGATCTTCACCTGGGCCCCGGCGGTGGCGATCTCGCCGTGCGCCCGAACCGCGGTCGCGCTCACCGGGACGACCTCGCCGCCGACCTCGATGCCGGTGGCCTCGATTCGGAAGGCATCCCCGGCGCCGTCGCTCCAGAAGCTGGTGGGCACCAGCTGTGCCTGCACCTTGGAGCCGGCGGGGGCGATGAGCGTGCCGCCCGCCGTCAGGTCCTCGGTCAGCGTCCCCGTCACCACGCTGTTCGCCCCTCGTTCGGCGGAGTCGACGGGCGCGTCGAAGCGCACCTGGAGCGGGGCCGACACCTGCATCAGCGATGCGCCCTGAGCACGCGGTGCGGTCTGCGGCTGCACCGGCTGGATGGTCGGCTGCCGCCGTTGGATCTGCTGGGACGGCTCGGCGGTCTGCGGCGTTATGAACTGCCGTTGGTTGTTCATCGCCGTGTCGCAGGGGTTCAGGGACCAGCCGCCGCGGACGGTGGTGCTGCCGCAGTAGTCACGGCCGACGGTGTCGAAGCTGTTGAGGTACGCGAGGATGCTCTGGCAGGTCTCGGAACCCGTCGGCACCACCACGCATCCGCCGGCAAAGCGGAAGTTGTTGAAGCAGCATGCCTCCTGCGCGGCCGCGGGGCGTGCCGAGGGGGCGAGCAGCAGTACGGCGAGTCCTGCGATGACACACGGGAGGGTGCGCGCTGTGGTTTTCACGGTGTGCTCCTTGCGGCCGTCCACGGCCGGCCGCCATTATATATATTCCGAGGTTGAGACGCGATCCTGCGCTTGTCAGCGCGTGGACCTCACACGGCGCCAGCCGAGGACCGCCAGGTAGCTGACCCCGGCGACGATGATGGTGGTCGCACCGGCCGGCAGGTCGGGGCCGTAGCTGAGGGCCAGTCCGCTGACGGTGAAGGCGACGGCGAGCGCCGACGCGCCGGCCATCATGCCGCGCAGGGTGGACGTGAAGTGGCCGGCGATGGCCGCCGGCAGGGTGAGCAGGGCGATGACCAGCACGATGCCGACGACGCTCACCAGCAGCACGACGGTGAGGGCGACCATGATCAGCAGGAGGTGGACGTAGAGCTCGACATTGAGGCCGCGCAGGCGCGCGAACTCCTCGTCGAAGCAGACCGCCTCGAGCTGCGGGTAGAAACCGAGGCCGAGCGCCACCACCACGGCGTCGAGGACCCCCATCGCCAGCAGATCGCCGCGGCCGATCAGGAGGATGTTGCCGAACAGATAGCTCATGAGGTCCTCGTGGTAGCCCGGCGTGACGGCGATGAAGAGGATGCCGATCGCCATGCCGATGGCCCACACCGCCCCGATGACGGTGTCCTCGCGCTCGCGGGCGCGCAGGCTGACCGAGCCGATGATCACCGCGGACACCACCGCCGCCGCCACCGCCCCCTGGCCGGGGTGGACCGGCCAGCCGTGGACCACCTGGAGGTAGCGCGCGAGCCCGAGGCCGGCGAGAACGCAGTGGGCGATGGCGCCGGCGATGTACGTGATGCGCCGAACCACGACGTAGGAGCCGACGACGCCGCAGGCGATGCCGGCGAGCACCCCGGCGATCAGGGCGTGCTGGAGGAAGGGGTAGGCGGCGGCGGCCCTGAGGAACTCCATCAGGCGTCCAGGCGGTGCTGGTGGTGCACCATGCGCACGTCGCCGCCGTAGATCTCCGAGATCCGGCGCCCGTCGAGCTCGCTCGTGGGGTGCACGTCGACCTCGCGGTGGACGCAGATCACGGTGCGCACGAAACCGGCGACGAACCCGAGGTCGTGCGACACCAGGACGATCGTCAGGTGCCGGTTGAGCTCCTTCAGGAGGTCGAAGAAGTCCTGCTCGACCTTCTGGTCGAGGTTGGCGGCCGGCTCGTCCAGCAGCAGAAGCTCGGGATCGGTGACGAGCGCGCGCGCCAGGAGGACCCGCTGGCGCTGGCCGCCCGACAGATCGGAGAAAGGACGGCCGCCGGAAGCGCCGAGCCCGACGGTCTCGAGCGCCGCGTTCGCCGCCTTGCGGTCCGCCCCGGCGTAGGTGGCGACCCTGAAGCCGCGGCCGAGGCGGCCCATCATCACCACGTCGACCGCCCGGACCGGAAACCTGGGGTCCATCATCGCGTGCTGGGGCATGTAACCGATGCGGGGGCGCGCCTTCCCGGGCGGCCCGCCGAAGACGCGGACCTTCCCGGCCGTCGGCTTGAACAGGCCGATGATGAGCTTGACCAGGGTGGTCTTGCCGCCGCCGTTGGGACCGATGATGCTCGCGAAGTCGCCCGCCTCGATCCGCAGATTGACGTTCTCGAGGACCGGGGGGCCGCCGTCGAAGCGGAAGCTGAGATCGTCGATCTCGATGACCGGCGGCTCGCCCATCAGTCCTCCAGCGAGGCCGCGATGCGGCCCGCCATGAGCTCGAGGTTCGCGAGGTAGTCGCCGGCGAGCGGGTCGAGCTCGACGAGGTCGCAGCCGAGGGCGTCGGCGATCCGTTGCGCCGCGGTCTTCGAAAACTGGGGCTGCACGAAGATCGCGCGCAGCGGGTGGTTCTCGAGCCGGTCGACGACGGCGGTCAGCTGGCGGGCGGAGGGCGCCTTGCCCTCGACCTCGACCGCCAGCTGCTCGAGGCCGTAGCGGCGGGCGAAGTAGCCGTAGGCGGGGTGGAGCACGACCATGGTGCGGCCGTGGTGCCTCGCGAGGACCTCCGCCACCCGCCGATCGGTCTCCCGGAGGGCGAGCTCGAGGGCGAGCAGGTTGCGGTCGATCTCGGGGGAGCGTTCGGGCAGCAGCTCCTTGAGGGCCTGTGCGGCGTTGGCCGCTACCTGCTGCATGCGCGCGGGGTCCAACCAGATGTGCGGGTCGAGGTGCCCGTGGCCGTGGTCGTGGCCGTGGTCGTGCGCCTCGCCGCTCTCGACCGGCACGAGCTCGACGCCGCGGCGGCAATCGACGATGCGGAGCTCGTCCACCACCGACTTCACCTTGTCGAGGAACGGGCCCTCGAAGGGCACGCCGATCTGCAGATAGAGCGCGGCGCGGTCGAGGGCCGCCATCTGGCGTGGGGACGGCTCGTAGGTGTGGGGCGAGGCGCCCGGCGGCAGCAGCACCTCGACCGTCACGAAGTCGCCCGCGAGGCGCTCGACGACAAACTCGAGCGGGGGGATGCCGACGAACACCACCGTCCCGGGATCGGCGGCCCAGGCGGGCGCGCCCGTCTGGCCGCCCGCCGCCAGTGCGAGCCCTGCGAGAAGTGCGCGCTGGACGAGCCGCATGGCCGGGCCCCTCAGCCGCCGGCTGCGGTGCAGACGAGGCGGCCCTCGGCGCAGTCTTCACAGCGCTCGACCGGGTGGGTGCGGCTGAACTCGTGCCAGTGGCGCTGCTGGTTGGGGTTGAGGACCCCGGTGCCGTGGCACAGCGGGCAGACGCTGTCGAGCGCGGCGAGGATCGCCGAGCGGATGAACTCGGAGCGGTTCGGGATGTGCGCCATGGCTTCGATCAGGGCCTCCTCGGCCTTGAAGGTGATGACCTGCCGCTGTCCGCCGTGCGTCGCCATGTCGGACCTCCAACCCTGCGGGAAACGGGTGTTACAGATTATTACCGAGGGTCGGAGGTGTCAAGTGGAGGGACGTTGCGCCAGCGATGCCGCGGCGCCCGGCTCAACCCCGGGGATTGCGGTCGATCAGCTGGGCGTTCTCGACCCGGCCGGCGATCCGGCCGCCGCTCTCGAGGATCACCGTCACCCTGCGTTTCGGGTCGCGCACGATGACGTCGCCCTCGACGACCGAGCCTTCGGCAATGGAGATCTCGAGCGGGCGGGACCCTCCGCCGAGTCGCCGCTTCCCCTCGACGACCACGTCTCCGAGAACCCGGGCCTGAGAGCGGAGTCGGATCGCGCCGTTGGAGGTCGCGACCTCGCCTTCGACCACCGTGCCTGCGAAAGTGATCGCTCCGTTGACCGTCGACACGTCGCCGGTGACGGTGCCGGGGGCGCAACTGAGGGCGCCGTTGACCGTCTCCACGTCACCGTCGACGCTCGTGTCGTCCTCGAGAGTGACCGAGCCGTTGACGGTACCGACACTGCCGGTCACGGTCACGTCGCGACCGACGCGGACCGATCCGTTGACGGTGTGCAGGGCGCCGACCCGCGAGCCGGGACCGACGGAAACCCGACCGTTGACCGTGCGGCAGTCGCCCCGCACCTCGCACCCGGCGCCGATGCTGACGCCGCCGTTGACCGTGGTGCGGTCCCCCTCCACGGTGGCGCCGTCGGCAACCCGGATCGGCGAGTTGACGCCGCAGGCCGAGACGGCCGTCAAGCAGGCCGCGACGACGATCTGCACTATGGAACGGCTCATTGGGAGATCCTCCTTCACTGGACAGGTACGCACACCGCGGCCGCGGAGTTCCGCGCCACCGTGCGGGGGCGCTCGGACGGTGTGCTGGAGCGCGCCTCGCTCGCAGCCGGGCGCAACCTCTCAATCGCCCCCGAGGTCGGTGCCGGGGCGCCTGTCCAACCGGTTGGTGACGACGATGAACACCCCCAGAGCGAGGAACGAGAGCACGCCGATGCCGGCGTAGGCGTACCACAGGTAGTTGGCGTTGGCGTAGACCGCGGGCATGGGGCCTTCGCCGGCGAGCGCCAGCGCGTGCTGGGCCTGCACCGCGGCCGGCAGGGTGGTGGGCTCGGGGCAGTAGGTCTTGAGCAGGTAGCCCGAGAAGATGAAGCCGAAGATCCAGGCGAAGAAGGTGTTCATGTGGGCGAAGCCGAGAAACACGCCCTCACGCCCGCGCGGCGCCTGCTTGGAGGCGAACTCGAGCCACTTGGGCGACAGGAAGCATTCGGCCAGGCCCTGGATGGCGATGCCGACCACCATCATCAGGGTGATGGGGTGCACGGACAGCCCGAAGATCTCCAGGTTGCCGCGGAACCAGGACGACGAGGCCATGGCGAGGGAGGACATGGGGATCAGCGCCATCGCCACCAGCATCGAGTTCTGGGGCTTCCAGGTCCGCACCAGTTGGGTGATCACAACCACGAACAGCACCACCACCAGCGGATTGACGTTGGCGTACCACTCGGGCTTGTACGTCTCGCCGGCCATGCGCAGCACATAGTCGGGCATCGAGGCGTAGAGCTGGCCCTGGATCGACCAGAAACCGGCGGTGA
>CAZMED010000204.1:0-5594 GCA_964565045.1 uncultured Thermoanaerobaculia bacterium
GAGTCGCGGTCGTAGGCCCACTCGCGCTCGGCATCGGTGTGGCGGACGTAGAGGCAGAGCCTCGGTCCGGGCCCGGCGGCGGTCCACTGCAGCATCTCGAGGTCGCCGTCGGAGTTTCCGAATGCGGCGATCGGTCGCCTGCCGATATGGGCATTGATTCCCACCGGCTTGCCCGGCCCGTCGTCGACGAAGTCGATCTCGGGCAGTCGGACCAGAACCGGGTCGCCATCGCGCAGCTCGAACTTCGTCTCGATGCTGCTGCCGACGACCTGTTCGGGCGGAATTCCGTACACAGTTTCCACCCACGGACGCATGAACTCGATGCCGCCTCCTGACACGATGAAGGTCTTGAAGCCGTTCGCCCTCAAGAAGCCGAGCAGCTCCAGCATCGGCTGGTAGGCCATCTCGGTGAGGAGCCGGCCGGTCTTCGGGTGCCTGGCAGTGGCGATCCAGTCACGGACGATGCCGCCGAACTCGTCGGCCGTCATGCCGGCGTGCGAAGCCATGGTGATCTCCCCGACTGCCTTCTCACCACCGGCCAACGCCGCCTTCATGTCGCCCTTGAGAAGCGACGCGAAGGGCTCCTGTTCCTTCCACTCGGGATGATCGGACGAGAGCGCCTTGATCCGATCGAGGGCGAAGAGTGCCTGGAAGTAGATGGGCTGCTCGGCCCACAGGGTGCCGTCGTTGTCGAAGACGGCGATGCGCTCGGCGGGCGCCACGAAGTCCGGCGAGCCGGCCGTCCCCACAGCTGCCACGAATCGCACGATCGACTCCTTCGCAGCGCCTTCATTCCAAGATGGCAATGGATCCGCGGCTGAGGCGGCCGTAGCCAGGGCCACCGCGACGAGCGCGGCCACGCACGCCGGACCTCGGCAGTTCATCTGTGGTCTCCTTTCTGGCGTGCTCGACCGCTCAGTGCCCCGCCGCCGTGTTCTGCAGCTTCTCCAGAGCCTGGTCGATGCCGAAGCTCGCGGGCTTCTGCCGGGGCGGGAACTCCTCGAAGGTCTCGATGAACTTCACGATGTAGACCTGGGACGGGACGCACAGGAACGCGTGGTCGAGCGCCCAGTCCCAGTAGGTGTTGGAGGTGATGTCCGCGCGCTCGTAGGGGTCGGACCGCAAGTCGAACATCTTGGACATCCGGAAGTGAACGAAGGGATCGTTCCAGACCGCCAAGGTGCCGGGTGTCCGCTGCTCGGCGAAGACCCACTTCCAGTTCTCGTACCGCAGTCCCAGGAGGTCGCCGTCGTCACTGAAGTAGATGAACTCCCGGCGCGGGCTTCTGGGTTCTTCGCCCGTGAGATAGGGCAGGATGTTGTAGCCGTCGAGGTGGACCTTGTAGGTCGTGCCGCCGACGGTGTGACCATCGAGCAGCTTCTGCTTCACCTCGGGGTCGCCCGCCGCGGCGAGCAGGGTCGGCAGCCAGTCGAGGCCGCTGACCGTCTCGTTCGATACCGAGTCGGGCGCGATGTGACCCGGCCAGCGGATGAAAGCGGGAACGCGGAAGGCGCCCTCCCAATTGGTGTTCTTTTCGCTGCGGAAGGGCGTGGTGGCGGCGTCGGGCCAGGTGTTGCCATGCGGGCCGTTGTCGGTGGTGTAGATGACGATGGTGTCGTCCGCGACGCCCAGATCGTCGAGCGCATCGAGCAGGGAGCCCACCGTGGCGTCGTGCTCGATCATGCCGTCCGCGTACTCGGTGCGGGCCGTGACGCCCTTGGGGCTGCGGTGCTCGGGCCGCACGTGGGTGCGGACGTGCATCCGCGTGCTGTTGTACCAGACGAAGAACGGCGTCCCGGCCTTCACCTGGCGGGTGATGAAGTCAATCGCGGCGGCCGAGGTTTCGTCGTCGATGGTTTCCATCCGCTTGCGGGTCAGGGGACCGGTGTCCTCGATGACCTGTCTGCCGACCCTCCCCCAACGCGGGTCCGCCGTCGGATCGTCCGTTTCGGTGGCTCGGCACCGCAGCACGCCGCGGGGGCCGAACATCTGGCGGAACTTCGGGTCCTGCGGGTAGTTGAAGTGCTCCGGCTCCTCCTCGGCGTTGAGGTGGTAGAGGTTGCCGAAGAACTCGTCGAAACCGTGAACGGTCGGCAAATACTCGTTGCGGTCGCCGAGGTGGTTCTTGCCGAACTGGCCGGTTGCGTAGCCGAAGGGCTTGATCAGCTCGGCGATGGTCGGGTCCTCCTTGTGCAAGCCCACCGGGGCGGCCGGCAGTCCGACCTTGCTCAGACCGGTGCGGAAGACGTTCTGGCCGGTGATGAACGACGACCGCCCGGCGGTGCAGCTCTGCTCGGCGTAGTAGTCGGTGAAGGTCATGCCCTCGTTGGCGATGCGGTCGATGTTGGGGGTGTGGTAGCCGACCAGCCCCTTGGTGAAGGCGCTGATGTTGGCCTGCCCGATGTCGTCGCCGAAGATGACGAGGATGTTCGGTTGCTGCTGCGCAGCCGTCGGGCCGGCCACCACGGCCAGCAAGGCGGCAACTGCGAGCCTCACGACGGCGACTCGTATGGTGGTGTGCATGGTCTCCTTCCTCTCTGAGGTCCAGAGCCCACCTGGGTCTCTGCGGTTGTCCATCACGACGCCCCGTCTCGCCCGATGGCCTCCCTGATGGCATCGAGCAGCGCCGTGCCGTGAAAGGGTTTGACGAGGTAGGCTGTAGCCCCGCTCCGGAGGGTGTCGGCGCACCGTCCGGGTGCGTCGTAAGCGGTGATCAGGATCAGCGGCGCCGTGCAGCCGCGGGTGCGAAGCTCCGCCAGCAGCTCGAGCCCCGAGATTCCGGGGAGCCTGAGGTCACTGACGACGCAGGTGATGTCGTCGGAGATGTCGGCCGCCAGCGCCGCCTCCGCTGATCCACACTCGAGCACCTCGAAACCGGCGGTGTCGAGCAGCCTCTCCATCGACCGCCGCATGCTCGCGTCGTCCTCGACGATCAGCACCTGATGACCCGACTCAGCCATCGCGTGCTCCGCCCGGACACGGTGTCGACAGCTCGCCTGCTCATTGCATACCGTTACAGTTCAAGTTGGGGCCCGCGACGTGCCGGCACCATCGGGCGATGGTGCAGCGTGCGGTGCCCTCAAGTGCAGGGCAGCCGACATGGCGTTTCTCGTGATTCGCGAGTTGTCGGCGACCGGCGCGGGCCGTTGTCGGGCTATGCGCCTGCTGCGCCGGACCGGCGAGCTAGGGCTCGTTCAGCCGGCGCAGCCGCTCGGCCAGGCTCCCGATCTCGGCGGCGGACGCGACGCCGAGCTTTGCCATGAGCTGGGCGCGGTAGAGCTTGACCGTTCGTTCCGCGATGCCCAGCTCGCCGGCGATCTGTTTGTTGAGCTTGCCGGCAGTGATGCCTTCGAAGACCTCTCGCTCGCGGGGCGTGAGGGTCGCGAAACGCTCGCGCAGCTCCTCGGCATGGTCGTGATCCGCACGGGTTCTCGCGTCGAGCTGCAGGGCGCGTTCGATGGCCTCGAAGAGAGCGGCGCGGTCGACCGGCTTGGTGAGGAAGTCCACCGCGCCGGCCTTCATCGCGCGCACGCTGGAAGCGACATCTCCATGGCCGGTGAGGAAGACAACCGGCAGGTGAATGTCGTGGTGGTCGAGGGCCTCCTGCAGGTCGAGCCCGGACGGTCCCGGCAGACGCAGGTCGAGGAGCACGCATCCCGGCCGATCGGGCGGTGGGTGGAGGAGGAACTCTCCGGTCGAGGCGTAGCCGCGGACGTCGAAGCCGGCGGCGCCGAGCAGGCGCTCGAGGGCGGTGCGCAGCGAGTCGTCGTCGTCCACGATGTGGATCAGTGGTGGCGTGCTCATGCGTGCTCCTCGTGGACAGGGGCTGCATTCGCGGGCCGTGGCAGCTCGACCGTGAAGACGGACCCGGTGGTTCCGTTCGACTCGACCCGGATCCGGCCACCCTGCGCTTCGACGAGCGTGCGGGCGATCGACAGGCCCAGACCCATGCCGCCGTTCTTGGTGCTGAAGAAGGACTCGAACAGTCTCGGCAGGTGCTCCGGCGAGATTCCGTGACCGCGGTCGCGGACCACCATCGTGAGGCTTTCAGCCATGCCCCGAACCTCCACGTCGACGGTGCGCCGGTGTGCCGGCAGATCGGCGACGGCGTCCATGGCGTTGAGCGCGAGGTTGATCAGAACCTGCTGGAGCTGGATTCGATCGCCGACCAACGGGAGAGCAATCGGCTCGACCTCCATACGGAAGGCGATCCCGCGTTCCCGGGCCTCCGCCTGAAGCATCGGGGCGACATCACGCACCCCATCGCCCAGATCGAAGGGCCGGTGCTCGACCTCGTGTCTGGCGAGCAGGGACCGCAGGCGGCGCACCACCTCGCTGGCGCGCAGGTCGTCGCGGCGGATGTCGGCGAGGATGCTCCGCAGCTCATCGCGCTGATCGCCGTCTGATTCGAGGATGAGCTCGGCGGCATCGGCGTTGCTCAGGATCGCGCCGAGCGGTTGGTTGATCTCGTGCGCGATCGCCCCCGTGAGCTCGCCGGCCATGGCGAACCGGGATGCCCGGGCGAGCTCCTGCTGCTTCGTCCTCTCGGTCTCCTCGGCAGCGCGCCGGCGCCGGCGCTCGACGAGGAGGCCGACGATCAACGCGGTCTGCAGGACGAGAATCGCGGCCGCCAGGATCACCTCGTTGCGGTGCGCCTCGATCAATGTCGGCGGCTTGAAGTGCACCTCGGCGTCGCGCGGGATCGCCGCCTCGTCGATGCCCCGGCGCCGGGCCTCCCGCCAGTCGACGTGCAGAGTCTGGGGGACCATCTCGGGTGGGCGCAGCGATTCAGCGGCGACGCCGTCCAGCAGCTGATTCACGATCTCTCCTGCCTGGCGGCCCATCGCCTCGAAGCTCGGCAGGTAGCCGCCGACGATACCGGCGCCGATGAAGGTGCTGAACGGCCCGTACACGGGTGCGCTCGAAGCGGCGCACATGGTTGCGACGCTCTGCACCGGCGTGAACTCGCGCCCGTCTCCGTCCGTGAAGTAGCCGGGCGTGAAGACCACCGCATCGTCTCCGAGCTCGCGCAGACGCTGCAGCACCTCCGGGGTCGGCAAGCCCGGCAGGAACTCCACCCGCGTGCGCTCGCGAAGCGTTGCCGTCTCGTGCCGTGCCTGCGCCTCAAGGGCGCGGTCGCGGGCGGATGCGCCGGTCACGATCACCAGGCGTTGCGCTCTCGGATGCCAGCGCAGGGCGGTTTCGATGGTCCGAAGGAAGCTGTAGTCGGTGGGAGCCCCGAGCACGTCTGTGGGGAGGGGCGACAGCGAGCCCAAGAACACGCGGTCGACTCCGGTGTGGACGATAGGGACCGAGGTGAACAGCTCGGCACGCCGGCGCACCAGGAAACTCAACGCCTCCTGGCTGACGGCGACGACAACTTTCGGCGGACGCGATGCGTACTTCTCGCGCAGGTAGGTTGCGAAGGTCTCCTCGAATGAAGCCCCGCCCAAGCGCGGCGCGTCGAGACACTCATTGAACAGCGCCACCTGCCGGCCGTCGGCAGGACGGATCGTCTGGTGGAGCCCCCGATCGCCCTCGACGTTGCCCGGGAACAGCTGCCCGTTCGAGTAGAGCACGAGGACGCTGTCGGT
>CAZMED010000205.1:0-5572 GCA_964565045.1 uncultured Thermoanaerobaculia bacterium
AACTCAAAACTCAAAACTCAAAACTCAAAACTGGCGTCGCGCGTCCGTCCCGCGAACAGGTCGTAGAGCTCGCGGAAGCACTCCCGGAGGTTGCCTTCGTGTCGATGGAACAGCTCGTCGAGGTGCGGCTCGAGGAGCGGGGCGTCGTCGGGTGTGAGCTCGCGGACGAGCTCGCGAAGCAGCGCGGGGTCGGTCCGGCACACTGCGAGGGTCGGCAGCCGGCCCGGAAGGTGAAGGGTCACGACGAGGCCCGCCGCGGTTCGGGTGGCGTGCAGCAGCCGCCGCCAGCCGGCGGGGCCGAGCTGCTCGGCGCCGTCCACGAACACCGCGTGCCCGGAGCTCACCCGACGCGGCAGCTGCGACCGGGCGGCCCGCCACGGGGTCGGGCAGGCGGCCGGAATCGCGACGCGGACCGCCTTCCCGTTGCAGCGCCCGGCGAGCTCGTCGGTCAGGGTCGTCTTGCCGCTCCCCTTCGGCCCGACGACGGCGGCGCGGCCGCCCAGCGCGGTGAGGCGGCGCTCGAGAGCCGGAAGGGACGAGCCGCGGTATCGGTACGGGAGGCCCTCGACGCGGTGGCTCGCAAAAGGGTTGTCGGCCGGGCGCCTCGGAGTGACCCGCAAAGCGCTCACTTCAGGCTCACCTCGACCGGGCGTGGGCCGACCACGAGGTCGAAGCGCTCGGTCGCGCCGTCGGGAAGTACCACCAGCTCGAGCGCCCAGGACAGGGTGATCAGCGCACCGGAGAACGAGTACGGCCCGCGCGGGACCCTGAACTGGAAGGACCGACTGCCGCTCGGTTCGGGGCGCGCCACGTGCTTGTGGGCCACCACCTCCACGTCGCGGCTGCCCTTGCCGCCGGTGAACCAGAACAGCCGCACCTCCAGGGCCTCGGCCTCGCTCTCCAGGTGCCAGGAGGCGGTGCCCTCGATCGTCTCGCCCGGCTTGAACCAGGTGGCGCCGCCGTTGGTGCGGATCTCCAGCACGCTCACACCTCCTGCAGGCGGATGGGGTGGACCGTGACGGGAAAGCTCTCGTCGACGTCGGGCCAGCGGGCGATCTCACCCGCGACCTTGAGCTCCCACACGATCTTGTTGGCGGGGGCCTCGAAGCTGTGCATGGTGTCGTCCGGAATCACCAGCGAAGCGCTGCCGCGCGAAATCTCCCAGTCGTTGACGGTGTCCACCAGGACGTGCGAGGCGAAGACCTCGCGGTCGGTGTGGGTGTCGGTGCCGCGCCGGTAGGTGGCCTCCTCCCGGCCCTCGAGGACGATGCGCAGCCGCCGGATGCGCGACACGCGGCCGCTGAGCTGCCAGTCGATCCCGAGCCGGTCGCCGAGGCTCGGCGCGGCGGAGTCCACGGTCAGCCGCGGCCGCGGGTTCGCGAGCGCGAGGGTGAAGTGTCCGACGAAGGCGATCGAGGCGAGGCCGACCAGCACGAAGGGCACCAGGAAGACCGTCAGGAACCAGTCCGGCTGGCCGCGCTCCCAGCTCTTCCACGCCTGCCAGACGAAGACCGAGACGATGCCGTTCCAGAACAGCGCGAAGAAGAGACTGCCGACGAGCTTGCCGAACGGCCCGACCGAGGGCTCGAGGACGACGGGACCGGCGCGGATTGCGGGGACGGAAGCCTGGACGTCGTCGACCGGTGCGGCGGTCCGCATCTGCCGCCGCCCGTGCGCCGCCAGCCCGGCGCC
This sequence comes from uncultured Thermoanaerobaculia bacterium, assembly GCA_964565045.1. Taxonomy (GTDB): domain Bacteria; phylum Acidobacteriota; class Thermoanaerobaculia; order Thermoanaerobaculales; family Sulfomarinibacteraceae; genus Sulfomarinibacter. Next base: position 1,693 of record CAZMED010000205.1, read on the forward strand.
GGCGAGCAGAAAGAGCATCGGCAGCAGCCCGAGGAGGTGGATCGGACGCAGGCGGCGCTCGAGCACCGACCGCGAAGGATCGTCGGGGTCCACGAAGCAGACGGCCTCGGCTCCGGAGGGATAGCGGTCGAGCGTGCTGCGCGCGGCGTCGCGGCCAGACGACAGGATGGCGAAGAAGTCGACGCGGTTGGAGCGCCAGCTGCGGCCGCCGGCGGAGTACTCGTACAGCACGTCCGCCCGGTAGGAGGTCCCGTCGTCGGTCGACCACGAGCGCAGGCGCGACGCCACCACCGTGCACGGCGTCGGCGACCAGCCGAGCGACTCGGCCAGGCGCAGCGCCGGCAGCCCGAACAGCGGCACAACGAGCCCGCCGCCGATGGCAACGAAGATCAGCCCGACGATGATCATCAGGCGCGAGCCGCCCCGGCCCCGCGCCAGCTGCGAGATCGACGCGACGCCGTCGCCGTCTGCCGGTTTCGCGCGGCGCCACACGGCCCAGATGCCGCCGGCGCCGACGGCGACGAAGATCAGAGGGAACGCGGCGACCAGCGCGATCCAGGGCAGCCGCCGCTCGAGGACGGCAATCGAGGGGTGGTCGGGGTCGACCCGGCAGGTGGCGGAAGCGCCGGGCGGGTAGCGTTCCGCGCGGCGCCGGGCGCGGTCGAAGCTCGCGCTGCCCTGGTCGGTGCGGACGACGCGGGCCCCCTCCCAGCTCCTGCCCTCGATCTCGTAGCGGTAGCGCACCTCGGCCCGGTAGGGGCGCTGGTCGTCCCCGGTTTCGGCGACGCCGCTCGCGGTGATCGTGCACCGGGTCTCGGGCCAGGTCCAGGGCTCGAGCTCCCGCAGCGCCTCACCCAGGATGAAGACCGTGAAGAGCGCGCCCATGGCGAAGAAGACGCCGAAGAAGAGGGTGGCGCAGCCGCGCCCGGCGCGGCCGGAAGCGGTGGCCGGGTTGCCGCCCGTGGAGAGATTGGCATCCACCCTGTCGATTGTACCGGTGGGGGAGGCCGGAACCTCGCGATCTCCATCACCGGCGCCCCGCGGGCCGCCCGCGACGCGGTCCGGCCTCTGGGGCTCGCGGCCAAGCTCGGCCCGCCTGTCTTCCAGCGAGTCTGCTTCGGACGGCAAATCGCGGCGTTCCGCCGTGTCTCCCGCACATCGCGCTCTTCGAAGCAGCGCTGCTCCGTCGGCATCGCCCGATTCACGACAAACCCGGCGGATCCGTGCGGTTCGCCGCCCTCGCGACGAAACCCTGTGGAATCTTCGGGCTAGGCCACCACCACCGGGCGGTCCCTCGTCTGCTCGAGTCGCGATGCCGCCGCATCGGCCTCGGCGACGATGCGTTGGATCACCTCGGCGACCGCCGGCGTGTCGCGGATGAGCCCCGTGCACTGGCCGAGCGGCAGCACGCCGCGCTCGAGGTCGCCCTGCGTGCAGCCGTTCTTGAAGGCCTCGAAGCCGATCGCCATGCGCGCCATCTGCACCGATTTCTGGTAGCCCGAGAGCACGATGCCGGCCGCCAGCTTGGCCCAGGGGAGACCGAGCAGTCGGGCGATCTCGCGCGAGCGCAGGAGCGCGGACACGGGGTTGAGGCGCTGGCGGATCAGGCGCCGGGAACCGGGCGCATCGACATAGCGTCCGTAGAGGCCGTCGACGCGGTTGGTGTAGACGGTGTCGGCGACCTGGTGCTCGACGCTGGCGCGCTTGGCCTGGTCGTGAACCGGGCTCTCGACGGTGTTCATGAAGCGGGTGCCCATGGCCACGCCGTCGGCGCCGAGGGCCAGCGCGGCGGCGAGCCCGCGGCCGTCGGCGAAGCCGCCGGCGGCGAGGATCGGCACCTCGACCGCGTCGGCGAGGGCGGGCACCAGCACCAGCGAGGTGATCTGACCGCCGTGGCCGGCGGCCTCGTGGCCGGTGACGATGAGCGCGTCGGCGCCGTCGCGCGCCGCCGCCACGGCGTGCTTGTGGGTCGCGACGGTGGCCACCACCTTGCCGCCGTAGGCGTGGACGCCCTCGCAGATCCAGTCGCCCTTGCCGAGCGAGTAGTTGACGATCGGCACCTGCTCTTCGATGAGCACCTTGGCGTTCTCCAGGTTGCCCGGGAAGTAGAGAGTGACGTTGGCGGCGAACGGGCGGTCGGTGAGCTCGCGGGTCCTCCGCACGGCCTCGCGGGTCTGCGCCGCATCGAGGACGCCGGTGGCCAGGATCCCCAGCCCGCCGGCGTTCGACACCGCCGCCACCAGCTCGGGGGTCGAGATCCAGCTCATGCCCGACAGCACGATCGGGTGCTCGATGCCGAACAGCTCGGTGATCCGTGTCTTCATGCCGCCCTCCTTGCCCCGTCCGCGTCGCAGGACCTCGCGCGAATCGAGAGTAGCACTGCTCGAACAGCCGGGTAGAACGTTCAAATGTTCCAGCGTTCCAAAGTTCGGCTCATCCTGAACTGGATGGGATGCCGGCATCGGATATGGCCCGTGCCCGGATTCGGGTTCGGTGACAGCGGCAGATGGCAGTGACAGTGGCAGATGACAGCGGCAGTGGCAGTGGCAGTGGCAGTGGCAACGAGCCGGCGGCGCGACCGCGGCATGGCCACCTCCCGCTCACATCGTTTGAACGTTTGAACGTTGAACGTGAGAACCTTCGAGCCCGGAGCGGGCCTCAGGGCGTCGGGATGACGCCCGGACGGCCGGGACGATCTCGCCCACCCACCCGGCAGCCGAGACGGCTGCCCCACAAGACTCACCGTGTGCCCTACCGCTTTGTGGGGCACGCGTCTCGCGTGGGGGAAAATCCGAAATCGACGTGAGGGCGGGCGGGCAACTTCCAAACGTTCAACGTTCAAACGTTCAAACGACGGGCGCGGGTGGGAGGGTGGAAATCCGAAATCCCAAATCCGAAATCCGAAATCATCCAGCGCCCATCCCACGATTTTCCGGATGAACCGAACGTTCAAACGTTCAACGTTCCAACGTTCAAACGATGGGGCGGCCGGGTGGGAACTCAAAACTCAAAACTCAAAACTCAAAACTCGACTAAACTCCATCGCCATGCCGCCACGCGCCCGCGCCGCGCTGCTGACCGCCGCCGTCCTGTGGGCGGTTTCCTTCGTGGCCACCAAGGTGGCGCTGGCGTCGACGCCGCCCCTCACGGTGGTCTCGCTCCGGCTCCTGGTCTCGGCCGCCTGCTTCCTGCCCTTCATCGCCTTCACCGGCGGCGCGCGCAGCCTCGGCGGCCGATGGGTGCTGGCGCAGCTGTTCGTGCTCAGCCTGTTCGGGGCCGGCCTCCACTACGCCTCGCAGACCATCGGCCTGCAGTACACCACCGCGTCCAATGCGTCGCTCTACACCACCACCGGCCCGATCACCATCCTCCTCCTGTCGGCGGTGATGCTGGGTGAGCGCATCACGTGGCCCAAGGCGACCGGCATCGCAATCGCCATGGCGGGGGTGCTGGTGGTGATGGGCCCCGACAAGCTCGCCTCGCTCGAGCTCGACGAGCACATTCTCGGCGACGTGCTGGTCTTTGCCAGCCTCGTCATGTGGGGGCTGTTCACGGTCCTCGGCAAAAAGCTGACGGACCGCCTCGGCGCGCTGCGGGTGACCGCGTGGGTGACGGTGATCGGCGCCGCGTGGATGGCGCCGGTGGGGTGGGCCGAGATGCAGAGCCGGGATTTCCACCTCGCCTCGATGCCGCCCCAGGCGTTGATCGCCATCGCCTTCCTCGGCGTCGGCTGCTCGTTCCTGGCGACGCTGCTCTACGTGACCGCCCTCGGCATGACCGAGTCCCAGAAGGTCGGGGTCTACCTCTACATCATCCCCCCCATGACCGCGGTGGTGGCGACCTTCTATCTCGGCGAGACCATCTCCGCGAACCTCGTCGC
>CAZMED010000206.1:0-5560 GCA_964565045.1 uncultured Thermoanaerobaculia bacterium
TCAAGGCCACCGAGGCCTGGCGCTACTTCCTGCCCTGGTTCAAGGCGCGGCCGCTGCCCTTTCTGCTCTACGGTCTGCTGGTCCTCGCGCTGGGTATCGGCTTCCTGGTGCTGTTCGGCATCGCCTGTGTGCTCACCTGCTGCATCCTGGCGCTGCCCTACGTGGGGACGGTGATCCTGCTGCCGGTGTGGGCCACCTACCGCCTCTTCAGCGTCGAGTTCCTGGCCCAGTTCGATCCGGGCTTCGATGTCTTCAGCCCTCCGGAGGGCGCGGGGCCGGCCTGAGCCGGCCGAGCAGGAGATCGCAGGCGAGGAGGACTCCGAGGAGGGACAGCATCAGGATCCGGAGCTCGCCCTCACCGACGCGTGTGATGAGGTGGCGGGCGACCGGGCTGGTGTAGCTTGCCGAGGGGTCGCTACCGGCCTCGGCCTGAGCGCGACGCCGCGGCTTCCAGTCGAGGTCCGAAGCCGCCAGGCTGCCCGCGAAGGCGAACTCGAGGATCAGCTGCTCGCGGAAGGCCGCCGTGAGCTGCCGCCGGCTCTCTTCTGAGCCCTCCCGGGCGCGGCGCGCCTCGGCGAGGCTGCGGTCGCGCGAGAAGAGGCGTATCCGGAGCTCGTAGGCGAAGGGGTCGACGGCCGGCACGGCGCAGCGCAGGAGCTCCCGGGCACCGGCACGGGAGAGGTCGTCTCGGGCGGCGAGCTCCCGCCGCAGGCGCCCGTCTGCTGCGGCGAGCTCGTCGAGGGATAGGCGAGAGCGGAAGCGGGTGCGGTCGTCGAGACGGTGAAGGTGGCCGTACTCCGCCATCACGTCGCTGCCGCGGGCGAGCGTCCGAGAGGCCGGCAGCCACCGCCCGAGGCTGCCCAGGCGCTGCGGCGTGGCCGCGAGGCAGAGCACCAGGATCGCGACCTCCGCCGCGGCGAGCCGGCACAGCCGACGCAGAGAGTCCGTCGGCAGGCGGCGCACGGGTGTCGGACACAGCCGCCACAGCGCGACCTGGATGAGAGCCGACGCGCCGCCATTGAGGACGACGTCGCGGAGGTCGAAGAATCGTTCGGGCACCAGCCACTGCAGGATCTCGTCGCAGGTGCCGACGAGGGTCCCGATGAGGGCTGCCGCCACGAACACGGACGGGTCGTCGATCCGCGTTCGCAGCGCGCGGTGCAGCAGCACCCCGAGGATGCCGTACTGGACGAAGTGCACCGCCTCCTCCGGGCGGTCCATGAGCGATCCGCTCCAGATCACCAGAGCCCCCGTGACCGCCGCCAGCCACAGGACGTCGGCACCACGGAAGCGGCGCGGTCCGCGCAGGATCGCCACCACCGCAGCCGCGGCCGCGAGCCCGATCAGCGCCATCACCGCCACGACGATGAGCTCCGGAGGCCAGCGCTGGGCGAAGGCCTCCCGGAGCTTCCTCACGAAGGGTACGGTGCCGTAGATCACAGCCACCCAGAGGGCGACTGCCAGCCAGCGGGCGGTCGGTCTGCCGCTCACGAACGGCATCCTACCGGAGCCTCGCGCCCGTCCCTCAGCGGGCCACGGGGGATCGAGGAATCGATCCTGTGTCTCGATACCTGGCAATTCGACCTCCGAGGGCGCATCTTGAGAGTCAGGCTCGCGCCACATCACGGGTTCGCCCCGGTCCGACTGAAGCGTCGGCTCTGCAGGATGTGGCGCCTTGGAGGTACGACCATGGCCACCTCGTCCGCCGAGCGACGCGCTCCGGGCATCGTCGAGACCAGAGTCACGTTGAGGGACGGCCGGGAGCTCACCATCCGGCGCATGGGCCCCGGCGACGTCCAGCGCTCCCTGGAGTTCTTCTGCGCGCTTCCCGCGGAGGACCGTCGCTACCTGAGGGTGGACGTGACCCGCCGCGCTCTGGTGGAGCGGCGCATCCTCGAGGCGGACGAACGGGGAGTGGTGCGCCTGGCGGCGGTGCACGGCGACCAGATCGCCGCCGACGGCGCCCTCGAGCTCGAGGGCCACGGCTGGGGCGACAACGTCGCCGAGGTGCGGCTGATCGTCGGCCGGGCCTGGCAGCGCCTCGGCCTCGGCATGCTGGTCGCCCGGGAGCTTTTCCACCTCGCCGCCAGAAACCGCGTCGACCGCATCGTCGCCCGCCTGATGCGGCCCCAGGTCGGGGCCCACCGGATCTTCAGGCGCCTCGGCTTCAACGAGGAGTTTCTGATTCCGGAGCACGTGCGCGACCAGTCGGGGATCTGGCAGGACCTGATCATCATGCGCTGCCCGCTCGAGAAGCTGTGGCGCGACCTCGAGGACGAGGCCGCCAACGGCGATTGGCAGCGGACGCGCTGAGGCTGCCGCCTTCATCGCAGCTTCCTCGGGCGACGCCGAGCCGGCGGGGGTCTCGGTGGTGACTGCGCTGCTCACCTTCCGCCCCTACGAACGCGGACCGCCGAGCAATCGCGACTGAGTCCCAGCTTTGCTATGCTGGGGCCGAAGCTCGGGGAGGTTTCAAAATGAACGAGAAGGCGACCAAGGGCGCCGGCCTCGGCATCGTCGGCTACGACGCCTACGAGTTCGTGGTCGGCGACGTCGAGCGCAGCCGCCGCTTCTACACCGAGATGATGGACGTGGCCGAGGTGGCGCGGCTGTCGGAGCGCGAGGCCTCCGCCCGCGGCGAGGCCGCTGTGATCTTCGGCGCCGGTAAGGCGCAGTGCGTGTGCGTGACGCCGCGTGAGCGCGGCTCGGCGGCCGATCGCTGGCTCAAGCGCCACCCCGACGGGGTGCGGCGGGTCGGTTTCCGGGTGCGCGACGCGCAGGCCGCGCGGGCGGTGCTCGGTGAGCGCGGCGCCACCTTCTGCAGCGACCTCGTCGAAATGGAGGACGCGCAGGGGCGGCCGTACCGATTCTTCGACATCGCCACGCCGCTCGGCGACGTGCGCTTTCGTTTCGTGGAGCGGGCGGCGGACGCGCTGCCGCCGGGATTCGAGGCGTGCGAGCCGACGGGCGGGAGCAACCGCAACGGCTTCCAGGTCATCGACCACGTGACCTCGAACTTCCTCACCCTCGAGCCGCACATCACCTGGCTGCGCGACGTGATGGGCTTCGAGGAGTACTGGCGGGTGCACTTCCACACCGCCGACATCAACCCGGCGAGCGGCGGCTCGGGGCTCGCCTCGACCGTCATGTGGGATCCCGGATCGGGCATCAAGCTCGCCAACAACGAGCCCGTCACGCCGAACTACGAGTCGAGCCAGATCTACACCTTCGTCGAGGCGAACGGCGGCCCGGGCGTCCAGCACGTCGCCTTCCACGTGCCGGCGATCTCGGACTCGGTGGAGCGGCTGCGGCGCTCGGGGATCGAGTTCCTCGACACTCCCGCCACCTACTACGACATGCTGCCCGAACGGCTGGTCCGGCAGCGGGTTCCGAGCTTCGACCACGACATCGAGCACCTCAAGCGCCTCGGCATCCTGGTGGACGGTGAGGACGACCGCTACCTGCTGCAGATCTTCATGGTCGAGGGCGGGCTGCTGTACGGCGACGAGGCCGCCGGGCCCTTCTTCTACGAGGTCATCCAGCGCTTCGGCGCGCGCGGCTTCGGCGAGGGCAACTTCCGCGCGCTCTTCGAGTCCATCGAACGCGACCAGCAGCAGCGCGCCGCCGCCGAGCGCCAGCTGCGTGCAGGGGCGGGGTCATGACGGCAGGATTTCGAATTTCGAATTTCGAATTTCGAACTACCGGAATTCGCCGGCGTGCGGCCAGGAGTGGCCCGACGGTGCATCCGGCATCCAATACCCGAAACCCGAAATGGGAAGGGGGCGGAACCCCATGATCCATCGCGTTGCCAGAGGTGTCATCCCGAACAAGCCCCACACCGTGTTCGAGGTGGATGGTGCGCTGACCTTCGAGCACTGCTTCACCCGTGCGGGCTTCGAGTCCATCTACACGATCATGTGGCACCGGCGGCCGCCGCACTGGGTGCACAGCGAGGAGGATCTCGGCGCGCACCCGGGGTGGGCGGAGACCGCCTGGAACGGGCCGCTGCGCCGCTGCCACTACCAGAGCTTCGCGGAGCCCACCGGTGACAGCCCCTTCCTGGCCCGGCGCCTGCTGTTCGCGAACTCGGACGTGGGAGTCTGGCTGGGGCGCCCCCGCGGCAGCGAGCCCACCCTGGTGGCCAATGCCGACGGCGACGAGCTCAGCTTCGTGCACGAGGGCTCGGGACGGCTGGAGTGCCCGCTCGGGGTCGTGCCCTTCGTTGCCCGTGACTTCGTCTACGTTCCCCAGGGCCTGCCCCATCGCTTCGTGCTCGACGGTCCGGCGCTGCTCTTCACCGTCGAGGCGCGCTCGCCCCTCCGGGTGCCCAAGCAGTACCGCGCACCGGAAGGGCAGCTGTCCATGTACGCCCCCTACACCCATCACGACTTCAGAGAGCCCGAGTGGCCGGAAGGAGGTCCGGAGGCGCTCGCCGCCCCGCGGCGCCTCATCGTCCACAAGGGGGGGCGGCTGACCGCCTTCGAGCTCGCTCACGACCCCTTCGACGTGGTGGGCTGGGACGGCCAGGTGTGGCCCTTCGCGTTTCCGATTCTCGCCTTCCAGCCCAAGACGGGCCTCGTCCACCTGCCGCCCACCATCCACACCACCTTCGCCGGTAACGGCTACGTGGTCTGCTCCTTCGTGCCGCGCATGGTCGACTTCCACGAGCGGGCAATACCCTGCCCCTACCCCCACTCCTCGCCGGACTGCGACGAGATCCTGTTCTACGTGGAGGGCAACTTCACCTCGCGCAAGGGCATCGGGCCGACGTCCATGACCCTCCACCCACGGGGTCTCGCCCACGGCCCGCACCCGGGCACCTACGAGGCCTCCATCGGCGCGAGGCGTACGGACGAGCTGGCGGTGATGGTGGACACCTTCAAACCGCTGCTGCCGACACCCTTCGCCGACGGCATCGAGGTGCACGGCTACAACCGCAGCTGGGTGAAGTGAAAAGGCGAACGTCAGAATTCGGAATTCGGAATTCGGAATTACCGCCCGCCCGCCCCGGAAACGCGGAGGGGCGGAGGCGCAGATGCAACGGAATGCAACGCAAAGGCGCAAGAACGCAAGGCCCACCGCCCCGTGACTGTCATCCTGAGCGAGCGAACGACGAATTGGCACACCGCTTTGAACAGGCGAGAACCTGAGTGAGCGAGTCGAAGGATCTCGGGATGTATCGCATCCTCCGTCGGACGCGCGACCGTTCCCGCTCGCCGGACGAGGGAGCCGGAAATCCGAAACAGGGCTGGGGAATTTGCGACGAAGTCGCGAACAAGTTGGCGGCCGCGCGCGTATGATGTGGTGATGCAACGATCGCAGCGTCATCTCATGCTGACGCTGGCGCCCGGGGTCCTCGCGTTTCTCATCGCCGCTCTCTCGGTCGCGGACATGTTCCTGCCGCGGCCCTACGACGGCGTTATCCTCGAGGCCGACGTTCCCGGTGCGCGGGTGGTGCGGGCCGTCGTCCCGGGCTCCGGCGCGGAGCGGGCCGGCATCCGTCCGGGCGACGTCATCGTCGGCATCGACCGCACCTTCCTCGACTCGCAGACCCACGCCC
>CAZMED010000207.1:0-5557 GCA_964565045.1 uncultured Thermoanaerobaculia bacterium
CGGTTGGTGGTGACCTCCACGTCCCAGATCTCGGCGCCGTCGCCGGGCTCCCTGAGCTCGACGAGGAAGCCGCAGTCGGTGAGGCGCTCGGCGATCGCATCCGGCGCGGGGGCGCCGTCGAGAAGCTCGGTCAGCCACTGCGACTCGAACTTCATGCGAACTGCCTCGTCAGGCGCTGGTCGCCTGAGAACAGCTGCCGAAGATCGGGGATGCCGTAGACCAGCATCGCCACCCGGTCGAGGCCGAGCCCGAAGGCGAATCCGGTGGAACGTTCGGAGTCGACGCCGACCGCCTCGAAGACCCGGGGGTCGACCATTCCGGCGCCCAGGATCTCGATCCATCCCGAGCCGGAGCACACCCCGCAGCCCTGCTGCGCGCAGAAGATGCACGAGATGTCGACCTCGGCCGAGGGCTCGGTGAAGGGGAAGTAGCCGGGGCGCAGCCGTACCGCGACGCGATCCGAGAAGAGCTCGTGGAGGAAGGTCTCGAGCGTCGCCTTGAGGTGGGCGAAGCTGATGCCCTCGTCAACCAGCAGGCCCTCGATCTGGTGGAACATGGGCGAGTGCCGGAGGTCGGAGTCGCGGCGGTAGACCTTGCCCGGCACGATGATCCGGATCGGCGGTTGGCGGCTCTCCATGACCCGCGCCTGCACCGGCGAGGTGTGGGTGCGCAGGAGCCGCCCCTGCGGGAAGTAGAAGGTGTCCTGGTCGTCGCGCGCCGGGTGGTCGGGCGGGATGTTCAAGGCCTCGAAGTTGTGCCAGTCGTCCTCGACCTCGGGTCCGGCCTCGACGTCGTAGCCCATGCGCAGGAAGATCTCCTCGATCCGCCGCCGCACGATGTGGACCGGGTGCTCGGCACCGCAGGCGACCGGGGTCCCGGGCAGGGTGACGTCGACCGGCTGGCCGACCGTGACCGTCGCTCGGTGGCCCTTCAAGGTGAGGTCCGTCGGCTTCTTCTTCACGCCGACCTCGGTCACCGCGTGCTTCTTGGCCTCCGCCAGCTTCGCCTCGATCTCCTGCTTGAGCTGGTTGAGGGCCTGCCCGTAGGCGCGCCGGTCCTCCTTGGGCAGCTCGCGCAGCGCCGCGGCGAGCTCGTTGAGCGCGCCCGAACGCTGCCCGGCGTACTTGATGCGGACCTTCTCCACCTCGCCGGCATCACGCCCCGCCGCCCCGAGCTCGGCGAGGAATGACGCGCGCACCTCGTCGAGACGCGCCGTGCCCACCGAGGCCTCAGCTCTCGGCGCTTCTGGACAGCTCGACGAGCTGGGTGAAGGCCTGCGGGTCGCGCACCGCGAGGTCGGCGAGGACCTTGCGGTCGAGGCTGCAGCCGGCGCCCTTGAGGCCGGCGATCAGGGCCGAGTAGGTGGTGCCGTTCTGCCGCGCCGCCGCGTTGATGCGCGTGATCCAGAGCGCGCGGAACTCGCGCTTGCGCTGCTTGCGGTCGCGGTAGGCGTAGCCGAGGGACTTCTCGACCTGCAGCTTGGCCACCCGGTGGAGGCGCGACTTGCCGCCCCAGTACCCCTCGGCGAGCTTGAGGATCTTCTTGCGACGGTCCTTGCGATTGGTCGATCTCTTGACGCGCATGGTGCTCCCTTTCTACCGCTGAGCCGCGAGCATCTTCTCGAGCACCTTGGCGTCGCAAGGCGCCACGATCGCGGAGGAGCGCAGCTTGCGCTTCCGCTTGCGGGTCTTCTTGGTCAGGATGTGCGAGTGGTACGCGTGGTGGCGCTTGAACTTGCCCGACGCGGTCCGCTTGACCCGCTTGGCGGCGCCCCGGTGAGTCTTCTGCTTGGGCATGATGGGCTCCTTTGATCTCTCTCACGGCTCCAACGAGCGCGTGTTGACAATCTTGGTCATACGGTCGACCGCGGCCGCGAGGGGCTGGACCCCCTCGTCGCGCCCGTGTCGCAGGCGGAGCGAGACGGTGTCGTCGTCGGCCTCGCGCTGCCCCACCACCAGCAGGTAGGGCACCTTCATGGTCTCGCCGTCGCGGATCTTGTAGCCGAGCTTCTCCGAGCGGCTGTCGACCGAGGCCCGCAGGCCGGCGGCCGTGAGCTCGGCCACCACCCGCTCGGCGTAGTCGTTGACCGCGTCGGTGATCGGCAGCACCCGGGCCTGCTCCGGCGCCAGCCAGGGCGGCAGATCGCCGCCGAAGTGCTCCAGCATGACGCCGTAGAAGCGCTCGAGCGAGCCGAGGATGGCGCGGTGGATCATCACCGGGCGCTTGTCGGCGCCGTCCGAGTCGACGTAGCTGAGGTCGAACCGCTCCGGCATCTGGAAGTCGAGCTGGATGGTCGCGAGCTGCCAGGCGCGGCCGAGGGCGTCGTGGACGTCGAAGTCGATCTTGGGCCCGTAGAAGGCGCCCTCGCCCGGCTTGACGGTGTAGCCGAGGCCCGAGCGGCCCTCGAGGCAGCGCGCGAGCACCGCCTCGGCGTGCGCCCACACCGCGGGGTCGCCCATCGACTTCGCGGGCTTGGTCGACAGGTAGACCTGCACGTCCTCGAAGCCGAACAGCCGGTAGATCTCGAACACGAGGTCGAAGAGGGCGGTGATCTCGCTCTCGATCTGCTCCGGGGTGCAGAAGATGTGGGCATCGTCCTGCGAGAAGCTGCGCACCCGGGTCAGCCCGGTCACCACCCCCGAGCGCTCGTAGCGGTGGAGGCGGCCGAAGTCGGCGATGCGCCGCGGCAGGTCGCGGTAGGAGTGCGCCGAGCCGCCGAAGAGCAGGCAGTGCGAGGGACAGTTCATGGGCTTGACGCTCGACGAACGCTCGCCCACCTCGTCGAAGGCGTCGGCGAAGAACATGTCGTCGCGGTAGTTGTCGTAATGGCCCGAGCGCTTCCACAGCTCGACGTCGAAGATCTGCGGCGTGATGACCTCCTCGTAGCCGTGCTCGCGGTACTTCTCGCGCATCAGCCTGAGGAGCTCGTTGTAGACGATCGTCCCGCGGGGGTGGAAGAACGGGCTCGCCGGCGCCTCGGGGTGGAAGGAGAACAGATCGAGCTCGCGGCCGAGCCGGCGGTGGTCGCGCCGCCGCAGCTCCTCGAGCCTGGCGAAGTAGGCGTCGAGCTCCTTCTTGGAGGCGAAGGCGGTGCCGTAGATGCGCTGCAGCATCTCGTTGCGCTCGTCGCCCTTGAAGTAGGCGCCCGAGGCCTCGAGCAGCTTGACGGCGCCGATCTGCGAGGTGCGCCGGACGTGCGGGCCCCGGCACAGGTCGAGGAAGGGCCCGTGCGAGTACAGGGTGATGGTCTCCCCCTCCGGGATGTCGTCGAGCCGCACCAGCTTGATGTCCTCGCCGCGCTCGGACATGAGGCGGCGCACCTCGTCCCGGGTCGCCTCGAGGCGCTCGAACTCGAGGTCCTCGGCGATGATCCGCGCCATCTCAGCCTCGATCCTCTCGAAGTCCTCGGGCCGGAAGGCGCGCGGGAAGCGGAAGTCGTACTGGTACTTCTCGGAGTGGTCCTGGCGCCCGGCGTCGATCGGCGTGCCCGGCCACAGCCGCTTGACCGCGTCGGCGAGCACGTGCTCCGCGGAGTGGCGGATCACCTCGCTGCCCTCGGGGTCCTTGACGGTGACGATCCGCAGCTCGGCGTCGTGCTCGAGCGGCGTCCGCAGGTCCACCAGGCGGCCGTCGACCATGCCGGCGACGGTGTCACGGGCGAGCCGCGGGCCGATGGCTTCCGCCACCTGGACCACGGTGGTCCCGGCGGGAAACTCGCGCGCGCTGCCGTCCGGCAGGCTGACCCGTACTGTCTCGGCCATGTCGTACTCCATGGGGCCGCCCGCTGCCCGGCGGCCCGAAAAACAAAAACCCGACCACGGGGTCGGGTGGGGGGATCGCGAATGGTAGGCGCGCGCGGACTCGAACCGCGGACTTCATCCGTGTGAGGGATGCGCTCTAACCAACTGAGCTACGCGCCTTCACGGATCCCAAAATGGTAGGCGCGAGCGGGATCGAACCGCTGACCTCTACCGTGTCAAGGTAGCACTCTAACCAGCTGAGCTACGCGCCTACAGATCGACTGCTGACGGGTGGTCCCGTGGACGCTTCGATACCCGCCTTCGTCTCTTGTGATGACAAAGAACGTCCCCGAAAAATCGGGGCTGGGAGCATAGCAACGAGCACCCGAACTGTCAACACGATCGTGTGTTACCGTGGCCTGGTGAGCGAGCACGTCATCGTCTTCACCGCCCAGGGCGAGCCCGAGGAGGAGCAGGTGCGCGCCTTCCTCAACGCCCACGGCATCCCGGTCTTCACCCGCGGCGAGGCCCTGCGCAGGACGCACGGGCTGACTCTGGACGGCCTCGGGCAGGTCGAGATCATGGTCGCCGCCGAGCACGCCGACGAGGCGCGGCGCCTGCTCGACGGCGTCGAGCGGGGCGACTTCACCCTCGACGAGTCGACCGAAACCTGAGGCGGGGTGTCCCCGCCGGCCCGGTCGGCCGGCGCTCAATCCCGGCTCTTGCTGGCGAGCCCGAGCTCGGCGAGCTGGCCGGCGTCCACCGGCGACGGCGCCCGGGTCATCAGGCAGGCCGCCGAGGTGGTCTTGGGGAAGGCGATGACGTCGCGGATCGAGTCGCGGCCGGCCATCAGCATGACCATGCGGTCGAGGCCGAGGGCGATGCCGCCGTGCGGCGGCACGCCGTAGCGGAAGGCCTCGAGGAGGAAGCCGAAGCGCTCGCGGGCCTCCTCGGCCCCGATGCCGAGGGTCGCGAACATCTGCCGCTGGACCTCGGGGTCGTGGATGCGGATCGAGCCGCCGCCGAGCTCGACGCCGTCCATGACGACGTCGTAGGCGCGGGCCCGCACCGCCGCCGGGTCGCTCCCGAGGAGCGGCAGGTCCTCGGGCCGCGGCGCGGTGAAAGGGTGGTGCATGGCGTAGTAGCGCCCGTCCTCGGCGTTCCACTCCAGCAGCGGGAAGTCGGTCACCCACAGGAAGTCGTGGCGGCCGGCGGGGACGAGCCCGCGCTCGCGGGCGAGCTGCAGCCTGAGGGCGCCGAGGGCGGCGAGCACGGTGGGCCGCGGACCGCCGACCGCGAGCAGCAGGTCCTCCGCACCGGCGCCGGCCGCATCGAGGAACCGCAGCACGCCGTCGTCGCCGAGGGCCTTCTTCGCCGGCGAGGCGACGCCGTCCGCGGTGCGCTTGAACCACAGCACGCCGGCGGCGCCGTAGGGCCTGACGGCCTCCGACAGCGCATCGAGCTCCTTGCGCGACAGCGCCGCCCCGCCCGGCAACACCAGACCCTTGACGCGCCCCTCGGCCGCGGCCTCCTCGAGCACCCGGAAGCCGCAGCCCTCGCACAGCTTTCCGAGCTCCACGAGCTCGAGGCCGAAACGGGTGTCCGGACGGTCCGAGCCGAAGCGCTCCATCGCCTCCGCGTAGCCGAGGCGTGGGAAAACGGCCGGCGGCTCGATGCCGACGAGGGGGAAGATCCTGGCGAACAACCCCTCGATCAGGGTGTAGAAATCCTCCTCGCGCACGAAGGACGCCTCGAGGTCGATCTGGGTGAACTCCGGCTGGCGGTCGGCGCGCAGGTCCTCGTCGCGGAAGCAGCGG
>CAZMED010000208.1:0-2784 GCA_964565045.1 uncultured Thermoanaerobaculia bacterium
CCGGCAGGTACTCGAGACAGTGCGCCATCCAGCCCGTCTGAATGGCGAGGCAGAAGGGGATCGGGAAGGCCGCCGGCGGCAGCCCCATGGGGTGGTAGAGGAGGCCCGTGATGCTGTCGACGTTGGCATGGACCCCCTTGGCGCCGAGAGTGCTCTCGACCTCTTCCCGCAGCGCCAGGTAGGTCTCCCAGAGGCGGATCTCGCCGCGGGCTTCGAGCATCGCGCGCGCCTGCGGCTCGAGCGCCCTGACCCGCGGGTCGGGGCACTTGTAGACCCGGTGACCGAAGCCGGGGAAGCGGTGGCCTCGGGCCAGCGCCTCGCGCGCCCAGCTGCGGGCGTCGTCGGGGCCGTCCAGCCGGGCCAGCATCTCGAAGGCGAGCTGGTTGGCGCCGCCGTGGCGGGCGCCCGAGAGGGCGCCGACGCCGGCGAGCACCGCCGAGCCGAGATCGGCGCCGGTCGAGATCACGGTCAGCGCGGCAAAGGCCGCCGCGTGCAATCCGTGCTCCGCCTGCACCACCAGGCTCGCCTCGAAGGCGTCGACCTCGGGGGGCTCGGGCACCCGGCCGAGCGCCTGCCACAGGAAGTTGGCCGCGTAGCGGAGCTCGTCGCGCGGCGGCAGCGGCTGCTCACCACCGAGGTTGCGGATCGCAGCTGCGGCGAGGGCCGCCGTCCAGCTCAGGATGCGCGCCGGCCGCCGCCATTGCGCGTCGAGCTCGGTGTTCTCGGGCTCGGGGATGTGGCACGCCGCCACCGTCAGCATGGTGCGGAACTGCGCCAGCGGGTGCGCCCTGGCCGGGACCCGGTGCAGGGCCTCGAAAGCCGCCGCGGGCGGCTGCCGCCAGCGCGCGAGCTCGGCGCGCCACGCCTCGAGCTTCCGGCGATCCGGCAGCTCGCCGACGAGAATCAGGTGGGCAACCTCCTCGAAGCTCACCCTCGCCGCCAGATCCTCGATGGGGTAGCCGCGGTACAGCAGGCGCCCGCGGACGCCGTCGATGTGGGCGATGGCGGTGTCGCCGGCCACCAGGCCCTCGAGGCCCCGCCCGTAGCCCTGCTCGCGCGCGATCGGTGCGTCGCCGATCACGGGCGGTTCCCGTCGTCGAGGCGCCGCTCGGCGGCGCCGACGTAGCGGCTCAGGGGCCGGTAGAGACGGATGGTCTCGGGCGCCTCCCGCACCAGGGCGGCGGTGCCGGCCATGCGGCCGACCGCCACCAGGCACGGCACGAGCTCCGGGTCGGCGCCCAGAAGGTGGAACAGCAGCGCACCGTAGAAGTTCACGTTGATGTGGACGCCGCGCGGCGCCAACGCCGCGGTGGCGGCGCTCTCCACCGCCCGCGCCGCGTCGAACAGCCCGCCGCGGCCGCGGGACCGTGCCAGCGCGGCCGCCTCCTTGCGGAGCAGCGGGACCCGCGGGTCGGGCATGCGGTAGGCGCGGTGGCCGAAGCCGGCGATGAGGCCGCCGCCGGCGACGGTCGCTCGGACCCACTCGCCGGCCGCCTCGGGCCCGTCGAGTGGCAGCAGCTGCTCGATGACGGTCTGGGCCGCGCCGCCGGTGTTCGGGCCGCGCAGCGCCGAAAGCCCGGCGACGAAGTTGGCATAGGGATCGGCGAGGCAGGAGGCGACGATCATCGAGGTCATGGTGGGCGCGTCGAGCCCGTGCGCCGCGTACAGCACCCACAGCAGGTCCAGCACCCGTGCTTCGTCCGGCGCCGGCTCCCTTCCGGTGAGCGCCGCGAGCACTCCCTCGGCGAGGCTGCAGCCCTCGCGCGCCGGCTGCGTCGGCTGCCCGCGGCGGTGCCGGCAGATCTCGGCCACCAGCCCGGCGACCTGGCCGACCACCCGCAGCTCGCGCCACTGGCGTTCCCCCGCCAGGTCGTCGTCGACCGTGAGCTCGTGGCAGCCGACCGCCGATACACCGGCCCGCAGCATGCGGGTGGGATTGGTTGCCGGGTCGAGCGAGCGAACGAGCGCCACGACGTCGTCGGGCAGCCCGCGGCTCGAGCGCAGCTGGTTCCGGAACCCGTCGAAACGGGCGGAGTCCTTGTCGGCCGTTCGGCCCGTGATCAAGAGGTACGCGGTCCGCTCGAAGTCCGGCGCCGCGGCGAGCTTCTCGATGGGGACGCCACGGTAGGCGAGCTGGCCCGACGACGGGTCGAGCCACATCACCCGCGTCTCGGCCGCCACCACCCCCGCGAGCCCCGGTCCGACATCGGTCGTCACCGGCCAGTCGACGCGTTCCGCGCGCCAGTCGAACGAGCTGCTCAGGGTCGGGAGCTTGGGCATCGGGGAAGAATAACCTCGTTGAATGAGGAATGAGGAATTAGGAATGAGGAATTCCCGCCCGCCCACCCATTCCAGTTCTAAGTTTTGAGTTTTGAGTTTTGAGTTCCCGCCCACCCACCCGTTCGGGGTTGAGCCTGGCCGCGCGTCCGCGTCCGCGTCCGCGTCCGATTTCGGCACGCGAGACGCGTGCTCCACAAGAGGATCACCGCTCGGTGCACCTTTGTGGCGGCAGCCGCCCCGGCTGCCGGGCGGGTGGGGCAGGGGATCGTTGAACGTTCGAACGTTGAACGTTCAAACGTTCAAACGATGCCCGTGCTGGCGAGACGCCCGCACCACAATCTCGGGCAGCCGCCCCGGCTCCTGGGGGGTGTGGGTGGGAATTCAAAATTAAGAATTGAGAACTGAGAATTTGAGATGGGTGGGTGGGCGGCATTCCTCATTCCTCATTTTTCAATCGTTCTCCCCTAAAAAAATCCGCCCCGCTCCGAAGAGCGGGGCGGCGAA
>CAZMED010000208.1:2884-5533 GCA_964565045.1 uncultured Thermoanaerobaculia bacterium
TTCAATCGTTCTCCCCTAAAAAAATCCGCCCCGCTCCGAAGAGCGGGGCGGCGAAGCGATCAGGTCGGTTCGTCAGGTTCGTCAGTCGAACAGCGGGAACGGCCGGTGCAGGAACGGGTCGTAGACCGGGATCATGCTGAAGAAGTTGGGATTGAAGGCCGGTTGGCCGATCTGGTTCGGCAGCACCTCTCCCGACTGGCCGAGCGGGAACATGCTCTCGATGCGAACCGGGCCGTTCATATCGATCTCGACCACCTGACCGTAGGTGGATCGGCTTGAGAACGGCATTCGCCACACTTCGCCGAAGACGGGATGGGTGAAGACGATCTCGCGGCGCGGCGCGTTGTAGGGGCCGAGGCCCATCTCGGCAATCACGTTGTCCAGCGCCAACACGATGAGTTCGTCGGCGCTCTCCGGTTTGCCCGAGCCCGACCGATCCAGGAACCAGTTGTTGAGGGTCGGCAGGGCTGCATTCGCTCCCGCCATAGTCCGCAGGAGAACCTGGAAGTTGACCCCTGTGGGCTGGTCCTCGAAATCGAGGCCCGCCATCATGAACTCGTCTTCCATAACCAGGCGGACCACTTCCTTGATCCACTCGTCCTGCAGCACCCAGGCGTCGGCGCGTAGGGCGCCGAAGCGCCACTCGGCGGGTCCCCCGGCCACGAAGTGGCCGTCCCACGCGTCGAGCATGGCGATCGCCGCGTTGCGGTCGTCTGAAGGATTGGCCGCCACCGCCGCCTTGAAGGCATCGGCCACGAACGCCCACGTGTTGCCGCCGGCGCCGAAGCTGTCGGTGGTGGCGATGTTGAGAGCGAGGTCGCGCACCTCCTCGAAGGTCACGTTGTCGTTGGCCGCCAGATAGTCCACAAGGACCTGCGCCCGGTGCGCGGGACCGAGATAGTAGCTGAGGTTGTTGAAAGCGTTGAGATAGTCGATCCTCGCCTTGTTGTTCCAGCCGCCATAGAAGCCCTGCGCGGTGTTGACGTCGTGCACCCGAGGCCGGCGCTCGCCGGTCCACTCCGTGGTGCCGTCGCCGATGGACGGCAGCCGCGGGTCGACGCCTTCGGCGCGAATCGGGTCGTAACCCGACATCCAGTAGGCGATGTTGCCGTCGACGTCGATGTACGTCGTGTGTTGGCTGACCGGGAAGATCTCGATGCCGGCGTCAAATTCCTCGATGCTTTCCGCACGGGCGAGACGGAGCATTGTGTCGATCGCCTGCGCCTCTCGTTTCCAGTGGGCATAAGCCCAGGACACGATGATCTGTGGCGGGTTCTCGGGGTCGTACTGCAGCGGCTCGATGATCGGGCCGTGCGAGCTGCGCCAGATCGGCACCGTCACGGGGTCGCCACCGAAGACGTTGATGGTCTCCATGCGGTGGAGGAAGACCGCCTGCGGCGGCTCGAGGTAGAAGTCCATGGTGTGGGCGTGGCCCACTTGCATGGACCAGGCGTGGTGCGGCGTACGTCCGATGGGGAAGCCGGGGGTGCCGGCAAAGTTCATTCCGGAGACATTGAGGCCGGCGCCCCGGATCGAGCCTTCGGAGATGATGGACGGCGTCGAAAAGCCCATCTGAGGTCCCGAGTAGAGCATCGGGTTGCCGGTGGCGGTCCGGTCGCCCGAGATCGCCCACGCGTAGCTGCCCATCTTCGGCAGAGGCCCGAGCGTCTCCATCTGGTGGATGACATGGCCGGTCCGCTCGCGGAGCCGTTGTGCAGCGTCCGCGATCTTTGCCATGGCGACGATCTTCTCGGCCGCTTCGAGCGGGGGCGGGCCCATCTTCGATGCTTTGGCGGCCAGGGGAACGTAGGTCAGTGCGGAGGGATCGTTGAACCAGCGCAGGTCCTGGAACATGGCCAGACCTTCGAGGCCGTAGACTGTGCCGAGCGTCTGCGCGAGGACAGCATTGTCGAGCTGACCATGACCGAGCACTTCGAGTTGGCCCTCAGGATCGAACTCCCGGAGCTGGAGTTTGACGATGCCCATGATGTCGTTCACCGTGAATGGTGCCGGGAGTACCGGAACGCCGATCCTGCCCTCTTGCAGTACGGACCGGAGGCCAAGCAGCCAATATTCGTAGGGCATCTGCATGAAATTGTTGTTGAGGATTTCATAGACTCGCCGGTTGACGCCGGCGGTGTATGCCGTGATCACGGTCTGGGCGTCCTCTGACAGCGTGGCGAACATCTCGGCATACTCGTCTTCCGAGTAGTCGAGCGTCCGCAGGTACCAATCAGAGCCTACGTAGCTGGACCCGAGAAGTGCTGACAGCGTTCCTCGCGCCTGGCGCCGGAAATTGTCCATCTGCCACAGGCGGTCCTTGGCGACTTCGTACCCCATTGCCTCGTAGACGTCGTACAGCGTGCCGCCCTCGATGAACCAGACGCCTAGGGCGTCTCTGGTGACGGTGACCGGATCCGGTTCTTGGGCAAAGCTCTGGCCGGTGGCCGCCACGACCACTGCCAACACGATGATGGATACCTTCAGGATGGACGCCCTCATCTTTGACCCCCTTCGTGCACAAGAGATAACGGGATGCGAGTCCCACCAGCGGGAATCGCAATACTCACCACGAGCACGCCGTACATGTCCCACAATTCTGACCCAGACTATAACCACCCCGATGCCAAAAGTAAACGGAGAATGAAG
>CAZMED010000209.1:0-5467 GCA_964565045.1 uncultured Thermoanaerobaculia bacterium
CCGTGCACCGAGCTGTGCCAGTCGAAGCAGCCGTAGAAGGCCGGCGTCAGCTCCCGCGGCGGCGCCACGTCCTCGTCCGAGCTCATGACGTGGCCGATCTTGTTGGGGTACTCCTGGTGCACGCAGGCCAGGGCGAGGGCGGCGAAGCGCTCCACGGTCGCAGTGTTCATCGTTTGTTCCCCGGCGGCGCGGGCGCTCCCCGGCAGCCCGAGGACCGCTGCGATCAGACCGATGCCCAGTGCCGTGCGCACGCCCGGCTCCCTACGAATCCCAGCGCCGGAAGAACAGCGCCTGCTTGTGGACCGGTTCGGCGCGCCGCTCCAGCTCGGCGAGCTGCGCATCGCTCATCGGAGTGAACGAGCGCGCGATCTCCACGTTCTCCTCGAGCTGGGCGATGGAATCGCAGCCGACGATCACCGTGCTCACCGGCAGCGACAGCACGTACCGCATGGCCTCGCGCATCCCGAGGGTGCCGGGCACCGTACCGGCATAGCGCGACGCCGGGTCGTCCGGAGCCTTCCAGGACGACAGAATGAGGCCCCGGGCCGGGATCTTCATGCCGATGATCCCCATCTCCTTCTCCACCGCCAGCGGCAGCAGCTTCTCCTTGAAGCTCAGGTGGTGCGGGTCGGCGGCGTTGAGGGCCATGAGCACGGTGTCGAAGTCGAAGCGGCTGATGGCGGCGATCAGGACCTCGGGGTCGGCATGCCCGGACACGCCGATGTGGCGGACGATCCCCTGGTCGCGCGCCGCAGCCAGCGCCTCGACGGCGCCGCCCGGCGCGAAAATCTCCTCGACCTGCTCCATGCGGGAGAGGTTGTGAACCTGCCAGAGGTCGATGTGATCGGTCGCAAGCAGCTCGAGAGACCGTTCCAGCAGCTTCATGGAGCCGTCCCTCGTGCGGTCGTGGGTTTTGGTGGCGAGGTACACCTCGCGCCGCCGGCCCTTGAGGGCTTCGCCGAAGTACTGTTCGCTCCACCGCTCCTCGACACCCCCGTAGCGGGCCGAGGTGTCGACGTAGTTGACGCCGAGGTCCAGCGCGCGCTCGATCAGCGGCACCGCCACCTCGAAATTGTCCGGCTGCTCGATGGCGGCCTGCCCGCCGAGGCTGAAGATCCCGACCTGGAAGCCGGTCCGACCCAGGTTTCGGGTCGGCATGGCCTCCGGGGTCTTCGGGTTGTGCGGCAGGCCCGGCATCGAGCTGCGGGCCTCGCCCATGACGCTCGAAGCGACGAATCCGGCGGCGGCCGCGGTGCCGAGCTTGAGAACGTCGCGGCGCTCGATGGTTCCCCTTTTCGAGTTCTGATCCGTCATGGCTCCTCCCCCGGCGCCCATGGTACACGGCGGACGATCCGCCTGTCCCGGCCGCATTCGTTTCACGTTGGCACGTTGAACGTTCGAACGTTCAAACGACTGTCCGGAATCGGGATCGGGTACGGCAACGGGATCGGGACCGAAAGGGATCGTGACTCATTTCACGAGAGCACAATCCGTTACCTTTACACCCCCCCGGCGCATGTGTAGACTGAACTTCGACGCACCGCGTCAACGTCACGCGACCTGATTTCAGGAAACCGGATCTCGCGGGAGGGCCCATGAGCGTAGGCATCGTCGGTTACGGCGCCTTCATTCCCAGGCGTCGCATCAAGCTCGAGGAGATCGCCAAGGTGTGGGGTGCGGACGCCCCCTCCTACCGCCGGGGCCTGCAGCTGCACGAAAAGTCGGTCCCCGGCGCCGACGAGGACACGGTCACGATGTCGGTGGAGGCGACGCGCAACGCGCTCGCCCGCTCCGGCGGCGTCCAGCCTTCCGACATCGGGGCGCTCTACATCGGCTCGGAGTCGCACCCCTACGCGGTCAAACCTTCGGGCACCATCGTCGCCGAGGCCATCGGAGCCACCCCGGCGATCCACATCGCCGACTTCGAGTTCGCCTGCAAGGCGGGCACCGAGTCGATGTTCGTCGCCCAGGCGCTGGTCAGGGCCGGCGAGGTGAAGTACGCGGTCGGCATCGGCGCCGACACCTCGCAGGGCGCCCCCGGCGACGCCCTCGAGTACTCGGCGGCAGCCGGCGCGGCCAGCTTCATCTTCGGCAGCGACAGCGACCGGCTCATCGCCGAGGTCGTGGACACCTACTCCTGGACGACCGACACGCCCGACTTCTGGCGGCGCGAGTACATGCACTACCCGCGCCACGGCAGCCGCTTCACCGGCGAGCCGGCCTACTTCCGCACCAGCATGAGCTCGGCCAAAGGCATGATGGAGAAGGTCGGTCTCGAGCCGAAGGACTTCGCCCACGCCATCTTCCACCAGCCCAACGGCAAGTTCCCGATGCGGGTCGGCAAGAAGCTCGGCTTCACCCAGGAGCAGCTCGAGACCGGCTGGCTGTCGCCGTGGCTCGGCAACACCTACTCCGGCGCCTCGCCGATCGGCTTCACGGCGGTCCTCGACATCGCCAGGCCCGGCGATCTGGTGCTCTTGACCTCCTTCGGCTCCGGCGCCGGCTCGGACTCCTTCGTGTTCCGGGTCAGCGATCGCATCGAGGCGGTGCGCGACCGGGCGCCCAGGACCCGCCCGCAGCTCGACGAGAACCAGATCTACGTCGACTACGGGACCTACGCCAAGCTCCGCGGCAAGATCCGCATGGCCGAGTGAGGGGGGTTGTCATGCGAGACGTTGCTGTCATCGGAGTCGGAATGACCGAGTTCGGCGAGCTCTGGGGAGACTCGCTGCGCACCATCTGGGCGAAGGCGGCGGTCGCCGCCCTCGCCGACGCCGGCATCGACTCGGTGGACCTGATCACGGTCGGCTGCATGTCGCCGGGCCTCTTCGTCGGCCAGGAGCACCTCGCGTCGTTGCTCGCCGACGAGCTCGGCATGGCGGGTGTGGCGGCGTCGCGGGTGGAGTCCGCCTGCGCCTCCGGCGGGCTCGCAGTGCGGGCCGGCTTCGCCGAAGTGGCCGCCGGACTCGCCGACACGGTGCTCGTGTCCGGGGTCGAGAAGATGACCGACGTGGACGGCGCCGACGCCACCTACGCGCTCGGCACCGCTGCCGACCAGGAGTGGGAGGGCTTCCACGGCATCACCTTCCCGGGCCTGTACGCGATGCTGGCGCGGGCGCACATGGCGCGCTTCGGCACCACCGTCGAGCAGTTGGCGGCAGTGGCGGTCAAGAACCACGCCAACGGTCTCCTCAACCCGCACGCCCAGTACCACCTCAAGGTGACGATCAAGGACGTGCTCGAATCGACCATGGTGGCCGACCCGCTGCGGCTGCTCGACTGCTCGCCGGTGACCGACGGTGCCGCCGCGCTGGTGCTGACCACGGTCGAGCGGGCGCGAGAGCTCGCCGGAGGGCGCCCGGTGGTCAAGATCTCGGGCTCGGGCCTCGCCACCGACACCATCAGCCTCGCCAACCGCGAGGACCTCACCGAGCTCCGCGCGGTGCGGCTGGCCGCCGAGCGGGCGTACCGCATGGCGGGCCGCAAGGCCGAAGACCTGCACGTGGTCGAGGTCCACGACTGCTTCACGATCGCCGAGATCATGGCCACCGAGGCGATCGGTCTCTTCGATCCGGGCTTCGGTGGCACGGCGGCGGCGGACGGGCTCACCGCGATCGGCGGCAAGATCCCGGTCAACACCTCGGGGGGCCTCAAGTCCAAGGGCCATCCGGTGGGCGCGACCGGCGCCGCGCAGATCGCTGAGATCGTCAGCCAGCTGCGCGGCGAGGCCGGGCAGCGGCAGGTGGAGGGAGCGCGCATCGGTCTCGCCCAGAACATGGGCGGCTCGGGCGGCAGCTCGGTCGTGCACATCCTGGAGGTGGCGTCATGATTTCCCCGGCGCGTTCCTGGCGCGAGTTTCCGCAGCGCTACCGGCTCGAGGCCTCGAAGTGCCGCGCCTGCGGCAAGCTGCTGTACCCGCCGCGGGTGAAATGCCCCGCCTGCGCCGGATCGGAATTCGAGACCGTCGTCCTGCCCCGCGAGGGAAAGGTCGTGACCTTCACCGTGGTGCGGGTCCCGCCGGCGGGCTTCACCGAGCAGACGCCGCTGCCGATCGCGCTCGTCGAGGTGATGGACGGGCTCCGGGTCATGGTCCAGGTGGGCGATCTCGCGGACCCGGGAGAGATCGAGGTCGGAATGCCGGTGCGGCTCGAGTTCCGGCGGATCTCGTGGGACGGCGAGGCCGGTCTGATCTTCTACGGCCACAAGGCCGTCAAGGCGCGATGAACAGAGTCGGCCGGCCCGGCCAACGGCAGCCGACTCGGAGAGATTGAAGCCATGAACGAGAACGACGCAACCCTGGATGTTTGCACGATCAACGAGATCAACCCGGAGGCCGTGGCCTTCGTCCAGCAGAGAGCCCTGTCCGGAGAAACCATCGAACGCGTCAGCCGATTGTTCTCCGCCCTGTCGGACCCCACCCGGCTCAAGATCCTGCACGCGCTCACCGTCACCGAGGAGCTCTGCGTCTGCGACCTCGCGGCGCTCGCCGAGCTCTCGGTGTCCGCTGTCTCCCACCAGCTGCGCCTGCTCCGCGACCGCGACCTCGTGCGCGCGCGGCGCGACGGCCGCATGGTCTACTACAGCCTCGCCGACGACCACGTCGCCACCCTCATGGGAACCGGCGTCGAGCACGCGAACGAGGACTGAAGCAGCTGCAGCGACCTGAAAACGGGCCGAGTCAGCACCCAGGCCGCCGCCCCCGCGGGACCGCGGGTTGGTGTTCTGGAGTGCGCACGTTCCTGACCCGCCGGATCACCATGCGATACTGACGCGCTGTGGACGCTTCTCCGTACCGATTCGAGCACCCGAACGGCGACCCACCGATCGATGGCGGCGGGGGGCGGCGCGGCCTCCAGGTCTTCGGTTTTCCGCTGCGCATCGACCCCTTCTTCTTCGTCACCGCCTGGCTGATCGGCGGCCGGCGCGAGCCGATGTGGATGCTGAGCTGGATTGCCGTCGTCGTCCTCGGGGTGCTCGCCCACGAGCTCGGGCACGCCTTCGCCGGCCGCCGCCTCGGGCTGCAGCCGTGGATCCGGCTCGTCGCCTTCGGCGGCATGACCGGATGGAGCCGCCCGCGGCCGCTGACGGCGGCCCAGCAGATCGCGATCAGCGCCGCCGGTCCTGCGGTCGGGATCGCCATCGGTGGTGCGGTGCTCCTCGCCGGCGCCGCGGGAGTCTTCGCCGGCGCGCCGCCGGCGGTGGCCCGGGTCCTCAACGACGTGCTGTGGGTCAACCTCGGCTGGGCGGTCCTGAACCTGCTGCCGATCCTCCCCCTCGACGGCGGTCACATCACCGCCTCCGCGGCCGAGATGGCTGCCGGCCGCCGGGGCCGCCTCGCGGCGCGGCTGTTTTCGGTGGTGCTGACGATCGGCATCGGGCTGTGGGCCGCGCTCTCGGGCGAGTGGTGGATCCTCGCCCTGTGCGCGATCTTCACCTACATGAACGTCCAGGGCCTGCGAGCCGAGCT
>CAZMED010000210.1:0-5454 GCA_964565045.1 uncultured Thermoanaerobaculia bacterium
GTGCTGACCATGGCGATCTGCGGCGCCTCCTCGAGGGTCTCCTTCGGGACCTCGCTGAGGGTGATCAGGTCCTGGTTGGCGCGCAGCGCCAGCAGTCGCACCGCCTCGAAGACCTTCGGCACCTCGATGCCGCGCGGGCAGCGCACCTGGCAGGTGTGGCAGGAGGCGCAGTACTCGCCGATGCGCGCATCGATGACCTTCTCGACGAGGCCGAACTGCAGGTAGTGGATCCCCTGGCGGGTGGTGAAACCCATCGACTCCACCATCGGGCAGACCGCGCTGCAGGTGCCGCACTGCATGCACTGGTGGACATTCTCGCCGGAAAGCTCGGCGATGCGATCCATCGCGCGGCGCCGCTCCGGGCTGATGGTGCCGGGGATGTGAACGGGTTGCGGGCTCGGGGTCGGCTCGGCTTCCATTGGCGCTCCCTTCGCGTGCCGGCAACATGATAGCGGAATGTGAAAAACTGCACAAGCTTGCGACGGCGTATCTATTTCAGCGGCGAGCAGGCCATCTGAGCGCACGACCGGCCGTCCCCTCGGGGGCCGATCGCGGCTGGAGATTCAATCGGTGGCCCGGCCGCGGGCCGGGCCGGCCGGCGACGACGGCGGACGGCTCAGGTCAGCACGCCGCGGTTCGCCATCGCCCGGGCGTAGACGAGCAGGAGGATCGCCACCGCCCAGATGACGACGGTGAAGATCACGCCGCCCGTGCCCATCATCTGCGCGCCGTCCGAGAGCCCGAGCGTGTAGATCGAGCTGACGAGCATCCCGGCCAGGGAGACCGCGAACGCCCACACCGACCACTTCTTGCGGAGCAGCAGGCCGAGCGAACCGGCCACCGCGCCCCACACGCCGAACGCCCAGCCGGCGACGGCCCACGCCGGAAAGCCGTAGAAGTAGGCCAGTTGCTCCGGTGTGAACTGGCTCATGTAGAACTCGAGCTCCAGCTGGGTCGCCAGGTAGTCGAACGCTCCCATCAGGTTCCACAGCAGGGTCAACACGCCGATGATCCAGAGATGAACCGGGGTGCGGGGTTGCGCTTCACCCGCAAACGTTGCAGCAGCGGCCATGGGTTCCTCCTCTTGACGCGCTCGAATCTGACGCCCACACTAGCACGACTGCTGCTTCAGCTGGCCCTCCTGACCGCAGACGAAAGGCCGCGCTTCACCCGGCCGGCGGGACCCTATTCGTCACAGGGAAATCCGGCTGCCGCTTGCGCCCTGTCCGGCATCGCGCTAGTGTGCCGGAAGAGCCCGGGAGGTCATCGTGGCTGACGTCTACAAACGCCTGGCGCGCGCCCTCGACGGCCTGCCCCACGGCTACCCCTCCACCGAGAGCGGGGTCGAGCTCGCCATCCTGCGCAAGATCTTCCCGCCCGAGGACGCCGAGATGGCCCTCCGGCTCAAGGTCCTCCCCGAAACCGCCGCCATGATCGCCCGCCGCCTGCGGCGTCGAACCGAGGAGATGCGCGGGATCCTGGACGGGATGGCAGAGCGGGGGCAGATCTACAAGCTCAAGATGCGCGGCCGCGACCACTACGGCCTCGCGCCCTTCGTCGTCGGCATCTGGGAGTTCCAGCTCAACCGGATCGACCGCGAGCTCGCGGAGCTCTTCGAGGAGTACGCGCCGGCGCTGCTGGGCAGCCTCGGCGGCGTGGCGCCGGCGCTCGCGCGGGTGGTGCCGGTGAACCGGCGCATCGACGCCAAGGCCGAGATCCTGCCCTACGACGACCTGCGGAAGATGATGGAGAGCTGCCGATCCTTCCGCGTCGCCGACTGCCTGTGCCGCAAGGAGCAGGCGCTGCTCGGCAATCCCTGCAGCCACACCAGCGAGACCTGCATGTCGTTCTCGCGCGAGCCGGACGCCTACGAGGGGCTGCCGGAGTGGGGGCGCGTGATCACCCGGGACGAGGCCCTGGCCCTGCTCGATCGGGTCGAGGACGAGGGGCTCGTCCACTGCACCTACAACTTCCAGCGCGAGCCGTTCTTCGTCTGCAACTGCTGTTCGTGCTGCTGCGGCTTCCTGCGTGCCGTCACCGATCACGACGCGCCCTACATGCTGGCGCGCTCCAACTACGTCTCGGAGATCGACCCGGACACCTGCACCGAGTGCGGCGACTGCTCGACGGACCGCTGCCCCACGGACTCGATCAGCGCGGCGGACGAGACCTACACGGTCGACGGAGAGCGCTGCCTCGGCTGCGGGGTGTGCGCGGTGGCCTGCGAGTACGACGCGATCCGCCTCGTGCCGCGGCCCGACACCGAGCAGGTGACGCCGCCCGAGAACATGATCCAGTGGAGCCTGTCCCGCATCGACCACCGCCACGGCCGGGTCAAGGGCGCCGCCATGCGGGGCTGGCTCGCCTGGGAGGGCCTCAAGATCGCCGCCCGGCGCCGCGCAGGCACCGACACCTGAAGGACCGGGTCTGCGCGATCAGGAGAAGAATCGGATGGAAAAAGTCAAAGTCCGCGAGCTCATGGTTCCCTCGGCCAGTTTTCCCAAGATCTCCGACCGCGCGACTCTGTACGAGACGCTCCTCGCCCTCGAGAGCGCCCAGGAGAAGTTCCTCGCCGGACAGGCGGAGCAGCGGATCCTGCTCGTTGAAGACGACGAAGGAAAGGTCGCCGGCAAGATCTCACCCCTCGATCTCCTGCGCGGGCTGGAGACGAACTACGCGCGCATGCAGCCCGAGGAGGCCGTCAGCCAGTTCGGTTTCGACTACATCTGGAAGGCCATGCGCTCGGACCTCCACCTCTGGGAGGACCCGTTCCGCGACCTGTGCCGGAAGGCCGACACGATTCGGGTCCGGGATTTCATCAGGATCCCGGACAAGGGACACCTCGTCACACAGGACGACCGGCTTGCCAAGTGCTTCCACCTGTTCGTCATGACGAGGCACGACTCGCTGTTCGTCGTCGAGGACGACGAGATCATCGGCATGCTGAAGTTCTCGGACGTCTACCGCCTGGCTTCTCGGACGATTCGCGAGTGCGGCTGCCGGACCGGACAGTCGTAGCGCGGACCAGCCGTCGATCGGCAGGACCGCCGCCGGCTTGAAACCCGGACGCGGCCACGGGATCAACCTGCTGTTCCCAGTGGTGGGCGCGCCGCTCATCCACTCCTTCCGGCCGATGGTGCCGTGCTGAAAACCGTGAACGCCAGAAGATCAGCTCAGCGGGACCGACAGGCACCCTGCTGATCTGCAGTAAACTCGTGCCGTCATGAACTTCCAGGACGTCATGCGATCGGTCCGTGAGCACCCGTACCGCAATATCTTCGTCACGATCATCGCCGCACTGGCGGTGGACGCGGTCGCCCCGAGAATATTCAACCGGACGACCATGAGCGAGGTGACTGTCATCGTCATCCTGGCTGCGGCACTCATCGAAATCCTCCGCGCCAGGCGCCGTGCGGTGTTGTTGCTGGTGATCGGCGCGTCCGCCATCGTGGTCCGCGTCGTGGCGATCTTCCGAGGGGACACGGTGGCCTGGAACAACGCCGTCATCACCCTCACCGAGCTTCTTTTCGTGATCCTGATCTGGCATCTGCTGCACGACGTCCTCACCGGGAAGCGCTCGACCGGAGAGCGGGTCTTCGGCGCACTCTGCGCCTATCTCTTCATCGGCATGCTCTTCGCCCTGCTCTTCGCCCACATGGAGTTCCGGGTGCCCGGCTCGTTCCATCTCGCCGGCGAGCCCATCTCCGCGCAGCCCGCGGGCGAATCGGCGACGATGCCGATCTTCACCTACTACAGCTTCGTGACGCTCGTGACGCTCGGCTATGGCGACATCGTCCCGGTGACCGAGCACGCCCGCTCCGTGGCCTGGCTCGAAGCCCTGATCGGCCAGCTCTACCTCGCGGTGATGGTCGCCACCCTGGTCGGCCTCAAGGTCTCGGAGGCCTATGAGGGGTCGAGGCGCAGCTCCCGAAGCTCAGCCGACGACGGAAGCGACGGCGACTCCGGCTGACGCGGAATCGACCGAGCGGCGAGAGCCATACCTGCAACGCTCATCAAGGTAATAGAGGCGTCTGGGGTCGATTACGGCACCTCCCCTCGCCGTGCACCCAGTAGTGACGGCCGCCGACGACGATGACATCGCCGTGGGTGATGTTCATGAAAGAGCTGGTATCGGTGAAGACCCTGATCTTCCCCTTTCGAGAACGACCCGCAACCTCCTCGATCCGTTGCCGGAGCCGATCCTCGTTCATGAAAATACGCCTGAACTCGGGCCAGGTATCACGACCTCAACCTCACCGCATCGGCATCGCTGCCATATAGGCAAGGTTGTCAGGCACCGAGCTCCGCAATGACAGGCGCTTGCCCTTCACGACAAATGGGGAATTCGGTGCCTGACGTTTTTGGGTGATTCGAGGAAGGCGCCACGATTTCTTCCGGCTCTTACCGAGGCATTACGCGGCGGCCGGGGCGCAGAAACGCCGCCCCGCGTCTCGCCGCGACCCCCTCGGGGAAGAGCATCGTCTCCCAGACGACCCCGAACCGCGCGCTGCCGTCGTCGAGGGTGGGCGTGAAAAGGTCGATCACCACCGAGGCGTGGGCCGCCAGCCCTCCCAGAAACCCGGGCGCGGACGCCGTGAACAGCATGTGCGAGCCGTCGTACGGCGGGCTTGTCGCGTCGACCGTGACGGCCCCGCCGAACGCCGCCATTCCCAGGTCTCCCCAGATCGCCAAGAGATGGTCCTCGGGCACCAGGGTGTCGTCCACATGGCCGAAGCCCCGGTGGTCGCCGGCCGGGGTCAGCCCCGCCTCGGCGAGCCAGTCGGCGGGACGGCCGAAAAAGCTGCTGTAATCGGTGGGCCCGGCCAACAGCCCGACCCGCGCCACGCGGTGGATCTTGGCGAGCATGGCCGCGTGCCCTGCACCCTGGGAGTGTCCGGACACCACCACCTTCGACCACTCCACCTCTCCCTCTCCATCGAGAAACCTCTCCCAGCCGTCTTCCGGGAAGGCACCAGCGAGAAACTCCAACAGCCGCTGCAGGCGGTTGATGATGCAGTCGGCCGAACCGACGTCCACCAGATCGGTGCGATCGATGCCGTCGATGATCTCGAGCCGGACGTCTTCGAAGCAGCTCGGATCACTG
The DNA here is from genome assembly GCA_964565045.1 of uncultured Thermoanaerobaculia bacterium. GTDB lineage: Bacteria > Acidobacteriota > Thermoanaerobaculia > Thermoanaerobaculales > Sulfomarinibacteraceae > Sulfomarinibacter. The sequence continues at coordinate 5,105 of CAZMED010000210.1, forward strand.
CTCGAGGTGCACAGGTTGTAAACCGCCCAGCTGTTCGGGTAGCGCAGCCCGATGGCCGGGTAGCCGAGGGCGGCGCCATGGTGGAGGATCCGTCGCGAGGAAGCGGGCACGTCCCGGGAACCCGGCAGGTGCACGTAGAGAAGGTCGATGGGAACCGTATCGCGGTCGATCACCACGACGTGCGGCGCCAGCCACCGGCCGATCTCCGGATCGGTATCCGCGGGGTCCACCAGGTACTCGGTCTGGGACCGGGCGGCCGCGGGCAGAGCGAACAGAATCGCCACAACAAGGCTCGCGCCTCTCAGCACACGCACCCCGCACCTCCGATGTTCGATGGTATCAGGGTGTCG
>CAZMED010000211.1:0-4077 GCA_964565045.1 uncultured Thermoanaerobaculia bacterium
CCGAGAACACGAAACGCACCAGGACGTAGTAGGCGACCTTGGTGGCGGTGGCGGCGAGGAAGGCGGTGACGATCGCCGGCGCGTAGGTGTAGGCGTTCGGCAGCCAGATGTGGAGCGGGAACACCGCCAGCTTGATGGCGGTGCCCACGCCGATGCAGGCGAGCGCCACCAGCACCGTCCGGTTGGGCCCGACGGCGGCGAGCCGTACCGCCAGGTCGGCGATGTTGAGGGTGCCGGTCACCATGTAGATCATGCCGATGCCGAGCAGGATGAAGGTGCCGCCGATGGTGCCCATGACCAGGTACTGGATCGCCGAGGTGAGGGCGCGCCGGCTCGTCCCCTGGGCGATCAGGGCATAGGCCGAGAGGGATGAGATCTCGAGGAAGACGAAGACGTTGAAGGCGTCCCCGGTGATCGTCATGCCGGCGAGCCCGGTCATGCACAGCAGGTACAGCGCATAGAACTTCGGCTGGTGCTCGCGCCACACCTCCTGGTCGAGGCTCCTCGGGCTGGCGGTGAGAACGATGGCGGAGATCGCGGTCACCACCAGCAGGACGAGGGCGTTCAAGAGGTCGATGCGGAGCTCGATGCCCCACGGCGCCGGCCAGCCCCCTTCCGCGTAGCTGATGGTGCCGGACCGCCAGACCCGGGCGAAGATCACGCAGGCGTCGGCGAACGCCGCCCACGCCACGACCATCGCCAGCGCCCACGCCACCCGCGCCCGGCGCAGCACCATGCACACCGCGGCGGTGAGCAGCGGCACCGCGACCTGCAGCGCCGGCAGGTCGTCGCTGAGCAGCCCGAGCAGCGCCAGCAACCCGCCGCTCACGGCTCCTCCTCGCGCTCGATCTCCCGCAGCTCGTCCTCCTCGATAGTGCCGTAGGCCTCGTTGATCCGCACCACCAGCGCCAGCGCGACCGCGGTGGTTGCGACGCCGACCACGATCGCGGTCAGCATCAGCACGTGCGGCAGCGGGTTCGAGTAGAGGCCGGCGCCGACGAACTCGATCGGCGCCGTGCCGCCCCTGACCTTGCCCATGGCGACGTAGAACATGATCACCGACACCTGGAAGATGTTGAGGCCGATCACCTTCTTGACCAGGTTGTCGCGCGAGATCACGACGTACAGCCCGGTCATCATGAGAAAGATGACGATCCAGTAGGGATAGAGGCCGCCCTCAAACATCGCGCCGCCCGCGCCCGGCGAAGAGGAAGAAGAACGTCGTCATCACCGATGCGACCGTGATCCCGACCCCGAGCTCGACGAGGAGGATGCCGAGGTGCTGGCCGTGCACCGGATCGTGGGCCATCACCTTGTAGTCGAGAAAATTGCCGCCGAGCAGGATGGTGTCGATGCCGACGCCGCCGTACAGCAGCAGACCGAAGGCGACGAGGAGCTCGACCACCCGCGGCGGGAACGCCGCCTTGGCGGCCTCGAGCCCGAACATCAGGGCGTAGAGAATGATCGCGGCGCCGAAGATGACGCCGGCCTGGAAGCCGCCGCCGGGGCCGTAGTCACCGTGGAACTGCACGTAGAGGGCGAACATCATGATCAACGGGATCAGCAGCTTCGACAGCACGCGGAGGATGACGTGGCGGATCACGGCCGCTCCTCCCGTTCGTCGGCATCCTCGCGGCGGCGCCAGCGGTGGACGGTTCTGGCCCCGCCGAGCAGCAGCATGACGCCGACGCAGGCGGTGAAGATCACCGCCGTCTCGCCCCAGGTGTCGTAGCCGCGGTAGGAGGCGAGGATCGCCGTCACCAGATTGGGCACTCCGATGTCGCGGCCGGCGAACTCGATGTAGTGATCGGCCACGTGGTGGTGGATCGGCGCCGCCGGATCGGCGTAGCGGGGCATGTCGAAGGTGGCGTAGACCAACGCCGCTCCGGTCAGCAGCACCGCCACCAGAGCGAGCGGCTGCGGCCGCTGGTGCAGCGTGCTCTCCTTGCTGGTGGTCAGGGACAGCGTCGCCAGCATGAGGATCGTCGAGATCCCGGCGCCGACCGCCGCCTCGGTGAAGGCCACGTCCACCGCGTCCATGACCGTGAACAGCGACGCCGACAGGAGGCTGAAGATGCCCATCAGCATGACCGCCGCAAAGAGGTCGCGGAGGCGGATGATGGCGACCGCGATCACCGCGAGAAAGGTGAAGAGGAAGAGGTGGACGACGTCAATCATCCTCGGCCTCCTGCGCCAGCTCGTGGCCGAGCATGGGTCGCAGGCCGCGCATGAAGGCCGCCTTGGCGAGCGCGTGGGTCGCCAGCGGGCTCGTGACGGCGATAAACAGCAGCAGGAAGAACAGCTTGAACGAGACCAGGATCGATCCTGATGCGAACATGAGGCCGACCAGGACCAGCAACGCACCCATGGTGTCGGTGATGCCGGCGGGGTGGATGCGGCTGTAGAAGTCCGGCAGGCGGAGAATGCCGATACCGCCGACGATCAAGAACAGGGCACCTGCAGAAATGAGAATCCAGGTCACGATCCCGGCGCCCGCCCAGTCCATCAGTAGACCTCCTCCTCCTCGTCCTCCATCCCCGCGAGGTCGCCGAAGCGGGTGAACTTCATCACCGCGATGGTGCCGATGAAGTTCATCAGGGCGTAAACCAGGGCGAGGTCGAGGAAGTCGGGGCGGCCGGAGAGAAAGCCGTAGACCGCGATCAGGAGCACGGTCTTGGTGCCGAAGCTGTTGACGGCGAGCACCCGGTCGAAGACGGTGGGGCCGAGGATCGCGCGCGCCAGCGTCATCACCATGCAGACCAGGAGGGCCGCCATCGCGGCGGCGAAGGGGCTCATCGGCGCGCCAGCCCCTCGAGACGGGTCACCCGCCGGTCCATGTCCCCCTCGAGCAGGCCGTCGGCGACTTCGTCGGCAATGGCGTGGACCGTGATGTGGGTGCCGTGGACCCGGATCGAGACCGTGCCCGGGGTGAGGGTGATGGAGTTGGCGTAGATGACGCGCCCGAGGTCGCTGTGCTGGCTCGTTTCGGCCTCGAACAGGCGCGGGCTGATCCGCGGCCGGCCCGGGCTGAGGACCCGCCGCGCCACGTCGAGGTTGGCGAGGAAGATCTCCTTGACCAACCACGGCAGGTAGGCCAGGGTGCGCGGCAGCAGGTGCACGGGCAGGGCCTCGTCGTCGACGATGTCCATGCGCCGGCTCAGGAAGACCACGAGCAGGCAGGACGCGACGGCGAAGCTCAGCATCAGCGGCGTGTAGTGCCCGGAGTTGAGGAGCCAGGCCCCGAGCAGGATCACGAAGAGGGAGACCGTGGACCTCATCGGGCGCCTTCGCGATCACAGAGGTTCCGCATCGACCTCGCCACCGCTTCCCTCCCCGGAGCCGCGCCGGACACGCCACCGAGCGGCCACCGTGACCCTGTCAGCGGCGGTAAGAATAACCGAAAACCGGACCGGATGCAGGGACGAGATCTCAGTCTCTCCTACCGGTCTCCCGGGCCTCGTGGGGCTACCGGTTGAGGCTCCAGATCGAGCCGTTGAGCACGGCGGCGAAGCTCACCCACGCCCAGTAGGGCAGGAGGAGCAGGCCCGCCGCGGGGACCACGCGCCAGAAGAGCCAGACGGCGGCACCGATGGCGACCCACAGGAGCGCGATGTCGACCAGGGCCAGGCCGGGCGAGCGCAGCCCGAAGAACAGCAGCGACCACAGGCCGTTGAGGACGAGCTGCACCACGAACACGGCGAGCGCGGCCTTCACGCCGTCCGCGTCCATCCCCCGGCGCCAGACCAGGAACGCTGCGACGCCCATCATCAGGTAGAGCAGCGTCCACACCGGGCCGAAGACCCAGGCGGGCGGATTGAAGGACGGTTTGACCAGGGTCGGATACCAGGTGGCGACGCCCGACGAGGTGGCGTAGCCGGCGAGCCCGCCCACCGCAAGCGGCACCGCGAGCGCGATCAGGAGCTTGGCGAGGTTGCTCATGAGGTCTCCATGACGAATATCGTACGCGAGGAACGGGAGGTCACACTCGATAGATTTCGGATTTCGGATTTCGGATTTCGGATTTTCCGCCCACCCAGCGAATTTGCGGTGTTGCAGATCCACACGGCCAACAGTGGC
>CAZMED010000211.1:4177-5453 GCA_964565045.1 uncultured Thermoanaerobaculia bacterium
CGGGATCGGGATCGGACCTACCACGGCAGCCGGTCGAGGTCGGCGTTGCCTCCGGAGATGATGAGGCCGACGCGGCGACCGGCGAAGCACTCCGGGTGCTCGAGGACGGCGGCGAGCGGCACCGCGCCGGAGGGCTCGACGACGAGCTTCATGCGCTCCCACAGCAGGCGCATGGCGCGGACGATCCCCTCTTCGCTCACCGTCAGGATGCCTTCGAGGCCCCCCCTCAGGATGCGGAAGGTGCGGTCCGAGAGCGCGGTCAGGAGGCCGTCGGCGATCGAGCTCGGCGCGAGCGGGGGGTGGCGGCGGAGGTCGCGCAGCGAGCGGAAGGCGTCGTCGGCTGCCGCCGGCTCCGCCCCCCAGACCGCGACCTCGGGGCGCGAGCCGGCAACTGCGATCGCGGTGCCCGACATCAGCCCGCCGCCCCCGACCGGGCCCATCACCACCTCGAGCTCGGGGACGTCGGTCAGCAGCTCGAGCACCGCGGTGCCCTGCCCCGCGATCACGAGCGGGTCGTCGTAGGGGTGGACGAAGGTCGCGCCGGTGGCGGCCACGACCCCGGCGAGGGCCGCCTCGCGCGCCTCGAGGGTCGGCTCGCAGGTGGTGATGCGGGCGCCGTAGCCCTCGACCGCGGCGCGCTTGACCGGCGGCGCGGTGCGCGGCATCACGATGTGGGCCGCGATCCCGCGCGTGCGGGCGGCGAGCGCCAGCGCCGCGGCGTGGTTGCCCGAGGAGTGGGTCGCCACGCCGCGGGCGGCGGCCTCGTCGTCCAGGGCCAGCACCGCGTTGGTCGCGCCGCGTGCCTTGAAGGCGCCCACCCTCTGCAGGTTCTCGCACTTGAAGACAAGGCTCGCCCGGGCGAGGCCGTCGATCGCCGACGAGCTCAACACCGGCGTGCGGTGCACGAACCCGCGGATGCGCTCCGCCGCCGCCAGCACGTCCTCGAAGCAGGGGTCGCGTTCCATTCGCCCATCCTAGAACAAATGAGGAATTAGGAATGAGGAATTAGGAATGAGGAATTCCCACCCCTCCCCCCACGAATCTCGAGATGTCTGCGACACTGCAACCGCCACACGTGCAAGACGGATGGAGGCACTCTGACCTAGAATCTCCGCGGTCGAGGCGTTCGATCACAAGAGACCGCAGCAACCGGCACGCCGCTGCAGTCGGGAGACCATCGCGAGGTCGCACCGGGGGGGCGGGCGGCATTCCTAATTCCTAATTCCTAATTCCTAATTCCTAATTCTCGTAGTACCCCCTGCCCGCCTCCAGGTTC
>CAZMED010000212.1:0-2456 GCA_964565045.1 uncultured Thermoanaerobaculia bacterium
TCGAACCGTCGTACCGGGTGCTCGAGATCGGCACCGGCAGCGGCTACCAGGCGGCGGTGCTCGCCTCGCTCGCCCGTTTCGTGTTCACCGTCGAAAGGGTGGCCTCGCTGGCGCGGCAGGCCAAGGCGGTGCTCGACCTTCTCGAGGTCGAGAACGTGAGCGTCAAGGTCATGGACGGCACCCTGGGCTGGCGGGCGCAGGCGCCGTACGACGCGATCCTGGTCACCGCCGGCGCCCCCGAGGTGCCGGCGCCCCTGGTGGAGCAGCTGGCGGACGGCGGCCGCCTGGTGGTGCCGATCGGCCCGCGCGACAGCCAGGTGCTCACCGTCGTCGAGCGCCGCGGCCGCAGCCAGTTCAAGACCCAGCTCCAGGGGGCCTGCTTCGTCCCCCTGATCGGCCGCCACGGCTGGGAGGAGGCCCCCGAGTGAAGGAGCAGCTCTTCGCCTGGATCGACTCGCTCGCGCAGATGCCGAACCCCGGCTGGTGGCTCTTCCTGCTGGCCTTCGCCGAGAGCTCGTTCTTTCCGATCCCGCCCGACGTGCTGCTGATCACGCTCGGCGTGGCGTCGCCGGAGCGCGCGTTGTGGTACGGCTTCGTGTGCTCGCTGGGCTCGGTCCTCGGCGGCATGCTGGGCTACGGCATCGGCCTCTACGGCGGCCGCCCGTTGCTCTACCGGTTCTTCAACACGACCAGGATCCATGCCGTGGAGCGGCTGTACGACCGCTACAACGCCTGGGCCACCGGCATCGCCGGTCTGACCCCGATCCCGTACAAGGTCTTCACCATCGCCGGCGGCGCCTTCAAGATCAACTTCAAGATCTTCGTCCTCGCCTCGGCGGTCTCGCGCAGCCTCCGGTTCATGGCCGAGGGCGCGCTGCTGTACTTCTACGGCGCTCCGATCCGGGACTTCCTCTTCCGCTGGTTCAACTGGCTCTCGATCGCCTTCGTGGTGCTGCTGGTGGGCGGGTTCTGGTTCCTGCACCGCTTCGGCCGCCACGCCCAGCGGCGGACCCGGCCCATCCCGGAGGAATGATGGGCGCACGCCCCGAGGACGCCCGGCGATGACCACCGTCAAGCGCTACCGCGTCTCGGGCAGGGTGCAGGGAGTCGGCTACCGCGCCTTCGTGTGGCGGCGCGCCAACGAGCTCGGCGTCTCGGGCTGGGTGCGCAACCTCGCCGACGGCACGGTCGAGGCCCTGGCCGACGCCCCCGCTGCGGGCCATGAGGCCTTCGAGGAGGCGCTCCGCGAGGGCCCGCGATGGGCCCGGGTGGAGCTCGTGCTGGTGGTCGACGAGATCGAGCCCTCGGCGCTGCCGTCCGGTTTCGAGATCGTGCGCGACGGGGGCTGAGCGGTGGTCCGCCTGCTGCCCTCCGAGCCGACCGCGGTGGCCTACGGCCTCGAGGCGGTCCTCGAGAACGCGCTTGCAGGCGGTGCTCGCGAGCCGTCGTTCGTCGCGATCGCGGACAGCAGCGGACGCTGGCTGGCGGAAGCGGCGGTGCTCGAGTCGCGCATCCGGGCGCGCGGAGTCATCGCCGCCGTCGACGACCGGTCCTTCGTGGCCGCGCTGCGGCTCGGGGTCGGCGGGGCGCTGCGCCTGCCTCCCTCGACCGTCGCGGCGGGGGAGGCCCTGGCGGCCGCGGCCGGGGCCCCGGTCCCGCCGACCGGCTACGACCCCGGGGTGGCGGTGGCCCTTGCCTCGGCGTCGCCGTCGCTGTCGGTCGTCAGCTTTTCAGGCCTCGCCTTCTGGCGCCGCCAGCTCGGAGATCGAATCCTCACCGAGCGGCTGCTGGCGTTGGCCGGGCTGCTGCAGCTGCCGGCGGCGGTGCTGCCGTGGCCCGCCATGGTCATTGCGGCGGCGGGGCCCGAGACCGAGGCGGCCTGGGCGCGGCTTTGCGGCGAGGGCGCCGCGCTCGCGCCGTGGCTCGCCGTGCACGCGGTGCCGGGGCCGGTCGGGCCCGACGAGGTCGTCGCCGCGGCCTACCGGGTGCTGGCCGGGGCGCCCGACGGCACCGGAGCCGAGGCTGCGATCCCGCCGCAGCCGGTGCACGAGCTGCCGAGCGGCCGCGCCGTCGGCTGGTGGTCGACCGCGGCGGGTGAGGCCCCGGCAGGCGCGTGGCTCGCATCCCCGGAGCCTTCGGAATCCGACACCATGCCCTGGCGGCTGCACGGCGGCGACGACCGGGCGGTGACCGAGGTGCTGCTGGCCGAGGACGTGGAACGAGCCGCGGGTGCGGCCGCGGTGCGGGTCCCGGGCTGGGTCGTCGCGGACCTCCGCGCCGGCACCCCGGCGGCGCTGCTGACGTCGCGCCTCGCCGAGGCCGCCCACGGGCGCGGCCTGCCGCTGTGGGTCCCGAACGTGGACGCCGCCGGGCTGCGCTTCCTCCTCGGCCTGCCCGGCACTCTGTGGGTGGATGGGCCGGCGGTGCCGCGGTGAGGAATTTCGGATTTGGGATTT
>CAZMED010000212.1:2556-5450 GCA_964565045.1 uncultured Thermoanaerobaculia bacterium
ATTTCGGATTTGGGATTTCGGATTTCGGATTTCCCAACCGACCCCCCCCGGCTCCGTCAGCGACGGGGAGGCGAATTGACAGTCGGCGCCCCGGGCCGTGGCATCCAGGCCCCGCGCGGGGCAGCCCGATCTCCCACCTACTGGCTCACGCTCGACCAGCCGGATGCATCAGCGGCCTCGAAACCGTCGCTGAAGATGGCGCCGGGGGGTGAACCTGGGACGCAGACCTCGAGCACCACGTCGTCGATGAGGAGGCTGCTGGAGTACGAGCTGTCCGTATCAATGACGAAGCTGATCGCGGGCGAGGTACCGGCATACGCGAGCAGATTCGCGGTTGAGGACTGCACCCAGTTGGTGTTGTTCGTCGCGCACAGATCGTAGGTGTGGCCTGCGACCGATGCGCCGTTCACCTCGAGCCCCCCGCTGTCCCATCCGCAGGAGTCGCTGGAACTGGCGGCGTACCAGTAGGTGAGGGTCGCCGAGGTCGCCGATCCGGAAATGGTCGGCGACTGCCAGACCTCGCCGGACTCGTTGTCGCCGCCGCCGAGCCACGCCGAGTAGGCCCCGGTTCGCGGATAATCCTCGGTCACCAATGGCCATTGGTTGCTCGAGCTCTCCTGCCAGGCCGACCCTCTGCCGCCCTCGAAGCCGGGCTCGAGCAGGATATTGGAGCACACGGTGGACTCGTCGCGGATCGTGAAATCGAAGACGGTGGATGCGGTGCCGAGCCCGCACGCGTTGCTGGCTCGGACCCGCCAGTGGTAGGTGGTGCCTGGGTCGAGGGACGCGCCCGAATAGCTGGTGCCGGCCACTACTGCGGTGTGCACGAGGCCGACGAAGCTCGGCTCGTCGTCGATCTCGATGGTGTAAGAGGTGGCGCCTGCGACCGAGGTCCAGGCGAAGGTCGGTGCACTTTGGACGTTGACGGCACCATCTGCGGGGCTCTGCAGGCCGGAGCTCCCCGGGACCGTGATCAAGGTGAGCTGCGAGCTGTCGGTGCGGGTGCCCGGAGTGCCGGTGCCGGCGACCGAGACATTGGAGGTCCCGAGGGAGGCGTTGACGGTCCCGATGGTCAAAGTGCTGGTGCCGGGAACGGTGGCCACCGGGTTGGAGCTGAAGCTCGCCGTCGAACCGACCGGGCGGCTGGTCGCCACCAGGTTGACCGGTCCGGTGAAGCCGCCGTACTGGCCGAGAGTCACGGTGAATGCGGCGTTCTGGCCCTTGCAGACCTGCTGGGACTCGGGCGCGAGGGTGAGCGAGAAGTGGTCGGCGTCGATGGTGACGTCGAACGAGATCGTGTCGCCTGCAGTGGTGACGTCGGAGATCACCAGCCCACCGGGGCTGCCATCGGCCAGGAAGCTCGAGGGATTGGTGGAGTCGTTGATCTCGGTCCTACCGGCATCCAGCGTGAAGAACGCGCTGTCGGGGGAGCCGTTGGTCGTGGTGGTTCCACCGGGCCGATAGATGTAGACCTCGTCGGGAGGACCGGCGGCGTTGCCTTCCAATGTCTCGTCGATGCGGTAGACGATGAGGCCGGACCCGGGGACCGAGCCCTCGAAGCTGCCCTGTTGCCTGCGGTACTCGACCACGAAGTACTCGTCCGACGTGTAGGGCGAGGCGATTCGGAGAGCGTTGTCGGTTGAGGCCGTCACCGGGTTCAAGGTGTAGGTGCCGCTGGTGGTGATCTCAGGGATCGAGGCGATCCAGCCGCCGTAGCGCTGCTTCATGTGCATCAGCATGTGCTGCGGCGGGTCGGTGGTCTGCTCCATGAGGTCCCACTGGCCGACCGGGGACAGGTGCCGGAGGTCCTCGTCGTAGTGGTAGAGATCCGGCGCCCCCAAGGTGTGGAACATTTCGTGGCACAGCACACCGGCCTCAAGCCACGAGCTGAGCTGGAAGTTGTAGTCCCACACCTGAGCGCCATTGATCATCGCTGTCTGCGTGTACAGCACCCAACGGTGGGGCCACAGGAGGTCGCTCCAGCCGTCGGGACCTCCCTTGATGATGAAGACCACGCTGTCGACTGCGCCATCCGAGTCCGAATCGATGTCGAGGCTGCCCGGGACCTGCGAGGAGATCGCGTCGACCGCGTTCTTGAGGAGGGTGTGCTCGCGGGTGGTCCGGTCGGTCGTGTAGCCGCCGGGGTTGTCGGTCTCATGGTACGGCTGGAAGTAGGAGCGGGGGTGCGCATCCTGGTACGAGACCACGGTGCTCCCCGGCGGCGTCGGGTAGAACGTGGAGTCGATCGTGAGCTGGTCATAGGAGACCTCGCGAAAGTACGACTTGAGCGAGCTAACGCCGGCACTCGTGTTGTTGAAGCCGTCGTCGTAGCCGGAGACCGCATCGGCGAACTCCGAGTCGTCGCTGAAACGGATGAAGACCACCAGGTTGTTGATGGTCCCGGTCGTCGGCGCCGACTTCAACGCCGGTGAGGCCATGAGTGCCGAATGGCTTTTGACGACCTCCCGGTCGGGAAAGATACGGGGCTCCAGACCGATGACGTCCGGCGGGACCCGACCCACAACGTGGTCGGTCGCCACGATGCGGCCGGCCTCCTTGGCGCCCCAGACCCAGAAACCGCTCTCGGGATCCTTGACGATGACGAAGCCGTCCGCGTCGTGCAGCCAGTGGTAGTGCTCGTCGCCGGAAGCGAAGCAGCGGATCGTCGTGCCGTCCGGCTGCACCAGCTCCTGCGGGACGTCGCGCAGGTAGGCTGCCTCGGCGTGTCGGAGAGAAACCAGCGATGTGGCGGCCAGCACTGCGGCCAGCATGGTGAAAACGACAGCGGTCCGTGGCGAACGTCTCATGGCTTCCCCTTGCGCAAGGGCCGTTCCTCACTCGGGCCCGATCGACGCCGATCGGATTCCGGGTTCACGAGAAGACCGCTCCAAGCG
>CAZMED010000213.1:0-5445 GCA_964565045.1 uncultured Thermoanaerobaculia bacterium
GGTACTCGCCGGCGAAGCGGCCGCGGCGCTGCGCCCGGCGCAGGATGGCATCGGCCAGGATGAGCCCGGCCGACTTGCCGCCGAGCCGGCCGTAGCGCCCGTCGGTCGGAATCATGTGGTCGAGCACAGCCGCGAACTCGCGCACCCGGATGAACCGTTTCGCGACCGAGATGAAGTCCAGCTGATCGGTGAGCAGCCGGCGGACCAGCGCCGCGCGGGTGCCGATCACGTCCTCGCGCGGCGCCACCACCTCGCCCGGCGCGAAGTTCAGGAACTCGTGGATCTTCGCGCGCAGCATGTCGAGCGGCGTGTCGGGGTCCTCGGCGAGGCGCGCGCTCTCGTGCGCCAGCATCCTCTTTTCGACCTGCAGGATGGTGGCCGAGATCTTGTCCGGCGGCAGGTGGCGTTCGGAGTACTCGAGGGCGAAGTCGTACAGCGACTGGCGCGACTCGCTGGAGAGCTGCGGCTTCGGGCGGTTGGGGTCGTGGTCCGGGCGCGAGCCGCCGAGCTTGAGGGCCACCGCCAGATCGTCGAGGGCATCGAGGTCCACCAAACCCTGGCGCTGGAGGTCCATCAGGAGCCGTCGGCAGACGCGGTCGGCGAGATCCGGACGGCGCCGTCTCAGGTTTTCGAACTGCTGCCGCCAGTCAACCGACATGTCGCACTCTTTTCGGTGACGAGACGGGTGGGGCGCAGCAGCCGTCGGTTGGCACGGGTTGCCGGTTCTGCATCGGCGCCGATTGTAGCCGTTATTCGGCGGTCTCGGCGGATTCTCCCGCGGGCGCCGGCCGGAGGTCGCCGAGCTCGCCGAGGATCCTCCGCGCGTCCGCCGCGTCCACCCCCATGAGGGTCTCGCGGTCCGAGACCCGGACCATCGCCCGACCGCCCTCCTCGAGGGGCTCGTAGAAGGTGAAGACCACGGTCTCGGCGTCGCCGTCCTCCTCGGAAGTGCCGAGCACGACCTCGGCGCGGCCCAGCTCGGCGGTGAGCGGCGCCATGAGATCGTAGTCGGTGGCCTCGAGGCCGGCCAGCGCCGTCAGCCGGTCGCTCACCCGACCCTGATCGGCCTCGGCACCGTCCGCCGCGAAGCGCCACTGGAAGTCTATTTTCTCGAGCTCGACGGCCTCGCCCGAAGTGCGCAGCCGCAGGCCCTCGACGTCCCAGGTGTCGAAGGGCCACACCTTCTTCGACCGCCACAGCACCGGCGCCTTGGCGAGCCTGGTGCGCACCCGGTCCGCCGCCCAGAAGTACTCGCCGCCGCCGCGCCGCACGGCCACCTCGGCGCCGCCCTCGCCGTCACGGGTCGTGCCGAGGTCGAGGCGGACGGGCTCACCGCCGTCCGAGCGTACGATGACGAGCTCGTACTCCGGTTGATCGAGGCCGAGCGCGGCGGGGTCCGCCGCGTCGTCCAGGAACTCCTCGATGCGCAGCGCGCCGAGGTCGGACACCAGGGCCTGCAGGTGATCGCGGTCGGCGAGGTCCTCGAGCGGGCTCAGGAGCTGCCAGCGCTCGCCGATTCGGACCGCGCGGATGCTGTCCTCCCCCGCCTGAATGTCGATCGAGGCCACCTGGTCGGCGCGCAGGTCGACCACATCGCGCGAGCGCCAGTCGTCGAGATCGCGCTCGAGGTCGGCGGCGAACCAGCCCGGCGCGATCACGAGCTCGTCGGCGCCCGCCACCCGGAGTGCACGCCGGGAGCCGAGGGGCATCTCCGAGCCGACGGCCACGGAGACCTCCGACCCGTCGTCCATGCGCAGGGTGACGGTGGCGGTGGGGGGCTCGAGGCCGTAGTCCGCGAGCGAGACCTCGGCGAGCGGCAATCGCCGGTCGGCATCGAGGTTGGCCAGGGAGCCCAAGGTGGAGCTCACGGTCGACTCGTCGGCCGGGAACTCGATCGGCTCGGCGATCCGCCAGGAGGCGTCCGCTTTTTCGAGCCGCAGCCGGTCGCCGTCGCGCTCGACGAGCAGTCCGGTGACCCGTTCGCGGTCGAAATCGCGCAGCACGCGGTCCGCCGCGTCGCGCACCTCATCCGAGCTCGGCTGGTGCCGTTCGAAGAGGAAGATGTAGGCGCCAAGGGCGAGCACGATCGCCGCGAGGATGATGAGATTCTTGCTTTTCACGAAACTCTCCTCAGGCCGAATGAGGAATTAGGAGTCAGGAATGAGGAATTCCCATCCACCGCCCCCGGTGGGCTCGACATCATGGTGGGGTGGTCGGCATTCCTAATTCCTAATTCCTAATTCCTAATTTGTTCGGCGTCAGTGTCTCCGACGTCGCCAAACCAGAATTCCCGCCAGGATCGCCGCGCCGGGCATTACCAGCAGCACCAGCAGCAGGATGTTCCGCATCTGCGGTCCGCTCAGGAAGAGGCTCACCTGCTCGACGTCGCGGGGCGGGATGCCGAGCAGCTCCTCGCGCGCGCCGAGCCAGTTGAAGGCGTTGACGGCGAGGACCGCGTTGCCGGCATTGGCGATGTCGAGATCGGTGAGGAAGTCGGAGTCGCCGAAGGCCACGATCCGGAAGGCGGCGGCCGCCGGCGCTCCGTCCCCGAGCTCGTCGACCGGCGGCGGCGCCCCGTCGACCGCCACCCCCACCACCGCCGGCCCGGCGTTGTCGGTTGAGTCGAGGGCCACCGGCTCGCCACGCAGCAGCATGCCGAGGTCGGTCTCGCCCCAGCCCTGGTCGGAGGTCTGCACCAGCGCCCGCGCCCCGTCGCCCTCGGCCGCGAGCGAGCGGGCGACGGTCATCAGCACCGCGAGGCCCTCGAGACCGTTGGTCACGGGGTGGGAGAGGAAGTCCTGCAGGTAGACCGCCGACAAATCGTAGAACGGCAGCCGCCGCGAGGGATCGACCACCAGGTCGTCGCGTACCGCCACGCCGCGCCCGGCCAGCAGCGCCTCGAGCCGGGTCGGGCGCATGACGCCGGTGGGCTCGATCAGCGGGTCGAGGGCGACGAGCAGCCGGCCGCCGCCGTCGAGGAACGCCTCGAGGGCGGCGATCTCGGGCTCGGTGAAGGCGCGCGTCGGACCGACAATGGCGAGGATGTCGGCGTCGTCCGGCACCACCCCGGAGAGCAGGGTGACGTCGGCGGTCTCCATGTTCTCCCGCTTCAGCGCCTCGGCCAGCACCGACAGGCTGCGGTCGGTGGTCCCTCCGTCGCCGGTCGCGGAGGCCTCGCCGTGGCCGGTCACGAAGTAGACCTGCGGCACGTCCGGCGCGACCAGCGACAGGATGGCCGAGGTGAACTGCTCCTCGCCCTTGAAGGCGCGCATGGTCGGCCCCTGGCCGTACTGCATGCCCGAGTAGTCCATCTCCGCCATCTGGTCGGAGGTCACGTACTTGGTGCGGTCGCCGACGGCGAAGACGACGGTGTTGGCCACCTGGACGCCGAACTGCTCGGCGAGCTGGGTCGTCTTGAGAGGCTCCCTGTCGGGGTCGATGAACTCGACCGAGAACTTGTCCGACGTCGCCTTGTAGCGCTCGAGCAGCTCCTGAACCTGGTCGAACATCGGGGTCGCGGGGGTCATGAAGACAACTGTGCGAACCTCCTCGTCGAGGTCGCGGAGGATGTTCTCGGTCTTCTCGGAGAGCGAGTAGATCTTGGTCGAAGTGAGGTCGGTGCGCGCCCAGCGCCGAGCCGAGAGCCAGTTGACCATGACCGTCAAGGCGACGACGAGTACCACGGCGACGACACCGGAGAGGGTGTAACGGACGGCCTGCTGTCTCATGCCGTCACCTCCACTTCTTGACTTCGAGCGACTTGGCGGCGAGGAACAGGAAGAGCGCGCCCGCAGACAGCTGGTACACCACGTGGCGGGTGTCGACGATGCCCTTGGCGAAGTCGTCCATCTGGGTCCACAGGTTCATGTGAGCGAGGGCCTCCTTGAGGAACGAACTCGAGATCAACAGCTGCTCGACGAGCCCGATGGAGAACAGCAGCACCATCGCTGCGAAGGCGATGATGGCCGCGATGAGCTGGTTGTCGGTCAGGGTCGAGGCCAGGGTGCCGACCGCGACGAAGAGGATGCCGAGCAGGAGCACGCCGAGGTAGCCCGCCACGACCGGGCCGAGGTCGATCTCGGAGTGGCGCTTGAGGATGAGGACGTAGAGCACCGTCGGCAGCCACAGCGCCACGTAGAAGGCGAGCGCCGCGAGGAACTTGCCGATCACCACCTGGTACTCGGTCAGCGGTGAGGTCAGCAGGACCTCGATGGTGCCGGAGCGCCTCTCCTCGGCGATCAGGCGCATCGTGATCACCGGCACCACGAACAGGAGGAAGAGCCAGAAGAAGATGGTGCCGCCGAAGAACAGCCGCAGCGGCGTCATCGCCGGGGTCTGCGGATTGTTGAGGAAGGATACGATGAGGTAGAAGATGTAGCCCTGCATGAGCAGGAAGGCGGTCATCACGACGTAGGCGAGCGGCGACGAAAAGGTCGCGATGAGCTCGCGGCGGACGATGGCCCAGGTCTTACGCATGAGAAACCTCCTCGGCCGGCGCCGCCGCGACCGCGTCCTCGCGCGTGGTGAGGCGGACGAAGACGTCCTCGAGCGTCGCACGCTGCGGCGTCAGCCCCAGCAGCACCCATCCCCTCTCCACCGCGAGCCGGAAGACCGCCTCGCGCGGGTCGGCACCGGCGCCGTGCTCGAGCCGGAAGCCGCCGTCGCCGGTCGGCTGCACGCCGACCACGCCGGGCAGCGCCCTCAAGGCCTCGACGGCCTCGCCGCCGGCGCCTCCGAGCTCGACCGCCAGCGTCGGGTTGCCCACCAGCCGGGTGCGCAGGGCGTCCGGCGTGCCGTCGGCGACGATGCGGCCGCGGTCGATGATGAACACGCGCTCGCAGACCTGCTCCACCTCGGGCAGGATGTGGGTCGAGAGCAGCACCGTGTGGTCGCGGCCGAGCTCGGCGACGAGCTCGCGCACCTTGATGATCTGGTTGGGATCGAGGCCGACCGTGGGCTCGTCGAGGATCAGGACCTTCGGCTTGTGGACCAGCGCCCCCGCGAGGCCGACCCGCTGCCGGTAGCCCTTCGACAGGGTGCCGATCATCTGCCGGCGCACGTCGCCGATCAGGCAGCGGTCGACCACCTCGTCGACCCGGGCCGCGACCTCGGCCCGCGGCACCCCCTCGACGTCGGCCCGGAAGCGCAGGTACTCGTCCACCCGCAGCTCCGGGTACAGGGGCACGTTCTCCGGAAGGTAGCCGACGTTGCGACGCAGCTCGACCGGGTCCTGGTCGAGGTCCACCCCCGCCACCACGACCCGTCCGGTGGTCGGCGGCAGGAACGCGGTGAGCATCCGCATCACCGTGGTCTTGCCCGCCCCGTTGGGGCCGAGGAAGCCCAGCACCTGGCCTTCGGGAACGAAGAAGCTCAGGTCCCGGACCACCGGCTCGGTGACGTAGGTCTTGCCGAGATTTTCCACTTCGATCATCGATCGCGCCTCCC
>CAZMED010000214.1:0-3657 GCA_964565045.1 uncultured Thermoanaerobaculia bacterium
TGCCGCCGCGCTCCACCAGGGTCCTGATGGCGATGCAGGAGTCGAGGTCGCCGTTGAGGTTGCGGTAGCCGACGGCGCCGCCGTAGACGCCCCGGCGCACCTCCTCGAGCTCGTCGATGAGCTCCATCGCGCGCACCTTGGGCGCACCGCTCAGGGTGCCCGCCGGGAAGCAGGCGAAGAGCGCATCCCAGGCGTCGAGGCCGTCGCGCAGCCGGCCCTCGACCTCGCTCACCATGTGCATGACGTGGCTGTAGCGCTCGACCTCGCGCTCGCGCACCACCCGCACCGTGCCCGGCGCCGAAACCCGGCCGATGTCGTTGCGGCCGAGGTCGACCAGCATCACGTGCTCGGCGTTCTCCTTGGGATCGGCGAGCAGCTCCTGCTCGAGAAGCAGGTCCTTTGCACCGGCGCCGCGGCGGCGGGTGCCGGCGATCGGACACGTCGCGACGGTCCGGCCGCGGACCCGCACCAGCATCTCCGGGCTCGAGCCCAGGATCCGCGCCTGGCCGGTGTCGAACAGGAACATGTACGGCGAGGGGTTGGTCAGCCGCAGCATGCGGTAGATCTCGGCCGCGGTGCAGCGCGGCATCTTGCGCCAGCGGCGCGACAGCACGACCTGGAAGATGTCGCCGGCGAGGATGTGCTCGCGCGCTTTGGACACCGAGGCGACGAAGGCCTCCTCCGACGGCGTGGCGCGCCAGCCCGGCCACTCGGCGGCGGCCCTCGGGATCACGCGAGGCGGCGACTCGGCGCCGCTGCCTCGGAGTGCCCGCCGCATCGCCGCGAGCCGCTGCTGCGCCGCCGTCCACGCGGTCCCGGCGTCACCGCCGATGCGCGCGGCGACCACCAGCATCAGGCGCTGGCGGACGCGATCGAGGGCGACCACGCCGTCGTAGAGCCCGAACCATGCCTCGGGCAGCCCCCCCTCGTCGCGGCCGCTGTCCGGGATCGACTCGACGAGGCGGACCGCGTCGTAACCCAGGTAGCCCATGGCGCCGCCGGCAAAGGGCGGCAGCCCCTCGACCGCCGCCACCGAGCCGAGATCGGTGGTGCGGCGCAGCGCCTCGACGGCCCGACCCGGCTCCGGCGCGCCGTCCACGAAGACCTGTCCCCGCCGAACCTCCACGACGCGGAAGGGGTCGGCGCCGACGAAGGAGAAGCGGGCCGCCCTCTCCCCGCCCTCGACGCTCTCGAGAAGAAAGGGGTTGCGGCCGTGCGTCGCGAGCCGACTGTACACCGAGAACGGTGTGACCGTGTCGGAGGTCAGCTCCTCGACCACCGGCACCACGTCGTGATCGGCGGCAAGCCGCTCGAACTCCAGCCTGTCGGGACGAACCTCCATGCAGCCTCCGCGGGATCCGAGCACGTATTGTGGCGCAATCCCGGGAAACGGTCCACCGATCGAATTGAATGAGGAATTAGGAATGAGGAATTAGGAATGCCAACCCCCCTCCCGAAGAAATGGGGGGGCGCGCGGGAATTCCTAATTCCTAATTCCTAATTCCTAATTCCCAATTCGCCCTCCTGCCCTCGTGTACAATCCGGCTCGCCGAAGGAGGAGCCATGTCGCGCCCCGTGATCACGATCGCCGAGCTCGCCGACCACGTCGACACCGAGGTCACGCTCCGTGGCTGGGTCTACAACTGGCGCAAGAAAGGCAAGCTGCGCTTCATCATCCTGCGCGACGGCTTCGGCTACCTGCAGTGCGTGGTCTTCCAACCCGAGGTCGGGGAGTCGGTGTGGGACGCAGCCGTGGCCCTGACCCAGGAGTCGTCGCTCGAGATCACCGGCACCCTGCGCGCGGACGAGCGCGCGCCGGGCGGCTTCGAGCTCAAGGTCAGCGGCATCGAGACGATCCAGATCGCCCCGGAGTTTCCCATCGGCAAGAAGGACCACGGCCCCGACTTCCTGCTCAACCACCGGCACCTGTGGCTGCGCTCGAAGAAGCAGCACGCCGTGATGCGCGTCCGCTCGGAGGTGGAGTTCGCGATCCGCGACTTCTTCCAGAGCCGCGGCTACACCCTGATCGACTCGCCGATCCTCACTCCCGCGGCCTGCGAGGGCACCTCGACCCTGTTCGAGACCGAGTACTTCGGCGACACCGCTTTTCTGTCCCAGTCGGGCCAGCTCTACCTCGAGCCGGCGGCGGCGGCTCTCGGCAAGGTGTACTGCTTCGGGCCGACCTTCCGCGCCGAGAAGTCCAAGACCCGCCGCCACCTGACCGAGTTCTGGATGGTCGAGCCCGAGGTCGCCTGGCTGCGTTTCGACGGGCTCCTCGACCTCTGCGAGGAGTTCCTCTCCACGATCGTGGCGCGCGTTCTCGAGCGCTGCGCCGACGACCTCGAGCGCCTCGAGCGCGACACCTCGAAGCTGGTGCCGACCACCGAGGGCGGATTCCCGCGTCTCGACTACGGCGATGCGGTCGCCAAGCTGCAGGAGCTCGGCTCCGACATCCAGCTCGGCGACGACCTCGGCGGCGACGACGAGACCATGCTCACCTCGCTCTACGACCGGCCGCTGTCGGTGATGCGGTATCCCGCGGCCATCAAGGCCTTCTACATGCAGCCCGACCCGGCCGACCCCTCGCGGGCGCTGGCGGTCGACGTGCTCGCCCCCGAGGGCTACGGCGAGATCATCGGCGGCTCAGAGCGCTCGGACTCGCTCGAGCACCTCGAGCGCCAGATCGCCGCCCACGGGCTGCCGCGCGAAGCCTTCGAGTGGTATCTCGACGTGCGCCGCTACGGCTCCTTTCCGCACTCCGGCTTCGGCATGGGCATCGAGCGCTGCGTCGCCTGGATCTGCGGCATCGCCCACCTCAGGGAGGCGATCCCCTACCCGAGGCTGATCAACCGGTTGAATCCATGATCGCCATCGAATTCGGAATGAGGAATTAGGAATTCGGAATTCCCGCCCATCCCCCCGCAGCAGCCGGCAGGTTAAACTCGCCTCCGGGGCGGCGCGGTGATTGAGGATCCGACGGCTCGGACGGCGTATATCGCGACCAAGATGGCCGTGTTCGTCGCAGCGGCGGCCGTCACCTGGCCGTTGGCACGGGTCATCGGTCCGGAGGCGTGGATCGGTCTCGGGGTCTTTGCGTTCGTTCTCACCATCCTGACGCTGGCCGTGGTCTTCGGCGGGAAGCGGCGGGCGGCAGCCGATGTGCCGAGGCCCCCCGATGAGGCCGAATTCGGCAAAGATCCGGAGCTCGATTTCGAGCATCCGGTCGAGATCCCCGTGGAGGACAGCATCGATCTTCACCCGTTCCCGCCCCGTGACGTGCCGGATGTCGTCGACGCCTATCTCGGCGAGGCCGCCGCGAGGGGATTCACCGAGGTTCGACTGATCCACGGCCGAGGCATCGGGCTGCAGCGGGACCGGGTCCAGAAGCTGCTCGCGAGGCACCCGCTGGTCCGAGGCTTCCACGACGCACCGCCGGAACGCGGCGGCTGGGGCGCCACCATCGCCTATCTCAAACGAGAAGGCTGAGCTCTCGCGCCGTTCATTCGAATCGGCGCGTTGCTGTGAACCGACGCTGACCCTGATGATCGAGGCTGCCCCGGACTTTGCTCGTGGCCGACTCGTGGATCGCTCCTGTCTCCGCCCTCGGCTGGGGCTGGGAGGGGCATTCCCAATTCCTAATTCCTAATTCCTAATTCC
>CAZMED010000214.1:3757-5440 GCA_964565045.1 uncultured Thermoanaerobaculia bacterium
AATTCCTAATTCCTAATTCCTAATTCCGACTTCTTGCCTTCTACTCTTCCACCACCTCGGTGCGCATCGCGGTGACCGTGTAGCCGAGCTTCTCGATCGCGGCCTCGAGGTCCTCGGCGGCCACCGTCTTCGGGTGGTACACGGCCGTGGCGACGCCCTTCTCGTGGTCGGCCGAGGCCTCGGTGACACCGTCCAGGCGCTCGAGGGTCGCGGTGATGGTCGACGAGCAGCCGTCGCAGTGCATGCCCTCGACGGTGAAGACCGTGCGCACCGTGTCGGGCCGGCCGCCGGCCGCCGCAACGACCGCCAGGCCCGCGAACACCACGGCCAGGATCAGGAAACGCGCAGCACGTCGCATCGTTCACTCCTTTCGCGGTTCACCGCAGCCGAAGACGGGGGCGAGCAGCTCGCCGGAAACCTCGTCCGCGAGGCGATAGTAGATGGTCATCCCGTCGCGTCGCGACACCACCAGTCGCCCCGACCGCAGGCGGCTGAGGTGCTGCGACACCGCAGCCGGCGTCATCTCGAGGACGGTCGCCAGGTCGCACACGCAGAGCTCGCCGGTGGCGCCGAGGAGGTGGATGATTTTGAGCCGGGTCTCGCCCGCGAGCAGGGCGAAGTGCTCGGAGATCTTCCGCAGCCGGCGCTCCTCGGCGGCCAGAAGCTCGCGCAGCGAGAGCAGCTCCTCCGGCGTGCGGTCCGGGGACACGCAATCCGGCCTCGCGGCACTCATGCCGCACCGCCCTGGTCCGAGCACCGCGTCGAAATCGACATATCACTATTTTAGAAACTTCTAAAGGAATGTCAAGGCCCGTCCCGAAGGTTGCCTCCTGTGATGCACGACGCACCGCACTCCTCTTCGCAGAGCCTCGAGGTCTGGATGGACGGCGAGTGCGGCGTGTGCCGCGCCTCGCAGGCCTGGTGTGAGCTGCGCGATCCCGACGGCAGGATGCAGTTCCGCGACTTCCGCACCGCCGACGCCGGACAGCTGCCGGTGAGCCGCGACGAGCACGAAAGCTCCATGTGGGTGCGGGGCGCCGACGGCCGGATGCTCCGAGGTTTCGAGGCCTGGCGGCTCATCATGGCCTCGCTTCCCGGATGGCGCTGGCTGGCCGTCCTCACCGGCCTGCCGCCGCTGCGCTGGCTCGGCGAGCCCCTCTACCGCCTCGTCGCCCGCAACCGCCACCGCCTGCCGTTTGCCAGGAACTGATGGCTCAGGCCTTCAAGGCGGCGGCGTTCGGATCATCCGGAGATGCATGAGATGGTCGCATCCGGCGCGGCCCGTACCCGTCTCCGTCTCCGTGCCCGGGTTCAGGTTCAGTGACAGCGGCAGATGGCAGTGACAGCCTCAGTGGCAGCTTCAGTGACAGTCTCAGTGTCAGAGGGCAGCGACCGCGACAGCGAGCCGGGAGCGCGACCGCGGCATGGCGACCGTTGACGAGGTGCGCGCCATGATCTGGCGGCTGCTCAACCCGATGGGATGATCGGGTCAGCACTCACGCGTCGGCCTGGGCACTGTCGCTGTCCACTGACGCTGCAACTGTCTCCGGTCACTGCAGCTGCCGCTGCCACTGCCCCGGAAGCTGTTGACCCCGTCGACCTGAACTGCCGCATGCTCAGCGGGTGGGTGGGTGGAAATCCGAAATTCGAAATCCGAAATGGGCGGGCGGGCGGCATTCCTAA
>CAZMED010000215.1:0-5370 GCA_964565045.1 uncultured Thermoanaerobaculia bacterium
TTCGACCTTCAGCTGCCTGGTCATGAGCTCCCGGAGCGTGGTCTTGGGGTCGGCCTCGCCGCCGAGCAGGCGCGTGACGGCGGTGGTGATCGGCATGTCGACGCCGTGTTCGCTCGCCAGCCGCGCGGCGGCGGGCGAGGTCCGCGCGCCCTCGGCGACCTCGCGGGTCGAGCCGAGGATCTGCTGCAGGGTCTCACCTCGGCCGAGACGCTGGCCGAGGGTGCGATTGCGGGAGAGGCCGCCCGTACAGGTCAGCACCAGATCGCCCATCCCCGCGAGACCCCGGAACGTCTCGGCCTCGGCTCCCAGAGCGACCCCGAGGCGGGTGATCTCGTGCAGTCCGCGGGTCATCAGAGCGGCCTGTGTGTTGTAGCCGAGCCCGAGCCCGTCGATGATCCCGGCGGCGATGGCGATCACGTTCTTCAGCGCGCCTGCCAGCTCCACCCCCACGAGGTCCGTGCCCGCGTAACACCGCAGGTGGTGGTCGGCGAACTCCTCCTGCAATCGGCTCGCGAGCCCGAGGTCTCGACAGGCGAGCACCGTCGCCGAAGGATCGCCGCGCAGCACCTCGCGCGCGAACGTGGGCCCCGAGAGACAACAGAAACGCTGTGGGTCGATCCCGAAAACCTCCTGCGCCACCTCGTCCATGCGGCGCAGGGTGCCGGTCTCGATGCCCTTGGACGCCGACACCATGACGATGCCTTCGCGGAAGAGCGGACTGAGCTCCTGCATCACAGCGCGGCTGAACTGCACCGGCACCACCCACAGCCACACGTCGGCGTGGGCGGCGGCGGCGGCGAGATCGTTGACCGCCCGGAGGCCGGGATGGAGGTCGAGGTCGCTCACGAACAGCGGGTTGCGGTGCCGCGAGTTGATGCCGTCCGCGACCTCCGCCTCTCGAGCCCACATCAGGGTCTCGTGGCCGCGCCGCGCCAGGTGGTGGGCCATGGCGGTTCCCCAGGACCCGGCGCCGAATACGCTCAGCTTCACGCATCACCTCCAGAAGTCGCGGCCGATCCTGGGTTCCTCGCCGGCCACGATCTTGCGCATGTTGGAGACGTGGCGGAGCACGATGACCACCGCCGCGACCGACACCGCCGCCAGGGTTCTCAGGTCGGGCCGGTCGATGAGCTTGAGCAGCAGCGGGAAGGCGGCACTCGCCACCATCGAGGCCAGCGACACCCACCGTGCGATCGCCAGCACCACGAACCAGAGCCCGAGGGCGGCGAGCGCGCTCAGCGGGGCGATCACCAGGAAGGCCCCGAATCCGGTCGCGACGCCCTTGCCGCCGCTGAACTTGAGCCACACCGGATAGCAGTGCCCGAGCACCGCGGCGAGCACCGCCGCCGCGACCCAGCCGCTCTCCGGGTTGTAGAGCCGCATCAGCCACACCGCGAGGACTCCCTTGACGACGTCGATCAGCGTCACCGTGATCCCGATCCGCCAGCCTGCGGTGCGCAGCGCATTGGTGCCGCCGACATTGCCCGAACCCCGGGTGCGGATGTCCTGCCCAAGCGCCATCCGGACCAGCAGGTAGGCGGTGGGGACCGAGCCCACCAGGTAGGCGATGACGACGAGCGCGATCTCGAACCTCACGTCAAAGGGATCCTCTGCAGGGCAGTGTATACCGCGCCCCCGGGCTCGAGGGAGCTCTCGAACAGCACGATCTCCGGACACCGGAAGGTCCCGAGATCGAGCTCGTGCCCCCAGCTCAGGAAGCGCTCCACGGCCGTTCGGGGCCACCGCGACCGCATCCTCGCGAGGGTCAGGTGCACCGACCACGTTCTCCTGTCGGGCGGGAAACCCAGGGCGGTCGCCGCTTCCTCCACCGCCGCCACCACCGGCTGGGCGCCCGCGGCCTCGCCGCCGATCCACGCCACCCGCGGGTTGCCCGGGTTCGGGAAGAAGCCGCTGCCGTGGAGGTGGGCGGTGACGCTCCCGAGGCCGCACGCCGCCGGCGCCAGAGCGGAGCCCAGGGCGGCGAGCCGGCCGGTCTCCGTCTCGCCGAGGAACTTCAGGGTGAGATGCCAGCTCTCGGGCCGCGTCCAGCGCGCCGTCGGGAGGTCGCGGCGCACCTCGTCGCGTGCGGTGGCGATCCGCGACCGCACGGTCCCGGGAATCTCGAACGCGAGGAAGGCGCGAACCGCCTCGCTCACGACGCCGAATCCTCCAGCAGTCGCCGCAACAGGTCGAGGGCGGCGTTGGCGCTCCACTCGCGGATGATCGAACGGTTGCCGGGAAACACGCGCTGCGCCGTCCTGGCCACGCCGGGGCCCGCCACCGCCCAGTGCACCAGCCCCACCGGCTTCTCGGGGGTGCCGCCGGTGGGCCCGGCGATGCCGGTGATGCCGATCGCCCAGTCCGCGCCCAGGCGCTCCCGCGCACCCGCCGCCATCGCCCGCGCCACCGCCTCGGAGACCGCCCCGTGCCTCACGAGGAGCTCGTGAGGCACGCCGAGAATCGACTCCTTGGCCTGGTTGGAGTAGCTGACCACGCCGCCCATGAAGACGCCGGACGCGCCGGCAACATCGGTGAGACGGGTGCTGATGAGGCCGCCCGTGCACGACTCGGCGGTGGCCAGGGTCTGCCCCCTCCGGCGCAGCCTTTCGGACACGGCCTCCGGCAGGCCGTCGATGTCGACCCCGGCCACGTCGGCGCCCAGGACGTCGCGGAAGGCGCGCTCCATTTCGTCGAGCCGGTGCCGCGCCGCTGCCGCGTCGCCCTCGGCCGCGAGCACCAACCGTAGGACACCGTAGGAGGCGAGGATGGTCACGTCCTCACGTCCGAAACGGTCGTAGAGGTGTCGAATCTTTTCTTCGGTGTCCGATTCGACGACGCCGCCAAGCAGCAGGGTGCGGCTGATCCGCGTGGTGCCGCCGCTCCACCGGGCGATCTCCGGCACCAGATCGCGCTCGAGCATCTCCTCCATTTCCCAGGGCACCCCCGGAAAGACGGCGAGGATGCCGTCACCGGACTCGAAGAGCAGCCCGGGCGCCGAGCCGCGGGTGTTGCGCAGCGGCCGCGTACCCTCGACCACGCGCGCCATCGAGGTGCAGATCTCCGGCATGTCGCGCCCGAGCTCCGCGTAACGGTCGCGGATCCAACCCTCCACCTCGGCATCGAGCTCGATCGGGAGCCCGAGCGCGGCGGCCACCGCGTCCCGGGTCACGTCGTCGGCGGTCGGTCCGAGACCGCCGGTCACGACGACCACTTCGTGGCGCGCCAGCAGCTCCCGGATCGCCGTCGCCACGAGCTCGACCGAATCGCCCACCACCCGCTTTTCGTCCACCTGCACGCCGAACCGCGCCAGGGTGCGGGTCACCGTCAGCGAGTTCGAGTCAAGGCGGCGGTCCCCCATCAGCTCCGAGCCCACCGCGAGACAGGCCGCTGTTCTGCGTTCTGCCGTCATCCGACCTCCGGCCGCATCATACGCCGACGCCCTTAAGGTCGAGCGAGTCCGGCGGCCTGTCAAATTCCGGGCGCCGGTTTCGCACCTGGCCGCGTTGCGGACCGGGAAATCCGAGAGGCGAAACCGGCGCCCGGAATTTGAGTTGAGGATCGAGCAATGCACCCAGTTTCAGGCTACAATCCCTGCGCCGCGATGCGGCCTTCACTGACATACCCGGAGGTCATCCATGTCCAACGTCACCCGCATCATCGCCGATTGGGCCGCTGCCGTGAGCTATGAGGACCTGCCGCCAGAGGTGGTTCGCGAGGTCAAACGGTATCTCATGGACTCGGTGGGCTGCGCCCTCGGCGGCGCCCAGCAGCACGACGTCCACATCGCCCGCGCCCTGCTCGGCGAGACCGCCGGCACCGGGCCGTGCCGGGTGCTGGTGACCGGCGAACGCTGGGACCCGCTGTCGGCCTCCCTGCTCAATGCGCTCATGATCCGGGTCATGGACTACAACGACATCTACTGGAAGCAGGACCCGTCGCACCCGTCGGACCTGATCCCGGCAGCCATCGCAGCGGCCGAGCGCGCCGGCGGGTCCGGGCGCGATGTGATGGTCGGCATTGCCATCGCGTACGAAATCGAGCAGCGGCTGTGTGAGGTCTCGTTCCCGGGAATCCGCGAGATCGGCTGGCACCACGCGACCCTGACCGCGGCGGCCGCTCCGGTCGCCGCCGGCCGCATGCTCGGCCTCGACGGCGAGCAGATCCAGCACGCCATCGGTATCTCGGCCTCGCGCCACTGCACCACGGGCTCGGTGACCGCCGGCAAGCTGACCATGATGAAGAACACGGTCGACCCGCTCGCCACGCAGTCGGGCGTGCTGGCGGCCCTGCTCGCCGAGCGCGGCTACACCGGGCCCGAGCACGTGCTCGACGGCAAGGAGGGCTTCAGCCACGTCTTCGACTCGGAGTGGAAGTTCGACATCCTCACCGAGGGCCTCGGACGTTCGTGGCGAATCCTGCAGTGCGGCATGAAGTTCTTCCCGACCGAGGCTTTGACCCACGCCCCGATCTCCGCGACGCTCGACCTCGTCATCGACAACGACCTCGCACCGGATGCGATCGAGTCGATCACCATCTACTCGCTGAGCCGGGCGGCCGACATCCTGGCCGACCCTTCCAAGTACGACCCCCGCAGCAAGGAGACCGCCGACCACTCGCTGCCGTACGTGATCGCCGCCGCGGTCGCCGAACGCCAGGTGACGCCGCTTCAGTTCACCGACGCCAAGATCATGGATCCGACGATCCGCGCCCAACTCCCCAAGGTGAAGGTCATCGCCGACCCCGAGATCGAGGCCGCCTTCCCCGCCCTGCAGAAGGTGCGGGTGGTCATTCGCACGAGCGACGGCCGGGAGTTCGAAGAACGTCTGGACTACCCCAAGGGCGACCCGCGCAACCCCCTCACCGATGCCGAGATCGCGGGCAAGTTCGCCGCCCTCGCCGAAGGCATCGCCACCCCGGACGACGTGGAGCGGATGCAGGCTGCGGTCAACCGCGCGGAGGAGTTCGACGACGTCAGGGAGCTGATGGCGGAGCTAGTGGTCATCAAGGAGTGAGAAATTCTCAATTCTGAATTCTCAATTTTGAATGACCCCTCCACCCTCCCCACATAACGGCGGGCGGGTGGCAACTGAGAATTGATAATTGAGAATTAAGAAATAAGAATTGAGAATTCGAGCAGGAGGTTGCCTTGGCTCAGACAATAACGGAAAAGGTCGTTCAGGCGCACGCCGAGGGGCTCGAGCCCGGGCACGAGGTTCGGGCCGGGGACATGGTGACGGTGCGGCCGGCCCACGTCATGACCCACGACAACACCGGCGCCGTGCTGCCCAAGTTCCGCACCATCGGCGCGGAACGGGTCGCCGACCCCTCGCAGCCGGTCTTCACCCTCGACCACAACGTCCAGGACACGAG
>CAZMED010000216.1:0-5369 GCA_964565045.1 uncultured Thermoanaerobaculia bacterium
AGTTGAAGTCGTTGGAGACCGCCATCGGCCAGATCGAGCGCCAGTTCGGCAAGGGTTCGCTGATGCGGATGGGCGAAAGGCCGAAGCTGCTGGTCAACGTGATCCCGACGGGCTCCCTCGCCCTCGACGCCGCCCTCGGTGTCGGCGGGGTGCCGCGCGGGCGGGTGATCGAGATCTACGGACCGGAGTCCTCGGGCAAGACCACCCTCGCCCTCCACATCATCGCCAATGCGCAGAAGTCCGGTGGCCTGGTGGCCTTCATCGACGCGGAGCACGCGGTCGATCCCGATTACGCGGAGCACCTCGGGGTCAACCTCGACGAGCTCCTGATCTCGCAGCCGGACTACGGCGAGCAGGCGTTGGAGATCGCCGAGACCCTCATCCGCTCCGGATCGGTCGACGCCATCGTCATCGACTCGGTGGCCGCCCTGGTGCCGCGTACCGAGCTCGAGGGTGACATGGGCGACGCCCAGATGGGTCTGCAGGCGCGCCTGATGTCCCAGGCCCTGCGCAAGCTCGCCGGGATCGTCTCCAAGTCGAACACCTGCCTCATCTTCATCAACCAGGTGCGGGAGAAGATCGGCGTCATGTTCGGCAACCCCGAGACCACGACCGGCGGGCGGGCGCTCAAGTTCTACTCATCGGTGCGGATCGATATCCGCCGCACGAGCTCCATCAAGCAGGGCGACAAGGTGATCGGCAACCGCACCAAGGCCAAGGTGGCCAAGAACAAGGTCGCGGCGCCGTTCAAGACCGCCGAGTTCGACATCCTGTACGGCGAGGGCATCTCGTTTACGGGCGAGCTCCTCGACCTCGGGGTCGAGCACCGCCTCGTGCAGAAGTCGGGCTCCTGGTACTCGTACGGCGACACCCGGCTCGGTCAGGGGCGCGACGCGGCGCGCGACTTCCTGCGCGACACCCCGGAGGTGGCTTCCGAGATCGAGCTCAAGCTGCGCGAGGCGATGGGGATGCTGCCGGGCTCGGACAAGGCCGCGGCGGTCGAGGTGGACGCGGAGGCGGACGGAGCGAAGGCCGGGTAGCGCCGGGCTGCTACAATTCCACTGGGAGCATGAAATGAGGTTGAGACTCTATCGGGTGTTGGTGTGCGCACTGCCGGCCCTTTTCGGCCCGCTGGGGTTTGTGAGCGGGGCCGACCCGGAAGAGCCGCAGGCCCACCCGCGCGCCATGCGCTACGTGCAGCGGGCGATCGCCTACTGCCCGGATTCCACCTTCCGCCTCCGGGCCAACACCTCCTACGAGACCGCACAGGGAACCTACCGCTTCGTCTCCATCGAGCGCAGCTGCGCCATCAAGTTCCTCTCCGAGCAGCCGACCGTGCTCATCGACGAAGATGCCGACGCGATCTGGCTCGGTTCGGTGGGCGAGCTCCCGAGCGAGGGCCTCGGCAGGGACGTGGAGACCATGAAGCGTTTCCTGTCCGGTTTTCTGCCGGAGGCGATGCGGGCGAACATGAACATGCGGGTCAAGGTGGAGTGGGACTCGACGCCGCGCAAACCGGGCGCGGTGCTTCCGCTCAGCCTTCTGGTCGAAACCGGCTACGGCACCGTGCGCCACCCGGCGGGGGTCACCGCCGACGGCCGCTACCTGGTGCTGGGCGCCGAGGCCTCGCTCAAGGCGGATCCGGTCGAAGCCAGGCGGCGCCTCCTCGCGGGCAGCGACCTCGTGATCTGGGACAGCGACGGCGGGGGCCGTCCGTCGGTCGACATCGTCGAGTTCTCCGACCTCGAGTGTCCGGCGTGCCGGAGCAAGTGGTCGTTGGTCGAGAAGGTGCTCGAGAGCAAGGCCGGCACGGTCCGCCACGGCATGGTGAGCTACCCGCTGACCACGATCCATCCGTGGGCCTTCCGCGCCGCCAGCGCTTCGTGGTGTATCGCCGAGCAGGACCCGCAGAAGCTGATTCCCTTCAAGGAGACCTTCTACGCGCTGCAGCGTGACATGTCGGTTTCGGAGGTGACCCCGACCTCGGTCGATTTCGTCGCCGGCCACAACCTCGACGAGGCGGGCTTCCTCGCCTGTTACCTGCGGGACGCCTCGATCAACGCCGTCCACCGCCAGATGGCGCTCGGCAACGCCCTCGGGGTACGGGCGACGCCGACCTACTTCGTGAACGGTTGGATGGTGCAGGTCCCCGACAACCCGTGGTTTTCGGAGCTCGTCGACGCGCTGGCCAGGGGTGACGAGCCGTGAGGCGGCGGCGTTGAAACGTTGAAACGTTGAAACGTCAAAACGTTAGAACGTTAGACGTTAAACGTTAAAACGTTGGAACGTTCGGCTCATCCGCAAACAGATGGGGTGAAGGCATCGGGTACGGCCCGTGCCCGTCTCCGTCTTCGGTGCCCGGATTCAGGTTCAGTGACAGCGGCAGACGGCAGTGACAGTCTCAGTGGCAGTTTCAGTGGCAGTCTCAGTGGCAGAGGGCAGCGACCGCGGCAGCTACCGTGGCAACCAACTGGGCAGCGAGCAGGCGGCGGCGCGACCGCGACATGGCCACCTTCAAGTCGTTCAAGTCCGCGGAAAAGCGGTGGGGCGGCCGGAGTCAAGGGTTGTGCTCACGCGCTCGCCTGAACATTGGCACTGTCCACTGCCACCGCCACTGTCCACGGCCACTGCGACTGCCACTGCCACTGCCCCGGCCGCTGTCGACTCCGTGGACCTGCACCGCCGAATGCTCAGCGGGTGGGAGGGTGGAAATCCGAAATTCGAAATCCGAAATCCGAAATGGGCGGGCGGGCGGCATTCCTCAAGACGACCCTGTCTGTTACCGAGATGTAACGGTGGCGGCGGGTCGCGGGGCGGGCCGGCAGCTTCCGGTGCCGGGTCAGGGCCAGGAATGCCCGACCCTCTCGCGAGTGATATGCCGTGACGGGAGTACTTTAGGAAGGGCGTCGGGCGACGGTGACAGGCGCTCTCCGAAAAATGCCGAGCAATCTGCTAGGGAATGGAACTTGCGTTTTCTGCTCAATCGTGGAAGTGGGCGCATCCCCGAGGGTTCGTGGCGGCAGTTCGCGACCACAGTATTCTGACATTGACGGTCGGTGTACTGCCGACATCGGCTCACAATGCATTGCCATCCGGACCAGTCTCTCGGTATCCTTGAACCCGTTTTATAATCGCTTCTGGGAGTGCTAATGATGACTACTCTCGTTTACATCATCGCCTACGTCGGCATCGTCTTCTTTCTCATCGCGGTCGCGGCGCGATTCGTCATGTGGTCGAAGATGCCGATGCACCTGAGGTGGGAGCTCTACCCGGTCGCCCACGAGGGTGGGGGGCGGGCCGCCTACGGGGGCTCCTACCTCGAGGAGAGCGATTGGTGGAAGAAGAAGCGGGACGTCTCCCTGCTCGGGGAGCTCAAGGTCATGGTGCCCGAGATCTTGTTCCTCGTCGCCCTGCGCGAGCACAACGTCAAGCTGTGGAAGTGGTCCTTCCCCTTCCACTTCGGCCTGTACCTGGTGGCCGGCGCCACGATCCTCATGCTGGCTGCCGGGGTCATCGGAGCTGTCCTGCCGGATTCGCTGGCCCTTCCGATCAACAACGTCATCGGGCTGTTGGTGCCGTTCGTCGGCGGCGCGGGCCTCGTGCTCGGCATCATCGGCGCCGCCGGCCTGTTCGCGCGCCGGCGCGGCCGCTCGCTCCGCGACTACACGGCGCCGGCCGACCTCTTCAACCTGCTGTTCTTCATCGTCGCCTTCGGCGTCGCCCTGGTGACCTTCCTGGGGTTCGACCGCGACTTCGCCCTGGTCTCGGCTTTCGTCGCCAACCTGGTGAGCTTCAACCTGTCGCCGCTGGCCGTCGGAGGGACAACGGCCCTCTTGCTCCTGCTGTCGGTCGTGCTGCTGTCCCTCTTGACCGCCTACATCCCGACCACCCACATGTCGCACTTCGTCGGCAAGTACTTCGCCTACCACTCCATCCGCTGGAAGGACGACCCCAACCTGCCCGGGGGTAAGGAGGAGGCGACGATCAACGAGCTTCTCGGCCGCCCGATCTCGTGGGCCGCCCCGCACATCCGCGGCGACGGCAAGAAGACCTGGCTCGAGGCGGCGACCGAGGAGCCCGAGGAGAAGAACTCATGAAGCAGCCGGACAGCCTCAAGGACATCGCCAAGAACCCGGGCCTGCCGATGGCCCACATCGACCCCCTCGAGCAGATCCCACTGCCGCCGCCCTTCGACAAGCTCGACGAGGAACCGCCGTTCGCGCAGCTTTCGGAAGCCGCGCGCGAGAAGTTCGTGGTCCTCGACGACACGATCGCCGTCAACATCGCGAAGCCGCAGACGAAGGAGGAGGAGGACCGCCTGGTTCAGGGATTTCTCTCCGGACTCGAAAAGTGCATGAGCACCGAGGACAACTGGGCCTTCCTGCAGCCTTTCGAGATGTCGATGGAGCACTGCGCGCACTGCCAGACCTGCTCCGACGCCTGCCCGATCTTCGAGGAGAGCGGTGAGAACGAGCTCTACCGGCCGATCTACCGCTCCGAGATCCTGCGCCGCATCTACTTCAAGTACGTCAAGAAGGAGTCCCCGAAGGTCCACGGCGACATCGACCTCAACTGGGAGGTCGTGGCGCGGCTGATCGAGCTCTCCTACCGATGCAACCTGTGCCGCCGCTGCGCCCAGACCTGCCCGATCGGCGTCGACAACGCGCTCCTGTCGCGCGAGATCCGCAAGATCGCGTCGATGGAGATGGGCATCGTTCCCAAGGAGCTGCACAAGGACGGCTCGGTCCTCCAGCTCGAGGTCGGCTCCTCCACCGGCATGACGCCGATGATCGTCAAGGACAACATCGAGTTCATCGACGAGGACACCGCGGAGCGCACCGGGATCGCGATCGAGACCCCGTGGGACGTCGAGGGGGCCGACATCCTCCTCATCCACAACGCCGGCGAGATCATGGCGTGGCCGGAAAACCCCGGCGCCTTCGCCACCGTCTTCGAGGCCGCCGGACTCAGCTGGACCATGTCGTCGGAGGTCGTCGCCTACGACGGGATCAACTACGGTGTGTGGTACGACGACGTGCAGTTCGCGCGGGTCGCGGTCAAGCACGCCGCCGCTGCGAAAAAGCTCGGCGTCAAGAAGATCGTGCTCGGCGAGTGCGGCCACGCGCACAAGGCGCTGACCGTGATCGCGGACAAGATCCTGACCGGCGACCTCAACATCCCGCGCGAGAGCTCGATGGTGACGTTGCGCGACATCGTCCGCTCGGGCAAGCTCAAGCTCGACCCGAGCCGCAACGACTTCCCGGTCACTCTGCACGATCCGTGCAATCTGGTGCGCCTGATGGGGGTGGTGACACCGCAGCGCGAGATCCTCGAGGCCGTGCTGCCGCCGGGCCGCTTCCGCGAGATGG
>CAZMED010000217.1:0-5369 GCA_964565045.1 uncultured Thermoanaerobaculia bacterium
GCCGCCTGGTAGCCGCTGCCGGTGCCGATCTCGAGCACCCGGTACGACGGTTCGATTCTGGCGGACTGGGTCATCAGGGCGACGATCCGCGGCTGGGAGATGGTCTGGCCCTCGCCGATGTGGATCGAGACGTCGTCATCGTAGGCCTGGTGGCGCAGGGCCTCCGGCACGAAGAGATGGCGCGGGACCGAGGCCATGACGTCGAGCACGCGCGGGTCCGTGATCCCGCCCCGGCGCAGCGAGTCGACCATCTGCGCCCGGCGGTAGCCGTAGGCGTCCTCCCTCACGGATCGGCCTCGGTGATCGCGTCGAGCCACGAGGGCCCGCTCTCGCGCAGGCGCCCGAGCAGCCCGCGGTCGGTCATGTCGAGGTGCAGCGGGGTCACCGAGACGAAGCCCGAGTGCACCTCCTGGAAGTCGGTGCCGGGAATCGGCTCCCACACCGGGCTGCCGCCGCCGATCCAGAAGATCTGCCGGCCGCGGGGGTCCCGGTCCTCGATCACCCCCTCGGTGTAGCGCCGTACGCCCAGCCGGGTGAGGCGGACGCCCTGAGGGACGCCGGTCGGCACGTTCACGTTGAGCAGGGTGTTGGCGGGCAGCCCGCGCTCGAGGATCCAGGCCGCGAGCTGGCACGCGAACTTGGCCGCCACGTGGAAGCTGAGGCCCTCGCCGAGCCCGAGCGAGACCGCCATCGCCGGCGCGCCCAGGATCACGCCCTCGAAGGCCGCCGAGACGGTCCCCGAGTAGTGCACGTCGGCGCCCATGTTGTAACCGAAGTTGATGCCCGAGACGACGAGGTCGGGGGGCCTGCCCTGCATCAGGTTCGAGATCCCGAGGGCGACGCAGTCGGTCGGGGTCCCGTCCACCGCCACCCGCCGCTCGCCGAGCTTCTTGATGCGCAGCGGGCGGTCGAGGGTGAGGGCGTGCGAGACCCCGGATTGCTCGCTGTCGGGCGCCACCACCCAGATCTCGCCCAGGCCTTCGAGCGCGTCGGCGAGCACCTGGATGCCCTCCGAGGTGTACCCGTCGTCGTTGGTGACCAGGATTCGCGGTTGGCTCGGCACCTCCGGATTCTAACTTCTTTTTTCGGTCCGCGGGCTCGCGAGCCCGCGGACCGAAAAAAGAAAGGGGTCGATTGCCGGGCCTCATCAGGCGTGCGACAATCTTGCGGGGCTTGAGGCGCTTCCGAGCGCCACGCCAACCGCCATGGACCCCGCGAAGGGAGCACGCATGAAACGGGAGATTCTCCTCGGTGACGAAGCCATCGGCCTCGGCGCCATTCACGCCGGGCTCAGCGGCGTCTACGCCTACCCCGGCACGCCCTCGACCGAGATCTTCGAGTTCGTCGAGCGGCGCACCAAGAAAGCCGGCGACGTCCACGCCTTCTGGTCGACCAACGAGAAGGTCGCCTACGAGGAGGCGCTCGGCATGAGCTGGGCCGGCAAGCGGGCCCTGGTGTGCATGAAGCACGTGGGCCTCAACGTCGCCGCCGACGCCTTCATGAACTCCGCCGTCACCGGCACCAACGGCGGCCTCGTGCTGGCGGTCGCCGACGACCCCGGCATGCACTCGAGCCAGAACGAGCAGGACAGCCGCTACTTCGCCCAGTTCGCGCTCATCCCCTGCTTCGAGCCGCGCAACCAGCAGGAGTGCTACGACATGATGTTCGAGGCCTTCGACATGTCGGAGGAGCTGTCGCTGCCCATCATGGTGCGCCTCGTGACCCGCATCGCCCACAGCCGCGCCGGCGTGGCCACCCGCGACCGGCGGCCGCAGAACCCGCTCAACCCGGCGCGGGACATCCGCAAGTGGACCCTGCTGCCGGTCAACGCGCGGGTCCAGTACAAGCACCTCACCGACAAGCAGCCGGAGCTGCTGCGCCGCGCCGAGGACAGCCCGCACAACGAGCTGCGCCTGGCCAGCCGCAAGGGCGTGATCAGCTGCGGCATCGCCGACAACTACCTGCGCGAGAACCTCGCGCCCGATCACGACCTCTCGGTCCTGTCGATCCGCCACTACCCGCTGCCGGTGGGCAAGGTCCGCGAGCTGGTGGCGCACGTCGACGAGCTGCTGGTGCTCGAGGACGGCTACCCGCTGGTGGAGAACACGGTGCGCGGCATCTTCGGGCTCGAGGGCGTGCAGGTCAAGGGCCGCATGACCGGCGAGCTCCCCCGCACCGGCGAGCTCAACCCCGACCTCGTGCGCGAGGCCCTCGGCATGCCTGCGCCGCCGACCGCGCACGTCCCCGAGACCGACATCGCCAACCGGCCGCCGGCCCTGTGCAAGGGCTGCCCGCACACCGACTCCTTCCGCGCCTTGAACGAGGCCCTGAGCGGCTTCGAGAACCCGCAGGTCTTCTCCGACATCGGCTGCTACACCCTCGCCGCGCTGCCGCCGCTGGAGGCGATCCACAGCTGCGTCGCCATGGGCGCGTCGATCGGCATGGCCGCCGGCGCCGCGCACGCGGGCTACACGCCGGCGGTGGC
Organism: uncultured Thermoanaerobaculia bacterium; assembly: GCA_964565045.1. GTDB lineage: Bacteria > Acidobacteriota > Thermoanaerobaculia > Thermoanaerobaculales > Sulfomarinibacteraceae > Sulfomarinibacter. The sequence continues at coordinate 2,486 of CAZMED010000217.1, forward strand.
CGCGATCGGCGACAGCACGTTCTCCCACGGCGGTATCACCCCGCTGCTGTCGGCCGTCCAGCAGCACGTCAACCTCAACGTCCTGGTGGTGGACAACAGCACCGTCGGCATGACCGGCACCCAGCGCTCCATGTCCACCGGCGAGACCCTCGACCAGGTGATCCTCGGCACCGGCATCGAGGAGGAGCACTTCCGGATCATCGAGCCGACGCCGAAGAACCACGAGCAGAACGTCGCCGTCATCCGCGAGGAGCTCGCCTACGACGGGCCGAGCGTGATCGTCGCCCGCCGCGCCTGCATCGAGGCGCTGAAGAGCAAGGCGAGCTGAGGGGGGCGGGATGGAGAAGAACATCATCCTCGCCGGCGTCGGCGGCCAGGGCATCCTCTCGATCGCCTTCGTCATCGACAACGCCGCCCTCGACGCGGGCTACCACTTCAAGCAGGCCGAGGTGCACGGCATGGCCCAGCGCGGCGGCGCCGTGCAGTCCAACCTGCGCTACGGCGACGCCGAGATCCACTCCGACATCATCCCCGTCGGCCGCGCCGACATGGTGCTTTCGGTGGAGCCGCTGGAGGTGCTGCGCTACTGGCACTACCTGCAGCCCGGGGGCTGGGTCGTGACCAGCACCACCCCCTACGTCAACATTCCGGACTACCCCGAGATCGAGGACCTCCTGGCGCGCCTCGCGGCCTTCGACAACATCGTCATGGTCGACACCGCACACCTGGCGCGCGCGGCCGGCAACCTCAAGGCGCAGAACATGGCGGCGGTCGGCGCGGCCTCGCCGCTGCTCGACTTCGCCGAGGACCGCCTGCTCGCCTTCGTCGAGCTGCTGTTCTCCCGCAAGGGCGAGAAGATCGTCGCGGTCAACCAGCGCGCCTTCCGTTACGGCCGCGCCGCGGGGCTCTTCTTCCGCGGGCTGGTCGACGGCGGCATGGCGCGCCTCGCAGCCGCCAAGCTGTGTGCCAAGCTCGACCCCGAGACCACCGACCCCGCGCTCGCCCCTGCCTGGGCCGAGGGGATCGGGAACGACGGGTCGAAGCTGGCGGCGGTGCTGGCCGAAAAGGACGCCGTGCCGGCCGATCGCGCCGCCGCCTACGCCTGACCCCATCGAGCGACACCGGGCGGGCGGCAGCCGCCCGCCACCACTGGAGACCCGGATGGCAGCCATCGACACCGCGCGCATCGAAGAGATCCTCCAGGCCGCCTACGCCGAGGGGCGCAGCAGCCTGTACGAGCACGAGTGCTACCGCCTGCTCGAGGCCACCGGCGCCGAGGCCGCGCCGAAGAGCCGCCTGGTCCGGATCGGCGACAGACCCACGCCCGCCGACCTCGAGCACCTGAGCGGCGACAAGGTCGTGCTCAAGATCGTCTCCCCCGACATCACCCACAAGACCGAAGCCCGCGGGGTCCGCATCGTGGCGCGCGAGATCGGCGCCGTCGAGGCGGCCTTCGAGCTCATGCGGCGGGAGGTCCCCGAGGCGTACGCCGCATTCCTCGAGAAGCACGAGGGCGAGATGCCGGATGCGCTCGCCGGCCGCCGCGGTCGCGGCCTCGAGCAGCGGCTCGGCGACCGGCTGGTCGGCATTCTGCTGTGCAGCTTCATGCCGCCCGACGCGCAGGGCTTCGCCACCGAGCTCTTCGTCGGCATCCGCCACACCGCCGAGTTCGGGCCCATCATCTCGGCCGGCCTCGGCGGGGTCGAGATGGAGCTCCTCGCGCGGCAGACCCGGAAGGGCGCCGCGGTCGCCATCGCTCCCACCGGCACCATCGACGGTGAGCGCTTCTTTTCGCTGTTCGCGAAGACCCTGAGCTACGAGCGCCTCTCCGGCGCCATGCGCGGCTCGCGGCGGCTGCTCGACGACGCGATCCTGGTCGAGTGCTTCCAGGCCTTCATCGACGTCGCCAACCACTTCTCGGCGCTCAACCCCGAGGCCCCGTTCCACCTCCAGGAGCTGGAGGTCAACCCGTTCTCCAGCTCCGGCGGCCGCATGGCGCCGCTCGACGGCGTCTGCCGCTTCGGGCCTGCCGGCGCCCGTCCCGAGCCGCGTCCGATCGCCAAGATCTCGAGCCTCCTGAAGCCGCGGTCGGCGGCGATCATCGGCGTCTCGGAGCGGTCGCACAACATGGGCCGGATCATCCTCGACAACATCTGCGAGGCGGGCTTCGACCGCGCGGCTCTGCGGGTGGTCCACCCGACCGCGCCGGAGATCGGCGGCGTCGGCTGCGTGGCGAGCATCGCCGAGCTTCCCGAGAAGGTCGACCTCTTCGTGGTCGCGGTGGGTGCGGAGCAGGTGCCGGCGGTCCTCTCCGACCTGATCGAGCACGACCGCGCCGAGGCGGTGATCCTGATTCCCGGCGGCCTCGGCGAAAAGGCCGGCAGCCAGCGGATCGAGCGCGAGCTGCACGAGCGCATCCGCGCGGCCCACCTTCAGGAGGGCGGCGGTCCCGTGTTCCTCGGCGGCAACTCGCTCGGGGTGATCTCCCACCCCGGAAGCTACGACACCATGTTCATTCCCGACGCCAAGCTCCCGAAGTCGCGGGGCCGTCGCGAGCGCAAGCTCTGCTTCATCTCCCAGTCCGGGGCCTTCATCATCTCGAACCTCAGCCGCATGCCCTGGCTCGACCCCGCCTACGCGCTGTCCATCGGCAACCAGATCGACCTCACGGCCGGCGACCTGTTGTCGCACCTCAAGGACGACCCGGCGATCGAGGTCTTCGCGGTCTACATGGAGGGCTTCCGCCCCTGGGACGGGCACGCCTTCGCGGCGGCGGTGGCCGACACTGTCGCGCTCGGCAAGGACGTGGTGTTTTACAAGGCGGGCCGCACCTCCGAGGGCCGCTCGGCGACCGCCGGCCACACCGCCTCGGTCGCCGGCGACT
>CAZMED010000218.1:0-5354 GCA_964565045.1 uncultured Thermoanaerobaculia bacterium
CCCGCGGCGCCGGCTCGTGCCACACAAGGTTGCCGCGCTGGACCGCGAGCCCGGAGGGCAGCAGCCACGTCGACAGCAGGCCGACCGCCAGCAGGGCCAGGCGGCTGGCCGCGAAGAGGCAAATCACCTGCGGCAGCGGGGACCGGATGAGGCGCGGGAGATCCACGGCAGAACCAGTATAATCACCGACCGCGGGGCGGCGGCTGCGTGTCGCGCGGGGGACCGGGAGCCCGGCGCGGCGCCCGTCAGAACGGGGGCGGTCCGTGAGCCGCGATCGAGGGGGAGGAACCCATGAGCGAGCAGCACGTCAAGGTCCTGATCATCGGCTCCGGGCCGGCCGGCCTCACCGCCGCCATCTACGCCGCCCGCGCGGGCCTCGAGCCCCTGGTGATCGAGGGCATGCAGCCCGGCGGGCAGCTCACCATCACCACCGAGGTCGAGAACTACCCCGGCTTCCCGGACGGCATCATGGGCCCCGAGCTGATGCAGGTGACGAAAGCCCAGGCCGAGCGCTTCGGAACCCGCTTCATCTTCGACCAGGTCGAGGAGGTGGTGCTCGATGCGCGCCCGTTCATGGCGCGCACCGAGAGCCACGGCGAGATCACCGCCGACGCGCTCATCATCGCCACCGGCGCGTCTGCCAAGCTCCTGGGCCTGCCCTCGGAGACCGAGCTCATGGGCTACGGGGTCTCGGCCTGCGCCACCTGCGACGGCTTCTTCTTCCGCGACAAGGAGCTGGTGGTGGTCGGCGGCGGCGACACCGCGATGGAGGAGGCGACCTTCCTGACCAAGTTCGCCACCAAGGTCACCGTCATCCACCGCCGCGACGAGCTGCGGGCGTCCAAGATCATGCAGGAGCGCGCCTTCGCCAACGACAGGATCCACTTCGAGTGGAACGCGGTGGTGACCGAGATCCTCGGCACCCGCGACGGCGGCATCACGGGGGTGCGCCTCGAGGACACCCGCACCGGGGAGCTCCGCGACTACCCCGCGGGCGGGGTCTTCATCGCCATCGGCCACCAGCCCAACACCGCGATCTTCGCCGGCAAGCTCGAGATGGACGACGTGGGATACATCCGCACGGTGCCGGGCACCGCGCGGACCTCGGTGGAGGGCGTGTGGGCGTGCGGGGACGCCCAGGACGCGGTCTACCGCCAGGCGGTGACGGCGGCGGGGACCGGCTGCATGGCCGCCATCGAGGCCGAGCGCTGGCTCGCGGCGCAGGGAATCGACTGACCGCGGAGGGAATCCGCGCCGCCCCCGGCTGCGTTATCATGGAGCGTTCACGGCCGCGCCGTGAACGACTGGAGGACTCATGATCTCATTTTCAACCAAGGCCGTGCAGAAGGTGCAGGAGTTCGCAGCGCAGATGCCCGAGGCCGAGGGCAAGGAGCTGCGCATCTTCATCCAGGGCGTCGGCTGCTCCGGCTTCGCCTACGGCTTCACCTTCGACGAGCAGCGCGACGGCGACACGGTGGTCGAGGACGGCGGCCTCAAGGTCCTCGTCGACCCCAACTCGGCGCCCCACCTCGCGGGCTCGTCAGTGGACTTCGTCGAGGACGAGCGCGGCTCCGGCTTCATGGTCGACAACCCCAACTCGCCGGCGCCGCAGGGCGACTGCGGGTCGGGCGGCTGCTCCAGCTGCGGCTGAGGCCCCGGTGAACGAAGCTGCGAGGCTCCTGGAGGTCGTCCGCCTGGGCCATCCGGCCCTGCGGGCGGTCGCCGAGCCGGTCCCGGAGGCGTGGTTCTCGAGCGGCCGCCTGGCCGAGCTCGGCCGCGACCTGGTGCGTACCATGCTCGAGGAGCACGGTGTCGGCCTCGCCGCGCCGCAGGTCGCGGAGGGCCTGCGCCTCTTCGCCTACTGGGTGCCGGCGAGCGACGACGAGGCCGGGGTCGAGCCGGTGGTCCTCGTCAACCCCGAGATCCGGCCGGTCGGCGACGAGGCCGAGGAGGGCTGGGAGGGCTGCCTGTCGATCCCCGGGCTGCGCGGGCTGGTGCCGCGCTACCGCCGCATCAAGGTCAAGGCCCGCAGCATCGAGGGCGAGCCCGTCTCGCTGACCGCCGACTCGTTCCACGCGCGGGTGATCCAGCACGAGCACGACCACCTCGACGGGATCGTGTTCCTCGACCGCATGCGCTCCACCGAGTCCCTGGCCTTCGAGCCGGAGTGGGAGCGGTACGTGCTCGACGCCGCGGACACGGAAGGCTGAGCCGGAAGCCGCATGGAGGCCGGGGGTCCGGGGGCCGCAGCGACGCCGGACGACCGCGGTCAGAGGTCGCACCCCGCGACCCCGCTCCTGATCGTCGTCGCCGCGCTTGCGGCGGGCGCCGTCATCGGCAGCTTCCAGATCGCCAACACCTCGATCGGCTGGCACCTCGCGAGCGGACGCTGGATCCTCTCGGAGCGTACCGTCCCCCGCGCCGATCCCTTCTCCCTGACCGCAGCCGGCACGCCGTGGCTCGACCACGAGTGGCTGTTCCAGGTCGTCGCCGCGCTCGCCGACGGCCTCGGCGGGGCGGAGGCGCTGGTCGCCCTGCGCGCGCTCGCGGTGGCGGCGCTGGCCGTTCTCCTCCTGACGATCGGCGTCCGCTCCGGCCTCTCGCCGCCCGCCGCGCTGCTGCTGGCGCTGCTCTGCGTCGCCGCCGCCCGGCCGCGCTTCTTCGTCCGGCCCGAGCTCGTGACCCTGCTCGTGGTGCCCGCGGCCGTGTGGCTCTTCCTGAGCCGCCACGATCGGCGGCCGCTCGTCTGGTTGGGCGGGATCGCGGCACTGATGGTGCTCGGCGCCAACGCCCACGGCGGGGTTCTCGTCGTGCCCTTCCTGCTCGGCGGCATCCTCGCCGCCGACGCCGTTCAGATGCTGGCGGCGCGGCGTATGGACCGCCGGGCGCTCGCCAGGGGCGCCGCCGGGATCGCGGTCGCCGCGTTGGCGGTGCTCGCCAACCCCTACGGCTGGAGGCTCTGGGAGGCCCCCTTCAAGCTCGCCCACCTGGTCGGCCAGCCGCACATCCTCAACCCCGAGTGGTTCGCGCCCACGCTGCGCCAGACGCCGGCACTGTTTCTCGCGCTGGCGGCGGCGGTCGTCGTCATGGGCCTGCGCGAGCGCCGGCTCGCGCGCTGGGCGCTGCTCTTGATGGCGGCGGCCCTGGCCCTGCGCCACGTCCGCAACCTCGGGCTCTTCTTCGTCCTCCTGCCGCTGGCTGCCGCGCCCGCGCTCGCGAGCTTTCGGGCGCTGGCGGATGCGGCCCCGGCTGCCGGCGTCAGGCGTCGCACCGAGCTGCTGGCGGCGGCCGCCGCGCTGGTGCTGGCGTTCTCGGTCGCCATCTCGCCGAACCCCGGCTTCGGCTTCGGCTACGCCGAGGGCTTCTACCCGGAGGCGGCCTGCGACTTCCTCGACCGCGAAGGCCTCCCCGCAGCCGAGCTCTACAACGACGTCCGCTTCGGCGGCTACCTCATCGACCGCTACTGGCCGGCACGGAGGGTCTTCCAGGACGACCGCAACGAGATCCACGAGGAGCTGCTCGCCGAGATCTGGTCGATCTTCCAGGCGAGCGATGCCGCCGCATTCACCCGGCTCCTGGAGCGCTCCGGCTGCGACACCGCCCTCGTGCGCTACCACCCCCCGCTGCGGGTGCAGAGCCCTTCCGGCGAGGCGTCCGGCATGCGGGGCTTCTCGGCGCTGTGGTTTCCGCGCTCCGAGTGGGCGCTGGTCTTCTGGGACGACGTCGCCATGGTCTTCGTGCGCCGCGCGGCCGCCCCGGTGGGGCTTCTCGAGCGCAGCGAGTACCGCGTGGTGCGGCCCGACGACTTCGCGTTCGTCCAACAGGAGATTCTCGCCGACGCCGAGCTGAGGGCCGCCGCCCTCGCCGAGGCGCAGCGCGCGATGACGTCCTCGCCCGCCGGCGAACGCGCGGCGGCGATCGCGGCCGTGCTCGCCTCCGGCCCGCGCGGGCCGCTCACTGGTCGCTGATCTTCTTCAGCGGCACGACCCGGCAGCGCTGGGGGTCGATCCCGTACTCGTTGCCGAAGGCGTCGAGCGGCGGCTCGCGCAGGAGCCCCGCCCGGATCAGCTCCGGCCAGCCCGCGGGGCAGCGTCCGTAGCGATCGGCGAAGGCGTCGAGCAGCGGGTCGAGCTGCTGCTGGTCCTTCGAAGCGATCGCGTCGTAGAGCTTGCTCTGGCAGACCTGCCGGTCGCGTTCGTCGACCGCCTCGGCATAGGCCTGCCGCCAGTAGGCGATGGAGTCGTCGACGCTCCACGCGTGGGCCTTGTCGCGCCACACCCCGACCATGCGCTTGATCCGCGCCGGCGCCCCGGGGCGCTCGGCGGCGATCTCGGCGTAGCGCAGGGCCTCCTCGCGGTCCTTGAATCGGATGTACATGTCCCAGGCGGCGGCCTCGGCGAGCTCCCAGCTCTCGGGGAGATTCTCGAGCCCCTTGTCGAAGAGGTGCACCACCGCCTGCTGCAGCCGCTGCTGGTCGCCGCCGGTCTGGATCTGCATGATCAGCGCCCCGATCCGGTAGGCGTCGAAGTACAGCGGGTCGAGGTCGGTGATGAGGTCGTACACCGTCTCCAGGTACAGGAAGCGCTCGTGCGGCGCGAACAGCGAGTAGTACTGGATCGACCACAGGTAGAGGATGTCGGCGACGAGGCCGGGGTTGCCGAGGCTCAGCACCTGCAGCATCTCCGGCGACGGCAGGTACAGCAGCTCGCGGCCGAGCGGGTCGGTGCGGGGGATCGCGCCGAGCCGCAGCTCGCTGACGACGGCGAGCCCGAGCAGGCCGGCGATCACCACCAGGGCGACCAGCCGCCGGCTCATCGCAGGTCCTTGCTCCGGAACCGGAGGTCGGCGAGGATCAGCGCGACCGCCGCGAAGGCGACGGCGTAGACCACGGCCCAGGCCACCGCCGCGCCCGGGATCGGCAGGTCGTGCACCACCTCGGTGCGGAAGTTGAAGCGCTCGAGATTGGGCAGCAGGTAGTAGACGACTGCGATCAGGGCCTTGGTGAGAGCCCCCGGAAGGCGCTGGGTGAGCAGCCACAGCTCGGCCGACAGGTGGCCCACGAGGAACACCGCCAGGGTCATCAGCGAGCCCAGGATCGGCTTGGTGAGGACCGCGAACAGGATCGCGAAGGCCGCCAGCACCAGCATCTCGAGCAGGGTCATGGCGGCGGCGAAGAACAGCATCGGGTCCGCCTCCCCGGTGTACGCCAGCACCATGACGAACAGCACCACCGTGACCAGCAGCAGGTTGGCGGCGACGATCGCCACCAACCCGAGGTACTTGCCGAGCAGGAAGTGCCACCGCGGCACCGGCTTGGAGAGGATCATGAAGACCGTGCGGCTGTCGACCTCGCG
>CAZMED010000219.1:0-5351 GCA_964565045.1 uncultured Thermoanaerobaculia bacterium
ACCGACACCGCGAGCACCGCACCGCCTGCGGCCAGCAGCCACGGCAGCAGCGCCAGGGGCAGCAGCCAGAAGGTCCACGGGAAGGGGTGCAGCCCGGCCACGGCAGCGGCCACCATCGCGGCCAGCAGGATCGGTAGCGCCAGCACGTGGTGCACCAGGTGCGACAGTACCGTCACCGCCGGGAAGATCTCGGGCGGACACATCACCTTGGCGAGCAGGGGCCCGTTGTCGACCAGGGTCAGCGAGCCGTCGAGCACGGCGCCGGAGAAGAACAGCCACGGCAGGAGGCCCGAGAAGAGGAACAGCGCGTACGGCTCCCCGCCCGGAAACCGCGGGCTGAAGATGTAGGTGAAGACGACGGCGTAGACGGCGAGCAGCAGCAACGGGTTGAGCAGCGACCAGAAGAACCCGAGGAAGGACGCCCGGTAGCGGGCGTCGAGCTCGCGGCGGACCAGCACGGCGACCAGCGCCCGCTGGCGCCACACCAGCCGGAGAACGGTCATCGCGGGGTCGGCGTCGCGAGCAGGTCCTGCACCTGGTTGATGATGCGCCGGCGTTCGATCTCGAGGTAGCGCTGGTAGGTCATGACCTGGGCGTCCTTGACGATGAACATCTTCGGGTAGTGCTTGACGTCGCCGTAGTCGTCGAAGAGGATCGGCCCGGTCACCCCGTTGTACTCGGCGACCCCGTAGTTGAGGGCCTTGAGGATCTCCAGGGTCTCGGGCGGCCTGGCGTACTCGAAGACCTTGATCGTGAAGCCCAGGGCGTCGTAGCCGTGGGCGGCGAACACGTCCGGGGCGCGCTGGAAAACCTCCATGTAGTGGTTGACGAAGCTCAGCACCGGCTCCCGCTCCGAGGTGCGGTCGAAGGGCGGCAGCGGGAACAGCACCCCCTCGGCCGAGGCGCCGGCCTCGCGGATCGCATCGCCGCTGTAGAAGGTGGAGGTGGTCACGATGCGCCCGTCGAAGCCGCGCTCGCGCAGGAACCGCACCGCGCCGAGGATCTCCGGCGCGTAGCCGATAACGTAGGCGGCGCCGATGCGGTTCCGCTCGAGGAGCTCGCCGGCCTTCTCCTGCCAGCCGTCCTCCAGAAGGTTGATGTCGGCGGCGACCGTGCCGCCGAGCGCCCCTTCGAACTGCTTGAGGAACTCCGGCTTGATGCCCCGCGCGTAGTCGGAGTCGCCGGTGAACAGCAGGATCCGCTGCTGCCCGAGGCGCTCGAACAGGAAGGTGGCGGCGGTGTGGCCCTCGAGCTCGTCGGACGGGTAGATCCGGAAGAAGAAGCGCGACAGCTGGGCGAGCCCCGGCGCCGACGCCGACGGCGACAGGCACACGACCTCGAGCTCGTCGAGCACGGGGATCAGCGCCACGGCCTCGCTGCTCGTGGCGCCGCCGATGAGCATCTTGATCCCGTTCTCGGCCACCATCCGGCGCAGCTCGGCCACCGCGCGGTCCGGTTCGGAGCCGGAGTCGGCCCAGAACACCTCGAAGCCGGTCGGCAGATCGCCGCGCGCCCGGGCCTCGGTCAGAGCCAGCCGCATGCCGCTCTCGATCGACACGCCGTAGGAGGCCGCCGGGCCCGTGATGGGCAGGATCACGCCCACCACCGGCTTGCTGCTGCACCCGCTCCCGAGTCCGGCCAGACCGACCACGACACCAACCACGAAGCCGAAACGCCGGAGCATGGAGCCACCTCCCGTAATCGCGCTCAGGGTAACACAGCGCTTTCTGCGAAAGGCTTTGCCCGGGCACTCCCCCCGTCGCTCAGGAGCGGCCGTCGCTGCCGTCCTCGGCGGCGAGGATCGCGAACACCGCCCGCCGGGGGAGGCCGAGGCGCCGCGCCGCGCGGCGCAGCGCGTCCGGCCTCTCGAGGCCGTCGGCGAGCGCGTCGCGGTAGGCCTCCAGCACCTCCTCCCGACCCGCCCCGGCCGCCTCGCCGCAGTCCTCGTCCGCCGGGCCCACGACCAGCACGTACTCCCCGCGCGGGCTCACCGTTTCGGGCCCGCCGGCGAGCTCGCGCAGCGTGCCCACCACCGCCCGCTCGTGGAGCTTGGAGATCTCGGCCAGCAGGGTTGCGCGGCGCCCGGCCCCGAGGACCTCCGCGAGGTCGGCGAGCTCGCGGCCGAGGCGGTGCGGCGAGAGCAGCACGACCAGGGTCCACGGCACGCGGGCGAGCTCCGCGATGCGCCGCCGCCGCGGGCCCGGCCGCGCCGGCAGGAAGCCGCTCAGGACGGCGGGCAGGGGCGGCTGACCCGAAGCCGCGAGCGCGGCCGTGAAGGACGACGGACCGGGAAGGCTCGACACCGGCAGCCCGGCCTCGCGCGCGGCCCGCACCAGGAGGAACCCGGGGTCGGACAGCACCGGCGTCCCGGCATCGCTGACGAGCGCCAGGGAACGGCCCGCCGTGAGCTCGGCGAGCAGCGCCGCCGCCTTGTGCTCCTCGTTGTGCTCGTGCAGCGAGCGCAGCCTGCCGGCGACGGCGATGCCGAAGTGGCCGAGCAGCGCCCGCGCCCGGCGGGTGTCCTCGGCGAGAATGAGGTCGACCCCGCACAGGACCTCGAGCGCCCGCGGCGCGAGATCGCCGAGGGTGCCGATGGGGGTCGCCACGATCCACAGGGTGCCGGGCTCGCCGGCGGCGCTGGGCACGCTGCTATGATACCAGGGTGCGAGTCGCCGCCTCGATGCTCATCCTCATGACTGTCAGTCACTTCGCCTCCGCGCAGGAGGCCCCGTTCGAGGTCGTCGAGGAGGTCCTGGCGGTGGTGGGCACGACCCCGATCCTGCACACCGACGTCGAGCTCGCGGCTTTGCTGCACGTCGTCGAGCCGGAGCCCGAGGAGTCCGCGCAGGCCTACCGCGCCCGCCTCCTCGAGGCGCGCATCCGCCTCGAGCTCGCGTTTCGCGAGCTCGAGGAAGGCGGCCAGCTGTACCGGCTCGAGGTCGATCCGGCGGCGGTCCGCGAAGGCCTCGTCGCGCGAGCCGGCGGTCCCGAGGCGGTCGAACGGGAGCTCGAGGCGAGAGGCCTCTCGCCCGCCGACCTCGACGAGCTCGCCCTGCGCATGGCCGCGGTCGACGCCTTCGTGCAGCAACGCCTGCGGACCCGGATCGCGGTCTCCATGGAGGAGATCGAGGCCGCCTACCAACGGCTGCTGGTCGACGAGATCGCCGCCGGCGACGGAGCACTGCCGCCCCTGGCCGAGGTGCGCGAGCAGCTGACGACCGTGCTCGTGGAGCGCAAGCTCAACGAGGAGATCGAGCGCTGGCTGGAGCGCGCGAGCGCCCGCCAGGAGGTGACCCGGTTCAGTCGTTGAGCGGCGGAGTTCCGGGCTTTCCCAGCGCCGCGTACGCGTCGGCCGCCGCCAGCACCGCGGCGGTGTAGGCGCGGGTGGCCGCGAAGGTGATGTTGGCCACGTAGAGCGCGTCCGGGCAGGCCCCACCGCACTGCTCGAGCCAGATCCCGGCCTGGACCTCGCCCGCGTTGTAGGCGGCCACGGCCGGCGCGCGACGGCCCTCGAAAAGCTCGAGCAGGCGGCCGAGCTCAGCCGCGCCGAGCCCGAGGTTGGTGCGCGGATCGAAGAGGTCGTCCACGCTCGGAGGCGCCGCGCCGGTGCGCGCGGCGACCTCGACGGCGGTTGCGGGCATCAGCTGCACCAGGCCGCGGGCGCCGACCGCCGAAACCACCGTCGGGTCCCACCGCGACTCCTCGCGCGCCACGCCGGCGAGCAGACTCCAGTCGACGCCCCCCGCGGCGGCTGCCTGGCGCAGCATGGGCGCGTCGGGGATCGGCAGGGACGTCCTCCGGAGCGCCGCCGGGAGGGCCACCGGGGGCATCTCCGAGCCTGCTTGCCGCCACGCCTCGTCGGCGGCCCGCAGCGCCCGCCACGGCAGACCGAGCTCGAGGAAGCGCGACCCGGCCCACGCCGACTGGGCCGCATCGGCTCTCGGGAACCCGCCGGGGTCCCAGCTCGAAGCCTCGCGCTCGAGGCCGAGGCGCCACAGCTCGCCGGCCAGCCCGGACGGAAAGTCCGGCGGCTCCTGCCCGAACCGCGCCGCGAACGCCGCCTCGACCCTCAGGCGGACCTCGCCCATCCGCGCGGGGTCGGGCTCCAAGGCGGCCCACCGCGCGAGCTCGCGCCACAGCGCCACGCCGACGGCTCCGTCAACCGCCTTCACGCGCTCCTCCCGCCACTGCCGGACCGGATCCTCCGGAAGCTGCGCCACCAGCTCCCGCGCCCGCTCGCCCCAGTACGGACCCAGCGATGCACGCCGGCGGTCCAGGAGCGCGAGCGCCTCCGCTGCCTCTCCTGCGGCCGCCATCAGCTCGGCCTCGAAGAGCGCTGCCGGCGCCGACCACGGCCCGCGGCGCACCCGCGCGAGGTGGGCGATGGCCGACTCGCGGTCGCTGCGACGCATTGCCGCCAGCGCCAGCAGCATCTCGCCTTGCGAGCGGGCGCTGCGCCCGCGAAGCCGGCCGAGTCCGAGCTCGGCGAGCTCGAGCTCGCCGCGCCGTAGCCGCAGGCGGGCGAGGAAGAGACGGCGCTCGTCGCTCGCATCGAGCCCCACCGCCCGTGCCGCGGCCTCGACCGCGGCCCCGAGGTCGCCCGCGAGCTCGTGGCTGCGGCCGATATGCACCTCGAGCTCCGCCCTGCGCCCGGCGCTGTCCGCGAGAGCCAGCGCCTTGCGGTACCACGCACTGGCCTCGCTCCAGCGCCCCCTCCGGAAGGCGCAGCGGCCGCGGAGAAAGGCCGCCTCCTCGCGCGGAACCGCCTGGTCCGTGGTCTCGAGGAGGCCCTCGAGCAGTGGTGCGGCCCGCTCGTACAGGCCGTGCTGGAACAGGGTGCTCGCCGCCAGAAACCGCCCCCTCGGCGACAGGGCTTCGGCCCTCAAAAGGGACTCGGCGGCGGCGAGGGCAGCAGAGTCGCGGGTGGACGCTTCGAGCAGGCGCTCGAGTCGCCGCCCCCGGTGCTCGTCGTCCGTCTCGGCGAGTGCGAGCTCGAGCCGGCGCTCGAGCTCGCGCGGCAGCCTGCGGGCCGCGCTCTCGATCGACCCCCGCTGCGCGCCCTCGGCGCGGGCGGCGACGACTGCGATCACTGACTCGGCCGCGGCCTCGCGAACCCGGATCGGCGGGCCGCGCTCGAACCACGGCAGCGCCAGCTCGACCGCCCGCGCGGGATCGGTCGGCCCCAGCAGCGCGGCCAGCTGCACCGCGGCCAGCGCGGCGACCTCGGGGTCGTCGTGGCCCACCGCGAGGCCCAGGTAGCGCGCCTCGGCCCCCGGTTCCCCCACCACCCGCGCCGCATGCGCCGCGATCACGGCCTCGTCGGGATTCAGCGGCAGCTGCTCCCCCCGGCG
>CAZMED010000220.1:0-5347 GCA_964565045.1 uncultured Thermoanaerobaculia bacterium
ACACTGAAACTGTCACTGAAACTGCCACTGAGACTGTCACTGTCATCTGCCACTGTCACTGGAGCTGAATCCGGGCACGGAAACGGAAACGGGCACGGGTCGCGTCCCATGCCTCCATCTCATGTGTTTCCGGAAGAGTCGAACCTCCCCACCAGTCCCCTGGAATCGCGAGATGTAGACGGAGTGCTTGAGGAATATGGGTGCAGGGGTATGGTGTGGTTGGTGATGGTGCGGATCAGGACTTCGCGCGCGAACCGGGGGCTTGCGGCGGCGGTTCTGCTGCTGCTCGCCGGGTGCACGAGCGTGCACCGCAACCCGGTGCCGTTGGCGGCCACCGACCGGGCGCAGATCCCGGGCATGCCCGGGGTGCGCGACTGGGGGGACGAGCCGAGCCCGCTCTTCCAGGCGGACCTCGTGCAGTCGGTCCGCGACGGGCGCGCGGCGAACCCGGACGGCGCCCCACCGCGGGCCGTGCTGGTGCTGTCCGGCGGCGGCTCCAACGGCGCCTTCGGAGCCGGCTTTCTCTCCGGCTGGACACAAAGAGGCACGCGGCCCACCTTCAAGCTCGTCACCGGCATCTCCACCGGCGCGCTGCTGGCGCCCTTCGCATTCCTCGGCCCGGACTACGACGCCGAGATCGAGCGCCTCTACACGACGACCACCTCGAGCGAGATCTACCGGATCCGCAACCCGCTGACGCTCACCGTCAAGGACTCGCTGGTGCGGACCGACCCCCTCGCCTCGACCCTCGCCGAGATCATCGACGCGCCGCTCCTCGAGGAGATCGCGGCCGAGCACCGCCGGGGCCGGCGGCTGTACGTGGGCACCACCAACCTCGATGCCCAGCGGCTCGTGGTGTGGAACATGGGCGCCATCGCGGCCAGCGGTGCTCCCGGCGCCCTCGAGCTCTTCCGCGATGTCCTGCTCGCCTCGGCCTCGATACCGGTCGCCTTCCCGCCGGTCTACATCCGGGTCGAAGCGGACGGACGCTACTACGACGAGATGCACGTGGACGGCGGCGTCGTCGCCATGTTCTTCCTGTGGGGCGCCATGGTGAACATCGACGACGCCTTCGAGGAGCTCGGCATCGATCCCGGCGGCAATGGCAGAGCTTCCATCTACATCATCCGCAACGGTCAGATCGACCCAGCACCGGAGCAGATCAGACCGCGTCTGACCGCCATCGCCGAGCGCTCCATGCTGAGCGTCTTCAAGGCGGTCGCCATGGGCGACCTGGTGCGGATCTGGGCACTCGCCGAGCGCGACGGGGTGGAGTTCCGCTACGTCGGCATCCCGTCGGAGGAGGCCGAAGCCGACGCCAGCGGCTTCGACCCGGAGGACATGCGACGGCTCTTCAACCTCGGCGTGTCCATGGCGCTCGAGCCCGAGCCCTGGCAGCGCGAGCCGCCGTCCTTCCTCCGATAGCGATTCCGGGGACGGGAGACGCCCGGGGCACCTCCCGTCCCCGGAATCGCAGTGCGGGCGTTCCGCCCGCAAACCGTCGTTTGGACGTTGGACAGTTGCACGTTCCCACCCGACCACCCGGCACGCGAGACGCGTGCCCCACAAGGGGACGTCAGCGCACGGCAGGTGTTGTGGGGCAGCCGTCCCGGCTGCCGGGCGGGTGGGCGGAACGTTCGAACGTTCAACGTTATAACGTTTGAACGACTTACGGCGCAGGCGTACCGGTCGCATCACTATGGTTGTGCGGGCGTCCAGCCCGCACGCCGTGCGCAGCCTCAGGTCATCGCCGTGACCAGCGCCAACACGGTCAGGATCAGCACGAAGTACGCAACCAACAGCCAAGCCTGCCGGTGTCCGCCCGAAACCGCCGGGCCGGCCGGCCGCTCTCCCCGACCGAAGAGAAGGGCCACGGCGAGCGTCACCACGAACCCGGCGACGTTCCACCACAGCCAGGACACGCCGGGGGCCCAGGCCGCCAGCGCGAGGTTGGCGAGCAGGCCGGCCGCCGCCCCCGCCACCGCCGAGCGACCATTCGCCCGCCGCGAGCGCCAGGCCAGCACGAAGACCGCCAGCACCGGGCCGTAAAGGGCGCTGCCGACCCGGTTCACGAGCTCGATGGAGGTCTCGCCGGAGCGCGAGAAGGCCCAGGCCGCTCCGGTGGCCAGCACCCCCCACAGCACCGTGGTGGTCCTCGCCCAGCGCAGCTGGCGCGCGGGATCGGTGCGGAGCCGCTCGGTGGAAAACTCCTCCACCGCCACCGCCGACAGCGAGTTGAGGGCCGAGTCGATGGACGACAGGGCGGCGGCGAGGATCCCGGCCACCACCACGCCGACCACGCCGGCCGGCAGGTAGCTGACCAGAAACTGCGGCACCAACGCGTCCGGGGGCCGGCCGGCCAGGCTCGCCGCGAAGTCCGGCGTCACCTCCAAAAAGCCGGCCAGCATCACCCCGAAGGCGCAGTAGGTCAGCACCAGCGGAAAGCGGACCAGGCTCGCGATCGTCAACGCGCGCCGCGCCTCGCCCTCGTTGCCCGCGGCCAGAATCCGCTGCGCCTGGGTCTGGTCGCAGCCGTAGTACGAGATGTAGAGAAAGAGGCCGCCGAGCAGCATCGGCCAGAACGCGAAGGTGGCGCCGTCGCCGAGGCCGTGGCCCGAGATGTCGAGCGCCGCGAGCCGTGCCGTCTCGACCCTCGACAGCGCGCCGGTGCCGGCGAGCCGCAGCGCCAGCACCACGGTCACCACCATCGTCGCGCCCCAAAGCAGCGCGAACTGGAGCACGTCGGAGAACACGTCGGCGATCAGCCCGCCGAGGGCGGTGTAGGCGACCGCCACCGCTCCCACCACGACCAGGCTGAGCTCGAAGCCCCAGCCGGTGCAGGCGTCCACCACCAGCGACGAGGCGTACAGCACGACGCCGGCGCCGAGGCCGCGGCCGGCGAGGAAGAACCCCGCGAGCAGGCGCCGCGCGCCGCGCCCGAGCCGCGCCTCCACCACCTCGTAGACCTCGGCACCCGCTGCCCGGCGCAGGAACGGCACGCCCCACACCACCAGCACTGCCATCGCCAACGGCACCGCGAGCTCGTACTGCAGCCACACCAGACCGCCGCCCTCGCGCAGCGCGACGAAGGCCGGCGCGCCGATCAGCGAGATCGCGCTGACCTGGTTGGCCGCCAGGCTGACGCCCAGAGGCCAGGCGCCCAACCGCCTTCCACCGAGATAGTAGTCGCCGGTGTCGGCCTGACGCTTCGCCAGCCAGCCGGCGAAAGCCACCAGGCCCACGAGCGACAGCACGACGATGACGAGGTCGATCGGGGACATACCACACCATACCAGCGGCAGGTTGAGCTCGAATTCTCAATTCTCAATTTTGAATTTTGAATTCCCCTCCCCCCGCCCATTGAACCGGGAGGACGGGCGGCAATTAAGAATTAAGAATTAAGAATTAAGAATTGAGAACTGATCATCACGACGCGTGTTCTGCAAGCCCCTCGAGAATCCGCTTCACCAGCCCCGGGCCTTCGTAGACGAGGCCGGTGTAGAGCTGGACCAGGGTCGCGCCGGCCTCGAGCTTGGCACGGGCGTCGTCCGGCCCCATGATGCCGCCGACGCCGATGATCGGCGTCGCGCCGCCGGTCTGCTCCGCGATGCGCGCGATGATGCGCGTGCTCATGTCGGTCAGCGCGGCGCCCGAGAGCCCGCCGGCCTCGCCCGCCAGCGGATGGTCGAGGCCGGCCCGGCTGACGGTGGTGTTGGTGGCGATGATGCCGTCGAGACCGGAGCCTTCGATCACCCCGACTGCCGTCTCGAGCTGCGCGTCGTCGAGGTCCGGCGCCAGCTTGACCAGCACCGGCACCCGGCGGCCGAGGCGCCCGGAAGCCTCGTCGCGGCGGGCCGCGATCCGGCCGAGGAGGCCGCCGAGGAACTCGCGCTCCTGCAGCCGGCGCAGCTCCGGGGTGTTGGGCGACGAGATGTTCACGGCCAGGTAGTCCGCCAGCGGCGCGAACACGTCCACCAGCTCCTCGTAGTCGCCCGCGGCGTCCTCGAGCGGCGTCGTCTTCTGCTTACCGATGTTGACGCCGATGACGGGGCCGCCCGGCTCGCGGCCACGGAGCTGCCGCGCCACGTAGGCCGCGCCCCTGCCGGGGAAGCCCATGCGGTTGATCAGGGAGCGGCGCTCGACGAGCCTGAAGACCCGCGGCTGCGGGTTGCCGGGCTGCGGCTCGGGCGTCACCGTGCCGACCTCGATGTGGCCGAAGCCCAGGCAGGCCAGGCCGCGCCAGGCCTCGCCGTCCTTGTCGTAGCCGGCGGCCAGCCCGACCCGGTTCGGAAAGCGCAGGCCGAAGACCTCGACGGGCTCCGCTCCGCGCGCCGAAAAGGCGGCTGCCAGGGCGGTCCGGAGCCCGGGGGTGCGCCCCGCCCGCGCGATCGCCTGCAGCGACAGCCCGTGCGCCGTCTCGGGATCGAGCTTGAACAGCGCCGAGCGGAAGGCGGGATAGAAATGGCCGGTCATCAGTCGGCGTCGATCATACGCAGCTCCGCCGGCAGCGGCGACGGGCGGTGCGGTGCGACGCGGCGCCGCAGCTGCACCGGCGCCACGGTGCGGCTCCGCATCCGCAGGTTGAGAAACTCCACGAAGACCGAGAACCCCATTGCGAAGTAGATGTAGCCCTTGGGGATGTGCTGGCCCAGGCCTTCGGCGGTCAGGGACATGCCGATCAGGAGCAGGAAGCTGAGCGCCAGCATCTTGATCGTCGGGTGGTCCTCGACGAAGTCCGAGATCGGCCCTGCCGCGGCCATCATCACCAGCACCGCGATCACCACCGCCGCGACCATCACCGGCAGGTGCTCGGCCATGCCGATGGCGGTGATCACCGAGTCCAGCGAGAACACGATGTCGAGCACCATGATCTGCGCGATGACGCCGGCGAACGTCACCGCCGGCCCGCCTTCGCGCCCCTTCTCGCCGCCCTCGAGGTTGTGGTGGATCTCGAACGTCGCCTTGCCGAGCAGGAAGAGCCCGCCGCCGAAGAGCACCAGGTCGCGGGCCGTGACCACGTGCCCGCCGATCGCGAACAGCCTGGCCGTCAGGTGCGACAACCACGCCAGCGAGGCCAGCAGCAGGATGCGGGTCGCCATGGCGCCCGCGAGGCCCAGAGTGCGCGCCCGCGGCCGCTGCGCGGGCGGCAGCCTGCCGGAGAGGATCGAGATGAAGATGATGTTGTCGATGCCGAGCACGATCTCGAGCAGCGTCAGGGTCGCCAGGGCCACCCACGCTTCCGGACTGGTCATCCACTCGAACATGCAGCC
Organism: uncultured Thermoanaerobaculia bacterium; assembly: GCA_964565045.1. Classification (GTDB taxonomy): domain Bacteria; phylum Acidobacteriota; class Thermoanaerobaculia; order Thermoanaerobaculales; family Sulfomarinibacteraceae; genus Sulfomarinibacter. The sequence continues at coordinate 5,271 of CAZMED010000220.1, forward strand.
TCCGCGCAGCTCTGGTGCGGCAAGCTTACAGCACGATCGGAGTCAGCATTATCAGATGCAGGATCCTGGATGCTGGA
>CAZMED010000221.1:0-5329 GCA_964565045.1 uncultured Thermoanaerobaculia bacterium
CGGGCGGGCGGGTGGAAACGTTCAACGTTCCAACGTTCCAACGTTCCAACGATGTGCGATGACCTATGCCGGCGCCGGCTCGAGAACCTCCTCGAGAACCCGGGCGAGGCGGCGGACGCCTTCGGCGATGCGCTCCTCGGGCATGGCCGAGAAGTTGAGGCGCAGAGTGTTCTCGTGGCCGCCGTTGGCGAAGAAGGCGCTCCCGGGGACGAATGCGACCTGCGCTTCGAGGCAGCCTTCGAGCAGCTTGCGGGCGTCGATGCCCTCGGGTAGCTCGAGCCACAGGAAGAGCCCGCCCGCGGGACGGGTGACGCGCACGCCCGGCGGCAGATGGGCCTCGAGGGCCGCGAGCATGGCGTCGCGGCGTCCCCGGTAGACGCGCCGCAGGCGCTCGATGTGCGCCTCCAGGTCGCAGTCGAGCATGAAGCGGGCCGCCAGCAGCTGGGTCAGGCTCGAGGTGTGGAGGTCGACGCCCTGCTTGACGAGGACGTAGCGGCGCAGGATCTCGGGCGCGGCGGCCACCCACCCCAGGCGGAGGCCCGGCGACAGGATCTTGGAGAAGGTGCCGAAGAAGATCACCAGCCCCGAGCTGTCGAGGGAGGCGACCGTCGGCAGCGGTTCGCCCTCGTAGCAGAGCTCGGCGTAGGGGGCGTCCTCCACCACCGGCACCGAGAACCGCGCGGCGATCTCGACCAGGGCCCGCCGGCGCTCCACCGACCAGCGGCGGCCGCTGGGGTTCTGGAAGTCGGGAACCACGTAGATCAGCCTCGCCCGCTCCTCGAGCCCGAGCAGCCGCTCGAGCTCCGCCGGCAGCATGCCGTCGTCGTCGGTCGGGACCTCGACGAACCTCGGCTGGTAGGAGCGCAGCGCGTTGATGGCGCCGAGGTAGGTCGGGCTCTCGCAGAGCACGGCGTCGCCCTCGTCGAGAAAGATCTTGCCCGTGAGATCGAGCGCCTGCTGCGAGCCGCTGACCACGAGCACGTCGTCCGCGCCGCGCTGCAGCCCGAAGCGGTCCCGGAGGCGGGCCGCGATGAGCTCCCGCAGCACCGCCAGCCCCTCGGTCGGCGCGTACTGCAGGGCGCGCGCGCCGTCGCTGAGCAGGACCTCCCGGGCGAGCTCGGCCATCTCGCCGGCGGGCAGGAGCTCGGTCGCCGGCAGCCCGCCGGCGAAGGAAATCACCTCCGGGCGCTGGGTGACCTTGAGGATCTCGCGGATGTCCGACGCACGCAAGTGCTGCATGCGGCCGGCGAAGTGAAATTCTCGACGGGTCATACCATCCTCCTCTGCAATCTCACACCACCGGCGACGTCGCCGCGCCTTCCGGGACGGGACGAGGAACCATGGCGGCGGCCTCGCGGATCGCCTCGAGCAGCCGCCCGATGCCGACGCCGATGGAGTCCTCGGGACAGTGGGTGAAGTTCAGCCGCAGGCCGTTCTCGGGCGCTTCGGCTGCGAAACAGGCGCGCCCGGGCAGCACGGTGACCCCACGGCCGACGGCGAGCCTCATGAGGGACGACTGCTCGATCCCTTCGGGGATCCGGCACCAGATGTAGAAGCCGCCGGCGGGCACCCGGAAGTCGAGGTCCAGGGTGGACTCCCGGTCGAGCGCCGCGGCCATCAGGTCGCGCCGCCGGCGGTAGGCGCCCTTGAGGCCTTCGATGTGGCCATCGAGGAAGCCGTCGCGGACGAAGCGCTCCAGCAAGTACTGCCCGAAGCTGTTGCTGTGCAGGTCCGCGCTCTGCTTGGCGAGCACGAGCTGGCGCAGCACCACCGGCGGCGCCACCACGTAGCCGACCCGCAACCCCGGCAGCACGACCTTGGAAAATGTGCTCAGATAGATCACCAGGCCGCGCTCATCCAGGGCCTTGAGGGAGGGCAGGGCCTCGCCATCGTAGCGCAGCTCCGAGTAGGGGTCGTCCTCGAGAACCGGCACCTGCCAGCGGGCGGCGAGCTCGAGCAGCTGGCGGCGTCGCTCGAGGCTCATCACCGCGCCGGACGGGTTCTGGAAGGTGGGCAGTGTGTAGATCAGCTTCGGCCGGTGGTGCTCGAGCACCGAGGCGAGAATGTCGGTCCGCATGCCGTGCGCGTCCACCGGCACCCCGAGCATTCGCGCCCGCGCGCTCCGGAAGACCTGCAGGGCGCCGATGTACGAGGGCTCCTCGACCACCACGGCGTCACCGGGATCGAGCAGCACCCGCGCCAGGAGGTCGAGCCCCTGCTGCGAGCCGGAGACCACGAGGACCTGCGGGATGCTGGCATGGACGCCCCGTGAGGCGAGCCAACATGCGAGAGTCTCGCGCAGCGGCGTGTGCCCCTCGGTGGGGCTGTGCAGGAGGGCAGCCGGTCCGGCGTCGCGCAGGATTTTCGCGGTCAGCTCGCCGACGATCTCGAGGGGCAGCAGCTCGGTCGCCGGCAGACCGATGGCGAAGGAGATCAGGTCGCGGCGCTCGGTCAGGGCCAGGAGGTCGGAGAGGACCGGGTCCCGGGCGCGGGCCGCGCTGTCGCGGAAGAGCTGGCGCCAGGGCAGCTCGGCGCCTGCGCCGGCAGGCACCGCGGCGGCCGGCGGCCGGAGCACCGCGGTGCCGCGACCGACGTGGGAATCCACGAGCCCGAGAGCCTTGAGCTCCCGGTAGGCGTTGAGAATGGTGGATCGGTTCACGCCGAGGGCTGCCGCCAGCCGCCGCTCTGGCGGCAGCCGGAAGCCTTCCGGCAGCGCCCCGGCGTGGATCATCTCCTGGAGCCGGCGCACCACCTGGCGGTAGATGGGCTCGTCGCTGTTCCGGTCGATGGTGATGTCCATCTGCAACCTCCGGGGTGCGTTCGCTGCCGTCAGGCGGGTCCGGCCGCCGCAGTGACGGCCCCGCGCGAACACCGGCCGTGCTTCCGGATCCGGCAGGCCGGCGCCGCCTCGACCCTGGCACAGCCGTGGATGCGGGCGATGCCCTCGGCGAAGCGCACCAGACGCGTCCCGAGCCCCCGCCCACCATGTCTGGGATCCACCGCGAGCACCAGGATGGCCGCGCTGGCCAGGCGCCCACCGGGTGCCCACTCGAGCTCGAGCCCGAGCACGGCGCGCAGCAGATCCCCTTCTTCCGCAACCAGAATGCGGTCCGGCGGCTGCTTCGGCAGCCCACGCAGCACCTCGCAGGTGTCGCGCAGCCAGCCGACGTCGGAGCCTCGCATCGCGCGCTCCAGCTCCTGAATGTCGCCGTGTCGGATGTGCATGGTCGTCCTCCGTCCTCGCCCGCCCTCGTCGATTGGCTCCATCCATTTCTCAATATATTCCGGAAATGGCCAAAAACAACCCCCAATTTCGTCAAATTGGAACCAACCAATACGGACCTTACCCCAACCAATCTGGCACGCGGTAGAATCGCAGCATGGAGACCGAGACCGCCGGGGCGATCGAGGGAGCGGCGCGGGCGATTCGCAGTGCGGAGGCCCTGCTCATCACGGCCGGGGCGGGGATGGGCGTCGACTCGGGGCTGCCGGATTTTCGCGGCAACGAGGGCTTCTGGCGCGCGTACCCACCGATGGCGAAGCTCGGCATTCAGTTCTACGAGATGGCCAACCCGCTGTGGTTCAGGCGCGATCCCGAGCTCGCATGGGGCTTTTACGGGCACCGCTTCAACCTCTACCGGGACACCGTCCCACACGCCGGCTTCGGCATCCTCCGACGTTGGGCGGAGGGCGTGAGCGGCGGCAGCTTCGTCTTCACCTCCAACGTGGACGGACAGTTCCAGGCCGCCGGGTTCGCGGAGGACCGCATCGCCGAGTGCCACGGCTCGATCTCGCACCTGCAGTGCAGCGTGCCGTGCGGCCGCGACATCGGGCCGGCGCACGAGCTCGAGATCGCGGTCGACCCCGAGACCTTCCGCGCCGCCCCTCCCCTGCCGCGGTGCCCCGAGTGCGGCGCCCTCGCGCGGCCCAACGTGCTCATGTTCAACGACTGGAACTGGGTCGCCGACCGCACCGCAGAGCAGGAGCAACGGCTCGAGAGCTGGCTCGACGCGGTCAGGGGCGCACGGCTGACCGTCGTCGAGCTCGGCGCGGGCTCGGCGGTGCCCACGGTCCGCATGACCTCGGAGCGGGTGGCGAATCGACACGGGGCCACCCTCGTGCGAATCAATCCACGCGAGCCCCAGGTCCCGCCCGGTCACATCGGAATTCCCTTGAATGCGCTCGCGGCCCTGCAGACGATCGACGGCTACCCCGCCTGATCTCCCTCGACCCCTTCGTTCCCTTTTTCTGTTTCGACCCCGGCGGCTGGGCCGCCGGGGTCGAAACAGAAAAAGGTATGATGCGGCCGCGGAGGCAGACATGGGAAATATCTGGATCATGCTGGGCGAGCTCGAGGCACCCGGCTGGAAGACCCTGCGCGAGGACTACCAGAACGAGAAGTTGGAGATCATCCACCTCGATCCCAAGGTGTGGGCGATCGTCGAGGCCGACGAGCCGCCCGGCGGTTACGAGGGGTTGCGCGCGGAGACGCCTGCCGACGGCATGTACATCGACCCCAACGGAACGCCGCTGTTTCTGGTCGGCGGCCGGATCGCGAGCTCGGCGGAGGAGGTGGTCGCGGGCCTCGGCGGCGGGGCCGCCGAGATGCTGGCAGCGACCGGCAGCGCCGAGACCACCCTCGAGCGCCTCGGCAAGGTGTACTGAGGAGGCCCCGATGCGGCGCTCAATCCTCTTTGCGTGGGTGTGTGTGCTGGCGGCCGCCGGCAGCAGCTTCGCCCAGAACGGCGAGTGGATGCTGACGGGACGTGCGATGCACGTCCCGGGCGGCGACCCCAGCGCCGTGGTCGGAACCACCGGCAGCACTCTCGACCTCAGCTCCGGCGGCGGTCTCGCCGTTGACGCCACGCTGTTGTTCAGCGAGCGCTTCGGCGCCTCGCTCTCGCTCGCCGGGTCGCGCCATCACCTGCGCCTGGTCGGCGACCCGCCCTGCTGCGGCGGGACCCTCGACGGCGACTCCCTGTGGCTGCCGGCCCTGACGGTCACTGCGCAGTACCACCATCCGGTGTACGGCCCGTGGGACCCCTACGTGGGTCTCGGAGTCGTGTGGGCGGAGCCGATCTACAGCCTGTCGGGCGAGCTCGACGCGGCCGGAGTGGAGCGGCTCGATTTCGAGGGCAACCCCGGCGTCGCGGCTCAGATCGGGGTCAACTACGACCGGGACAACCACTGGTACGCCAACCTCGATCTCCGCTACCTCGCCATCAGCCTCGACGCCCGCGCGAAGCTCAACGACGAGGACGCCGGGCCGGTGTCTATCGATATGGGCCCGTGGGTCATCGGTCTCGGATTCGGTTACCGGTTCTGAAGC
>CAZMED010000222.1:0-1141 GCA_964565045.1 uncultured Thermoanaerobaculia bacterium
AAAAAGGGGCTGCCGTGGACAGCCCCTTTGAATGTCGCTGAAAGGGGGCTTCAGTTGCGCTTGCCGCCCTCGATGACGAGGGTCGGGAAGCTCCCGTTGCAGCCCTCGTCCGCGCCGCTGAAGTTCGAGCCCACGGCGTCGATCGTGCCCTCGAAGCCGATGTTGTCGTCGACCGTGAAGCTCAGGGTCCAGGTCATATCGCCGCTGTCGGGATAGCTGTCGGTGAACTCCACGCCGGCGCCGAAGTCCGCGACGTCGGTCGCGGCGAGGCCGATGCCGAAGAGGAAGATCAGGGTGCACTCGGAGTTGCCCTGGCCGTCGAGCTTGTCGAAGTTGATGTAGGTGCCGTTGAGCGGGAAGACCTCGCCGCCCGAGATCACGAGGTTGCCGCCGGAGGCGAAGCCGAGGCTGTCGTAGACCGCGAACTGGTAGGTGCCGTCGAGGGACGCGGCGCCGGCGCCGAAGCTGGTCTCCAGCGTCGTCGGGTCCTGGCTGCGCTCGTCGATCTTGGAGCCGAGGATGACCGCCGAACCCGCCGTGACCCGCGCCAGCAGGGTGCCGTTGTCATAGGTCGGGACGTCCCAGAGGTCGGTCCTGAAGGACAGCCACGGCTCGTAGGCCTCGAGGGTGACGACCGCGGTGTCGAGGACGGCCCCGGCAGGGTTCAGCAGGTCGAGCTCCATGGTCGCGCCCGAGGCGCCGGCCAGCGCGAAGAGGTTGGTGTAGAAGTCACCGGCCGAGACCAGGCCCATGAGGGTCGTCGACTGCCCGGCCGAGGTGGCGGACGCGGCCGGGATCGCCTCGAACCCCGAGCCGTAGGTGCCGCCGACCGGGTCGTTGAAGCCCGCGTAGACGATGAGGTTGGCCGTCACCTCGCCGCCCGTCGAGACGATGCGGAAGGCGCCGGTGCCGCTGTTGAGGCCGAAGCTGCTGTTGATCACGTCGACCAGGATCAGAGTTTCGTCGGGGCCGATCGAGAAGGTCCGCGACTCGGGGTTGGGGTTGGGCTGGTCGCGCACCAGCCACAGCACGTCGACCGACACCGTCGTGGCGCCGGCATTGTTGATGAGCAGGTCCGTGTGCCAGCGGTTGGTGCGGGCGGCGCCGGGAATCAGCAGGTCGTCGCCGGGCGTGATGGCGA
>CAZMED010000222.1:1241-5319 GCA_964565045.1 uncultured Thermoanaerobaculia bacterium
CGGTTGGTGCGGGCGGCGCCGGGAATCAGCAGGTCGTCGCCGGGCGTGATGGCGATGGCGGACGTCGCTGTGAGCAGCGCCCCGAGGCCGAGAATCAGGAGATTTCGAGCTTTCATCATGTCCTCCCACGTCTGTCATCCAGGCAAACCGAGGGATACGGTAGCAGATTCCGGCGGCTCCGGTCAGCCGGTGTCCGGGATCACAGCGGAGCGCCCCCCCGCGGGAGCGTATGCGCCAACTTCCGCGTGTTGGCGAGCGATCGGCATGCGGCCACGTTCAGCTGGTGCTTATTGTCCGTCCCGAGCCCGAGCCCGAGCCCGAGCAGGCTTCTCTCGGGTCATGGTCGCGCCAATGGATCGGCGCCGGGATCGGATACTATACGCCGATGACCTATCAGGTTCTGGCCCGCAGCTGGCGTCCGCAGAGCTTCGCCGACCTCCTCGGCCAGGAAGTGGTCGTGCAGACCCTCCGCAACGCGCTCGAGAGCGGGACCTTCGGCCAGGCCTACCTGTTCTCCGGCCTGCGCGGGGTCGGCAAGACCACGGCGGCGCGCCTGCTCGCCAAGGCGGTCAACTGCGCCCAGGGCCCCACCGCCGAGCCTTGCGGCGCGTGCGACTCCTGCCGCGAGGTGGCGGCCGGCTCGTCGATCGACGTCATCGAGATGGACGCCGCCACCAACACCGGCGTCGACGACGTGCGCGACCTCCAGGAGCTGCTGCGCTACCACCCGACCCGCGACCGCTTCCGCGTGATCATCGTCGACGAGGTCCACATGCTTTCCAAGGCGGCGTTCAACGCGCTGCTGAAGACCATCGAGGAGCCGCCGCCCTATATCCTGTGGATCTTCGCCACCACCGAACGCACCAAGGTCCCCGACACCATCCTCTCGCGCTGCCAGCAGCTCGAGTTCCGGCCGGTCGGGATCGAGCTCATCCGCGGCCGCCTGCAGGCGATCGCCGAGGCCGAGGATTTCTCGCTCTCGCCGTCGGCCGCTGCAGCCATCGCCGCCGCCGCCGAGGGCTCGGTCCGCGACGCGCTCTCGCTGCTCGACCAGCTGCGCGCGTTTGCCGCAGGTGAGGTCGACGACGCCGCGGTGGCGGCCATTCTGGGCGTCCCCGAGCTGCAGGTCACCGCCGGTCTGGTGGCGGCGCTCGCCGCCGGAAAGGTCGGAGCCGGTCTGGCCGCACTGCGCGAGCAGCTGGCGGCCGGCCAGGACCCCTCGGTCCTCTACCAGGAGATGGGCCGAACCTTGCGCACCCTGCTCTACCTGGCCCTCGACCCGGCCCTCGAGCCGGCGGTGTCGGAGGCCCACCGCGAGATCCTTCAGCCGCTCGCCGACCAGCACGGCGGCGATGCTCTGGGCCGCATGCTGGGACTGTGGGTGGAGCAGGAGTCGCTGCTGCGCGAGGCCGCGAACCGCGACCTCGCCCTCGAGGTCGCAGCGGCGCGGCTCGCCCGATGGCCCGCGGTGCAGCAGGTCGAGGCGTGGCTGGCGGGCGCCGGGCGGCTGCCGCCGGGCGCCGCGCCGGCGGGCGGGCCCGGGGCCTCGTCCGCAGGCACGGAACGATCGAGGTCGGCGTCGCCGCGCTCGCGCCCCCGGTCCGAGGCCGCGGCCGGCGACGAGGTGGCCGGCGAGGAGACGCCGCCGGTTCCCCGAACCGCTGAGGCCGCTGCAAGCCTCATCGATGACGTCAGGGAGGATCCTTCCGTCCAGCTCGCGACGCGGGTCCTCGGCGGCGAGGTGGTGGCGGTGCGGCGCGAGGGCGGAGACTCCTAGGTGGAGCTGCGGCCGCGGACGGTCCGCGCCCTGCTGCAGCATCTCGAGCGCCTGCCGGGGGTCGGACCGCGGACCGCGCAGCGTCTCGCCGAGCACCTGCTCACCGTCGATCCGGGAGAGGTCGCAGCCCTCGCCGAGATGCTGACGAGCCTCCGCGACAACGTGCGGCTGTGCTCGAGCTGCTGCCTGTTGAGCGAGGACGAGCTGTGCGCGGTGTGCGCCGATCCGGGTCGCGACCGCAGCCTGATCCTGGTGGTCGAGGAGCCGACCACGGCGTGGGCGGTGGAGGCCACCGGCGAGTACCGCGGCCTCTACCATGCGCTCCTCGGCCACCTCTCGCCGCTGCACGGGATCGGCCCCGACGACCTCAGCATCGATCGTCTCGAAGCGCGCTGCCGCGGCTCCGAGATCCGGGAGGTGATCCTCGCCACCGACCCCACGGTGGAGGGCGAGACCACGGCCCTGTACATCAGCCGCCGCCTGCAGCCGCTCGGCATCCGCGTCAGTCGCCCGGCCTCGGGCATTCCCGTGGGCGGCGAGGTGGCGACGGTGGACAGGGTGACCCTGGCGCAGGCGCTGCAGCTCCGGCGTCCGATCTGAGCCGTTCCCGGGGCGGGGCCCGCATGTGACTGATAACAGCAGGTTTTTTCGGTTGCCGGGGGGCGGTCCGAGGAGCGTTTCAGCTTGCCTGGTGAGGGTGTCTGTGCTAAATATTGAGACTATTGGGAGTATGAAGAGGTGGTCACCGACCTGGTCATGTACGAGGAGGAGTTCGATCGCATCAAACAACTCCTCGAGTCGCTGCGGATGGACGCCAGCGCGAAGATCGTGTTCCTGGTCGACAAGAACGGCCAGCAGATCGCGTCCGCCGGCGAGGTCAACCTGGTCGACGCGACCTCGCTCGCCTCGCTGACCGCGGGCAACGTGGCGGCCACCGACGGCCTCGCCAAGCTCATCGGCGAGAAGGAGTTCTCGATCCTCTTCCACGAGGGGCGCAAGGACAACATCCACATCTCGATCGTCGGGCAGCGCCTGATCCTGGTCGTGATCTTCGACGAGCGCTCGTCCCTCGGCCTGGTGCGACTGCGGGTGCGCAAGGCATCGGCCGACCTCGACCGCGTGCTCAATGAAATGGAGACCAAAGCCCAGATGGTTGGCACACTGGAGACCGTTTCGCCCTTCGCCGAGATCACCGACGACGACATCGACGCACTGTTTTCAGAATGAGCTTCATCAACTACGCCGCCCGCGAGATCAACGTCAAGATCGTGTTCTACGGGCCCGGTCTGTGCGGCAAGACGACCAATTTGCAGTACATCTTCGAAAAGTCGTCGCCGCAGCAGAAGGGCAAGCTGATCTCCCTCGCCACCGAGACCGACCGCACCCTGTTCTTCGACTTCCTCCCCCTGGACCTCGGTGCGGTGCGCGGCTTCAAGACCCGCTTCCACCTCTACACGGTTCCCGGCCAGGTCTTCTACGACGCCAGCCGCAAGCTGATCCTCAAGGGGGTCGACGGCGTGGTTTTCGTCGCCGACTCGCAGGAAGCGCGGATGGACGCCAACGTGGAGTCCCTGCGCAACCTCGAGGACAACCTGCGCGAGAACGGGTTCGAGCTCAAGGCCATCCCCTACGTGCTGCAGTTCAACAAGCGCGACCTGCCGAGCGCGGTCCTGGTGGACGACATGTACCGCCTCCTCAACTTCAAGGGAGAGCCGACCTTCGAGGCGGTGGCCATCAAGGGCATCGGCGTGTTCGAGACCCTGAAGGCGGTCGCCAAACAGGTCCTCTACGAGCTGCGCAGCCGCTGAGCCGGGGCTCCCGGCCGCTCCGTGGGCGCGCACATCAACTGAAAGCAGGCTCTTCAACCCGAGCCCGAGCCCGTTGTCGCTGCCGTTATCGGAGATTCGGGTTTCTCACGATGATCAACCTGGCCAAGGATGTCAGCATGGCGACGATGCGAAGGAGCTGGTACGTCGCGTCCCGACGCCCCCACGCCGGCCTGTGAGCAGCTTCGTCCGCCGATCGACGACATCGAGCGCAACCGGGGACCCGTCGAGCCTCTCGAAGTCGAAGACCATCAGACTCTGCCGCTCAGGGGGTGCAGAGGATCGGTAACGGCAACGGTCACGGGCTCGGGCTCGGGCCGGACAAAGAGCACTGGCTGACCCTAGCCGCATGCCGATCGCCATCACAGCTCTGAGAGCGCAGTTGACGGTAGGCCGCCCCCCACCCTGCGCGCCCCGGAGACGCCCCGGCGTGGTAGTCTCGAAAACGCCGAGAGACGAGCCCCCTGGAGGCGCC
>CAZMED010000223.1:0-5307 GCA_964565045.1 uncultured Thermoanaerobaculia bacterium
GATGTTGAAGCTCTGGCCGACGATGTAGAGGATGATCGGCTTGCCGCCGACGAGCTGACTCGCCAGCTCCTTGAAGTTCGACTCGAGCCCGATGGCGACGAACGCGAGGCAGAACAGCCAACCGCGCACGACCTTGCTCGCATCGAGAATGGCGCCGGTCTGGGCCTCGCCCGCGACCGGCACGACCACGAAGCTGAAGAAGATCGAAGCCAGCACGAAGCCGAGGATGAACTTCGGGAACCGGTACCAGACCTCCATCAGGCTCGGCCTCGGGGCCGTCGGGTCACGGTCGACGCGGGTCACCCAGTACACGGCGACGAAGAAGGCGACCAGACCGATGAGGATGTTCTGGATCATCTTGATCACCGCGGCGACCCGCTCGGCCTCTTCCCCGAGCAGCGCGCCTGCCGCAACCACCGCCCCGGTCGAGTCGATCGTACCGCCCAGCCATGCGCCGGCGACCGCCGGTTGCAGCCCCATGAGCTTCGCGATCGCCGGCATGAAGACCATCATCAGCACCGTGAAGATCATCGTCATGCCGACCGCGAGGGTCAGCTCCTGCCTCTTCGCCCGGCAGGCGGCCGCGGTCGCGATCGCCGCCGAGACGCCGCACACCGAGGTTGCCGCGGCGACGATGATGACGAACGACTTCGACGCCATGCGCAGCCATCGGGTGCCGAAGAACCACATCACGAGGATCACGGTCGGCGTCACCATCCAGGCGACGATCAGGCCGGGGGCGCCGAGACGCAGGATCTCGGAGAACAGGATCTCGGCGCCGAGCAGCACCAGCCCCGTCTTGATGTACATCTCGGACTTGGCGCCGGCGAGCAGCCAGCGGGGCGTGCCCACCGTGTTCGCGACGATCAGACCGAACGCGAGCGCCCACAGCGCGTACTCGAGGCCGATGGCCTTGACCGACTGCTGCCCGGAGGCGACGAAGGAGAGTATCGACAGCAGGAAGATCGCGAGGTAGCCGGCGAAGAACGGCCGCCAGTCCTCGCCCATGACGCGGACGCCGGTCGTCAGCAGCAGGCCCAGGGCGAGCGCGAGCGCGGCGAGCGGCACCGCCATGTCGGCGCTCAATGCGGTGAGAGGGTCGGAAACCCAGGTGCCGAGACGGGGCACGTCGTGGATGAGACCCGTGATCGCGCCGGCCAGGATGACGACCGAGAACCAGATCGCCCAGTAGTCCTCCGTCCTCCACATTTTCTCGAGTTCACTGCTCGCCACGAGACGCCTCCCTCCTCGCCGCCCGGGCGCCGCGCGCCGGCGAGGCCGGACCGCAGTCGGCCCAGCATACCCCGTCCGGGATGCTCCGGGGAGGGGCCGGTCCTTCCGGAAGCGGCCGGTCGTGCAGCGGCGCTGCCGGGGTTCGCGAAAGGCCGGCCAGCCTCGCGCTGCCGGCAAGCGGGTTTCGGTGAGCTCGACGCCTCGACCGCGCCGCGCGCCCCGGCCGGGCACGGCGCCGCGGCGCTCGGCCGGGCGGGTCCTCAGTCGAGCGGCCCGGCGTCCAGCAGGCCGTCGATGACGGCGTTGAAGGCGGCGCTCGGGCGCATCTCCTTCTCAGCCAGGGCGTCATCGGGCACGTAGTAGCCGCCGAGATCGACCGGCCGGCCCTGGGCGGCCAACAGCTCGGCGGCGATCGCCGCCTCGTTGCCTGCGAGCGTCTCCGCCACCGGGGCGAAGCGCGCCGCGAGCTCCTGGTCCTTGTCCTGCGCGGCCAGGGCCTGCGCCCAGTACAGGGCGAGGTAGAAGGTGCCGCCGCGGTTGTCGATCTCGTGCACCTTGCGCGAGGGCAGGCGGCCGTTCTCCAGGTACATGGCCACGGCTTGGTCGAGGGTGTCGGCCAGGACCGTCGCCCTGGGGTTGCCGGTCTTCTCGGCCACCAGCTCGAGCGAGGGGACCAGGGCACAGTACTCGCCGAGGGAGTCCCACCGCAGGTGGCCCTCCTTGAGGAATTGCTGCACGTGCTTCGGCGCGGAGCCGCCGGCGCCGGTCTCGAAGAGCCCGCCGCCCTCCATCAGCGGCACGATCGAGAGCATGCGGGCACTGGTGCCGAGCTCGAGGATCGGGAAGAGATCGGTCAGATAGTCGCGGAGGACGTTGCCGGTGACCGAGATCGTGTCCTCGCCGCGGCGCACCCGCTCGATGGTGAACCGCATGGCCTCGACCGGCCTCAGGATGCGGATGTCGAGGCCGGTGGTGTCGTGCTCGGGGAGGGAGCGCTTCACCTTGGCGATGATCTGGGCGTCGTGGGCGCGCCCCTCGTCGAGCCAGAAGACGGCCGGCGACCCGGTGGCCCGCGCCCGGTTCACCGCCAGCTGCACCCAGTTGCGGATCGCCGCGTCCTTCGCCTGGCACATCCGGAAGATGTCGCCGGGCTCCACCTGCTGCTCGAGGACCGTCGCCTTGGAGGCGTCGACGACGCGGATCGTCCCCGAGCCCGGTGCCTCGAAGGTCTTGTCGTGCGAGCCGTACTCCTCGGCCTTCTGGGCCATCAGCCCGACGTTGGCGACGTTGCCCATGGTGGCGGGGTCGAACTGGCCGTGGCGCTTCGCGTCCTCGAGGATCTCGGCGTACATGGTGGCGTAGCACCGGTCCGGCACCATGGCGATGCAGTCCTGCAGCTCGTCGTTGGCGTTCCACATCTTGCCGCCGTCGCGGATCACGTTCGGCATCGAAGCGTCGACGATGACGTTGTTGGGCACGTGCAGATTGGTGATGCCCTTGCGGGAGTCGACCATCGCCAGCGCGGGCCGCGACTCGTAGACGGCGGCGATGTCCGCCTCGATCTCCGCCTTCTTGGCGGCGGGGAGCTTGTCGAGCTTCTCCAGCACGTCGGCGAGGCCGTTGTTGACGTTGGCCCCGATCTCGTCGAGCACCGCGGCGTGCTTCTCGAGCGCCTCCCGGTAGTACACCGACACGCAGTGGCCGAACATGATGGGGTCGGAGACCTTCATCATGGTCGCCTTGAGGTGCAGCGACAGCAGCACGCCGTCGCGCCGCGCGGCCTCGATCTGCTCGGCGTAGAACTCCCGCAGCTCGGCCACGTGCATCACCGCGGTGTCGATGACCTCGCCCGCCTGGAGCGATATCTTCGGCTTGAGCACCGTGGTCGTGCCGTCGTCGGCGACGAACTCGATGGCGACGTCGGTCGCCTCGGCCATGGTGGTCGAGGTCTCGCTGCCGTAGAAATCGCCGCGCTCCATGTGGGCGACCCGCGCCTTCGACCCGGACTCGGGCCACGGCTTCATCATCTTGTGGGGGTGCTTCTGCGCGAAGCGCTTGACCGCTGCCGCGGGACGGCGGTCGGCGTTGCCCTCGCGCAGCACCGGGTTGACGGCCGAGCCGAGACACACGGCGAAGCGCTGCCGCAACGCCCGCTCCTCATCGGTCTTCGGCTCCTCGGGAAAGTCGGGGATGTCGTAGCCCTTGCCCTGCAGCTCCTTGACGGCGCTCTGCAGCTGCGGGATGGAGGCCGAGATGTTGGGCAGCTTGATGATGTTGGCTTCGGGGGTCCTGGCGAGGGCGCCGAGCTCCGCGAGGTGGTCGGAGATCCTCTGCTCCTCGGTCAGGTTTTCCGGGAAGTTGGCGATGATGCGGCCGGCGAGCGAGATGTCCCGCGTCTCGACCTCGATGCCGCAGCCCGCGGTGAAGGCCTGCACGACGGGCAGCAACGCATAGCTCGCCAGTGCCGGCGCCTCGTCGACCTTGGTCCAGATGATCTTCGATGGGCTCATGGTGGTACCTCGTGAAAAAAATCATTTGCGCGGTCGAACCGCAGTCTAGCCTGTCCTGGGCTGCTTGTCAGCCGTCGGTCGCCGGCGCTGCGGGGCCGTCAGCCGGTTCCGGCGACCACGATGCGGCGCCGCTCGAGCAGCGGGCCTCGGCACGGTACAGCTCGGTGAGGGCCTGCAGGTCGTTGACCCTGGCGGCGCCTGGGGATGAACCGGATTCGGAGGTGGCAGCACGCGTCCGCACCACGGCCGCGTGCTAGGCTTGGCCATCGGGAGGCCGCCCGGTGAGGCGTCCGAGAAACAGGCTGCTGATTGCCCTGGTCGTCGTCGCCGCGAGCACGGCTGCGATCCGCCCGCTGTCCGCGGAGCCGACCCCGACGCCAGCGGCGGGGGTGGAGGGCCCGGCTGCGGCGCTCTCCGACGCCGAGCTCGCGCGCGCCGTCGAGCGCCGGCTGCGGGCCTTCGAGGATCTCGCGTCGGTCACGGTGCGGGTGGCGTCGGGCGTCGTGCGGCTCGAGGGCGAGGTCTCCACCGTCCAGGACTGGCGGCTGGCCGAGGAGCTGGCCCGCGCCACGGAGGGCGTGGGCGCGGTGACCAACGCCGTGGAGATCGGGGGCGACGTCCTGGGCCAGGTCGACGCCCTGCGCGAGACCCTGGCGCGGGCGGCCAACTTCGCGCCCGTGGTGGGGTTCGCCGTCGTCGTCCTGCTGGTGTTCGTGCTCCTGAGCTGGCTGGTGGGGCGCTGGTCGGCCCCCTTCGCGCGTCTGTCGCCGAACCGCTTCGTGCAGGAGGTGGCGCAGACGGCGGTCAGGGGCGGCCTGATCCTGACCGGGGTCGTGCTCGCGCTGCACGTGGTGGACGCCACGGCCATCGCCGGGGCGCTGGTGGGGACCGCGGGCGTGGCGGGCATCGCCATCGGCTTCGCCTTCAAGGACCTGATCGAGAACTACCTGGCGAGCGTGCTGCTCAGCCTGCGCCAGCCCTTCGCGCCCAACGATCACGTGGACATCGACGGCTTCGAGGGCATGGTGGTGCGGCTCACCAGCCGGGCGACGGTGCTCATGACCCTGGACGGGAACCACGTCCGGATCCCCAACGCGCGGGTCTTCAAGGGCGTGATCGTCAACTTCACCCGCAACCCGAGACGGCGCTTCGACCTCACGGTGGCGGTGGCGGCCGACTCGGACCTCTCGCAGTCGCAGGCCGTCGGCGTCGACGTGCTGCGCCGCATGCCCGGCGTCCTCGACGACCCGGAGCCGTGGTCGCAGATCGTCGAGATCGGCGACTCCAGCGTGCCCATCCAGTTCTACGGCTGGGTGGACCAGCGCGAGACCAAGTTCTTCCGGGCGCGGAGCGAGGCGATCCGGCTCGTCAAGGAAGCCCTCGAGGCGGCCGGCTTCGAGCTTCCGGAGCCCATCTACCGGATCCGTTCCGAGGCCGCGGAAAGGCCGCCGGCCGAGCGCCCGGCCGCGGCGCCTGCAGTGGAGCTGCACACCGACATCGCCGAGCGCGGCGACCCGATCGTGGGCCAGATCGACCGGGAGCGCCAAACGGTGGATCCTTCCGA
>CAZMED010000224.1:0-5304 GCA_964565045.1 uncultured Thermoanaerobaculia bacterium
GACCCCCGCCGTGAAGCCGCCTGGCTGCTGGCGGCGGCCTGGGGCGTGCCCGAGCTGAGCCTCCGCCTCCACCCCGAGCGCGAGGTGCCGGCTGAGGTGGAGGCGCGGTTCCGAGAGTGGCTGACCCGGCGGGCCGCCGGGGAGCCGGCCCACCACCTGACCGGGTCGTGCCCGTTCCGGGGCCGCCAGTTCGAGGTCACGCCGGCGGTTCTCGTGCCGCGGCCGGAGACCGAGCTCGTGGTCGAGGCGGCGCTCGGGCTGCCGATCTCCCCGACGGCGCTGGTCCTCGACGTCGGCACCGGCTCGGGCTGCCTCGCCGTGACCCTGGCGGCGGAGCGGCCGCGGTGGACGGTGCGGGCCGTCGACCGCTCGGCGGCCGCGCTCGTGGTGGCGCGGCGCAACGCCGCCCGCCATGCGGTCGACGTCCCGATGTTCCGAGGTGATCTGACGGAGGCGACGGCGCCGCCGTGGGACCTCGTGGTCGCCAACCTGCCCTACATCCCGAGCTCTGCGCTCGGAGCCCTGCCGGTCGAGGTGCGGCACGACCCGCCCGGCGCGCTGGACGGCGGCGCCGACGGGCTCGAGCTCGTGCGCCGCCTGATTGGCGACCTGCGGCGGCTGCTGCGGCCCTGCGGCGGTGCCGTGCTCGAGCTCGGCGAAGGTCAGGCCGAGGCCGTGGCCGCCCTCGCGCGCGCGGCGGGCCTCGGCGTCGCCCGCCGCCTGCGCGATGCCGGCGGCTGCGAGCGCGTCATCGTCGTCCAACCGCTTTGAAGATCTCGAAGTTCAATTCTCAATTCTCAATTCTTAATTTCGAATTCCCCACCACCCACCCGCGGACCCGGCGCGCGTGGTGCAAGCCGATCATGGTGTGATGCCGGGGGGTGCGGGCGGACAATTAAGAATTGAGAATTGAGAATTAGGAACTGAGAACTGAGAATGATGCCGAGTTGACACCAGATCCGTCCGATCGCAGAATGACCTTTCCCCGCCGGTTGCGGGGTGGAGGCGCAGATGGCCGAGAGGAATCGCATCGAGCTCGACGGCAGGCAGCGGGTGGCGGTGATCGCTTTCGGCGGCAACGCCCTGCTCAGGCCGCAGGACCACGGCACCCAGGAGGAGCAGTTCACCCTGAGCTGGAAGGCGACGCGGTGGCTGGTGGAGATCATCCACCGCGGCTACGAGCTCGCGATCGTGCACGGCAACGGGCCGCAGGTCGGCAACATCATGATCCAGGTCGAGGAGGCGATCACCAAGATCCCGCCGCAATCCCTCGACGTGGCGGTCGCCCAGACCCAGGGCTCGATGGGCTACATGCTCGCCAACCAGCTGCGCAACCGCTTCAACGAGGAGCAGCTCGACAAGGAGATCGCCGCCGTGCTCACCGAGGTGGTCGTCGACCGCGAGGACCCGGCCTTCGACAACCCCTCGAAGCCGGTCGGGCCCTACTTCACCGCCTACCGCGCCAACCTGCTGATGCAGGAGCTCGGGTGGCAGATGGTCGAGGACGCCGGCCGCGGATGGCGCAAGGTGGTGGCCTCGCCGATGCCGAAGGGCATCCTCGGCAGCCAGCTCCTGAAGCGGCTGGTGGAGAACGGCGCGGTGCTGGTGGCGGGCGGCGGCGGCGGGATCCCGGTCTACCGCGACGTGGGCGGCTACTACAGGGGCGTCGAGGCGGTGATCGACAAGGACTACGTGGCGTCGATCCTGGCCCGCGAGCTCGCCGCCGACCTCTTCATCGTCCTCACCCAGGTGCCGATGGTGGCGGAGCATTTCGGACGCCCCAACCAGCGCTGGCTGCGCCGTCTGCCGGTGCGGTACGCCAAGGAGCTGCTGGCCGCCAACCAGTTCCCGCCGGGCTCCATGGGGCCCAAGATCCAGGCCTCGATCCAGTTCGTCGAGGCGACCGGCAAGGAGGTCCTGATCACCGACGAGGAAAGCCTCAAGCGCGCCCTCGAGGGAAAGGCGGGGACCTTCCTGGCAGCGGACGGCGACGTCGAGTACGCCGGTCTCGCCTGATCCGGCAACCCACCCGGACCGCCGGTTCGGTCGGACGGCGGAATCCGGCGCGTCGCGGCCGGCCGGCGTGGTTTATGCTGGGCGCCATATGCGAGCGAGCGCGAGCCTGTGGTTCTACCGGATCCTGCTCGGCGGGCTGCTGCCGGCGGCGATCCCGGTCCTCAAGCTGCGGCAGCGGCTGAGCGGCAAGTCGCGGCCGCGCTTTGCCGACCGCCTCGGCCGCGGGCTGCCCGAGCTCGGCCGGCACGGGGTCTGGGTGCAGGCGGTGTCGGTGGGCGAGGTGGAGATCGCGCGGCGCCTCGCCGCCGAGCTCGCGCGCCGGGCGCCGGACCTGCCGCTCAACGTCTCGGCCACCACCGCCACCGGGCTCGCTCTCGCCGCGCGGGCGCTCGGCGACCGGCTGCCGGTTTTCCCCTGCCCGCTCGACCTTCCCGCTCCGGTCGGGCGGGTCTTCGCGGCGGCCGAGCCGCGGCTCCTGGTGCTGGTGGAGACCGAGCTGTGGCCGGAGATGCTCCACCAGGCGGGCCGCCGCGGCGTGCCGGCGGCGGTGGTCAACGCGCGGCTCTCGGAGCGCTCGCACGCCGCCTACCGGCGGGTGGCAGGGGCACTGCGGCCGCTGCTCGAGCCCCTGTCCCTGGTCCTGGCGCGCACCGGCGCCGACGCCGAGCGCTTTGCCGACCTCGGCGTGCCGCAGCGGCGGATCGCCGTCACCGGCAACATCAAGTACGACCTCGAGCCCGACCCGCGGCCGCTCGAGTGGGCCGACGCCCTGGTGCGCGCCGCCGGCAGCCGCCCGATCGTGGTCGCGGGCTCGACCATGGAGGGCGAGGAGGCGCAGGTGCTCGAGGCGCTGGCCGGGCTCGAGCCGGACGGCCCGGGTACGCTGCTGGTGCTCGCGCCGCGCCACCCGGAGCGCTTCCCGGCGGTGGCCCAGCTGCTCGAGGCGCGCGGCCTGCGCTTCGCGCGCCGCAGCCGGCTCGAGGAGCTCGTTCCCGACACCGAGGTCTTCCTGCTCGACACCATCGGCGAGCTGGCGCGGGCCTACGGCCTCGCCCGGCTCGCCTTCATCGGCGGCTCGCTGGCGCCGACCGGCGGCCACAACCCCCTCGAGCCGGCGGTCTTCGGGGTGCCGGTGCTGAGCGGGCCGCACGTCCACAACTTCCGCGAGGTCTACGACGACATGACCGTCTCGGGCGGCGCGCGCATCGTCGCCGACGCCGCCGAGCTCGCGGTGGCGGCGGCGGTGTGGCTCGACGACCGCGAGCTCGCGCGGGCCGCCGGGAGCGCGGGGTGGGAGGTCGTGCAGCGCAACCGGGGCGCCACGGCCCGCACTGCCGACGCCCTGCTCGACCTCGTCGGGCCGGCGTGAGCCCGTGGCCTGGCGTGTCCTGCTGCTGCCGCTGGCGCCGCTCTATCGCGGCGCCGTTTCCGTGCGCAGCGCGGCCTACCGCCGCGGCTGGATCGGGCGCGAGCGGCTGCCGCTGACGGTGGTCTCGGTCGGCAACCTGAGCTTCGGCGGCACCGGCAAGACGCCGACCGTCATCGCGCTGGTGCGCGACCTGGTGCGGCGCGGCCGGCGGCCGGCCGTGCTCACCAGGGGCTACGGGCGTTCCGATCGCGACCAGCGCGTTCTCATCGGTCCCGAGCCCAGGCTGCGGGCCGCCGAGGTCGGCGACGAGCCCCTGGAGCTGGCGCACCGCCTGCCCGGCGTACCCGTCATCGTCGATGCCGACCGCACCCGCGCCGGCCGCGAGGCCGAGCGTCTCGGGGCCGACATCGTGGTGCTCGACGACGGCTTCCAGCACCTCCGGCTCGAGCGCGACCTCGACCTCGTGCTGCTCGATGCCGGAGATCCCTGGGGCGGCGGGCGGACGCCGCCGCTGGGCCGGCTGCGCGAGCCGCTGGCGGCGCTGCGCCGGGCCGACGCGGTGCTCATCACCAAGCTGCCGCGCGACTGGCGGCCGGTGGCGGCCCGGATCGAGGCCGAGCTCGAGGACATCGCGCCGGGGCTGCCGGTGCTCGCGGCGCGGCTGCTCCCTTTCCGGGTGCGGACCCCCGGCGACCCGGCGCGTGATCCCGCCGCGCTCGCGGGCCAACGGGTGTTCGCCTTCGCCGGCCTCGGCCGGCCGCAGGGCTTCGCCGCGACCCTCGCCGAAGCCGGCGCCGAGACCGTGGGGACCCGCTGGTTTGCTGACCACCACCCGTACACCGCCCGCGAGCTCGCCGAGGTGACGGCGGCCGCGGCCGCGGCGGCGGCGGTGCCGGTGACCACCGCCAAGGACGCGGTCAAGCTGCCGGCCGACGCCCCGGTGTGGGTGCTGGAGACGACCGTGGAGCCGGTGGTAGGGAGCTGGCAGGCGCTGTGGGAGCTGCTTCCGGAGGCAGCGCCTTGAGCAAGGACCGTTCGGCACTGCGCAACCGGGTGGAGTACGCCGCGTTTCGCACGGCCCGCGGCCTGGCCGGCCTGCTGCCGCCCGCCGCGCTGGCCCGGGTGGGCGATGCGCTCGGCAACCTCTACTCGCTCACGGGCGGCCGCCGCCGGCAGATCATCGACTTCAACCTCGGGCTCGCCTATCCCGATGCGAGCGCCGCCGAGCGCCGGCACCTCGCGCGGGCGGTGACGCGGCACTTCGCGCGCTCCGCGCTCGACGCGATCCGCCTCCAGCGCCTCGAGCCGCAGGAGCTGCTGGCGTCGGTCGACATCACGGGCCTCGAGAACCTGCGCGCGGCGGTCGCCCGCGGCCGCGGGGCGTTCTTCCTCACCGCCCACATCGGCTCGTGGGAGGTGGCGGCCCTGGTCACCGGGCTCGAGCTCGAGGGCGGGCTCGCGGTGGTCAACCGGCCGCTCGACAACCCGCTGCTCGAGGTCGAGCTCGACCGCCTGCGCCGGCTCTACGGCAACCACGTCTTCGGCAAGCACGCCATCGCCCGCGAGATGCTCGCCCAGCTCAAGCGCGGCGGCGGCGTCGGGATCCTCATCGACCAGCGGGTGCGCGAGGACCAGGGGATCCAGGTGCCGTTCTTCGGCCACCCGGCGTGGACCCACCCCGTGCTCGCCCGCGTGGCGCGCAAGACCGGGGCGCCGGTGGTGCCGACCTTCGCGCTGCGCGAGCGGCCGGGCCGCTACAGCCTGCGCTACGAGGCGCCGATCCTGGTCGACGAGCTCGCGGAGGCGGAGCGCGAGGACGTGCCGCTCACCGCCCGCTTCATGGGCGTGCTCGAGCGCGCCATAAGGGAGCGCCCCGAGCAGTGGCTCTGGTACCACGACCGCTGGAAGCAGCTGCGCCT
>CAZMED010000225.1:0-5288 GCA_964565045.1 uncultured Thermoanaerobaculia bacterium
GGGTGGCCGGTGGACCCGCGGGTGGCCTCCGTGTCGTCGGACTTCGGCGCCCGCCGCGGCGTCTCGTGGCACCAGGGGATCGATCTGTCGGCTCCCAAGGGGACCCCGGTGTGGGCGACCGCCGACGGCACGGTGGTGATTGCCGAGCGTGAAGGCGCCTTCGGCCGCACGGTGCTTGTCGACCACGGCAACGGCTACGCCACGCGCTACGCCCACCTCAAGCGGATCAAGGTCGCACGCGGCGACCGGGTCCGGCGGGGCGACACGGTGGGCACTGTGGGCGCAAGCGGCCGGGCCTCGGGCTCGCACCTGCACTACGAGGTGCTGCGCGAGGGGAGGCCGGTGGACCCGGCGCCCTTCCTCGACCGCCCCTGATCGCCGGCGCCGGCCGCGTCGGCCACCGCGGAGACCGCACCCGCCACCATCGCCTCGAGCGCGTCCTTGGCCTGGTGCTGGTTGACGGTGGCGGTCACCACCAGGTCGAGCGCGGGCACGAAGGTGGCCGAGGTCCCCCAGAAGCCGGTGTGGCGGAAGGCCTCGAGGCCGTTCACCCGCACCGCCCACAGGCCCATGCGGTAGGCGCCGGGCGGCAGCGCGCCTTCGTCTCCCTCCAGGCCGCGGACCCCGGCGAAGGTCGTCAGCATGGTGTCGAGCGTCGCCGGGTCCGCGAACACGCCGCCGGAAAAGAGCCCGCGCCAGAAGCGGCCGAGGTCGCCCACCGTAGCGGCGATCCCGCCGCCGCCGTAGAGGTCGAACGACGGGTCGAAGGCGAAGGTGTCGAGGTCGCCGAGAAACTGGTGCGCGCGGGGACGGACGCCCTCCGGCGGCGGCTCGAGGGTCTCCCACCAGGTGGAGCTCATACCCAGCCGTTCGAAGCCGATGAGCTCGCGCACCGCGGCCGCCAGCTTCCGGCCGCTCGCACGCTCGACGACCTCGCCGAGCAGCACGTAGCCCGTGTCGCAGTAGGTGAAGACCTGGCCCGGCGCGGCGTGCGGAGCGCCCCACTCGACGGCCGCCGCGACCTGCTCGGCCCGCGTCCAGCGGCGCTGCGGATCGGCCAGGATCGCCTCCTCGAAGCGCTCGTCCGAGGTGTGGTCGAAGAGCCCGCTGGTGTGGGTCAGGAGGTGGCGGACGGTGATCGCCTGCGGATCGTAGCCATCGCCCCGTAGCAGCTCCACGAATTCGGCGGGCAGGTGGGCGGCGACCGGATCGTCGATCGCCAGCCGCCCCTCCTCGACGAGCCGCAGCACCGCGGCTGCGACGAAGGTCTTGGTGTTGCTGGCGACCCGCACCGGGTGCGCCGGCGACATCGGCACCGATCCCTCGGGGTCGGCATCTCCCGCCGCGCCCTCCCATCGCAGGCCGATGACCGGGGAGTCGGCCCACAGGGCGGCGCCCCGCACCTCGGCGTGCAATGCCACCGCTTCGTCCACCAGAGCCTGCAGGGAGGCTTCGAGCGACGACGGAGCGGCCGGTGCCGTCGCATTGGAGCAACCGCAGGCGGCGACGACGGCGATGATCGGAACAAACGCGGGAACCCGCACCGGGAGCCTCCTGAGATGGCGCCGTCGCACGAGGGGCGACTGCAATGCCTACTGCCTGGCGTTGACGGACAGCTTGACTCGAGCGATGTGGGGCACGACCCAGGCCAGGGTGGTGAGCTTGAAGTCGAAGATCTTGGCCTCGTTCTTCAAGCTGCCGCTCGAGCTCGCGCGATCGATCACCTTGCCCTCGCCGTCCATGAACTCCACCGTCATGTCGAGCTTCCACTTCGTGGCGGCGCTGGTGGCGCTGCTCAAGCGGACCGCGATCTCCGATTTGAGGTCCTCGTTGCCCGAGCTGAAGGCGCCCTTGATCACATTGCTCTTGACCGGCGCGCGGACGAACTCGATGCTGCGCACCTCCACGTCCCCGACCCGTCCCTCGAGGCTGACCGGCCCGTCGAGCTTGAACTCGACCGTGGTTTCGAGCTCGGTGGCCGGCGCGGCAGGTTCCTGGGGTGTCTCGGCCGCACCGGTCGCCTCGGCGGCGCCCGCCTCGGCCGCAGCCGGCTCTTCCGCTGCCGCGGCCGGCTGCTCCGGAGCGGGCTCCTGCTGTGCCCACGCCACCCCCGCCGACGCCATGACCAGGACCACGACGACACTCAGAGCGAGCCTCGATCTGCGCATGCTCACCTCCGCTTCCACCGGATTTCAGACCGCGCGGATTCTATCACCTGCACTCGGCATCGGCGGGCCCGGCGAGAATAGAGCCGGTCTTCTCCCCGTTGCAACGAGAAGCCGAAACGGTCGGGGAGGACATCATGAAACGACGCACGCTCGGAGCGCACGGTCTCGAGGTCTCGGCGGTCGGACTCGGCTGCATGGGCATGTCGGAGTTCTACGGCCCGACCGACGAGAGTGAGGCCGTTGCCGTGCTCCACCACGCCATCGAGCGAGGCATCACCTTCTGGGACACCGCGGACATGTACGGCTCGGGCGCCAACGAGCGGCTGGTCGGACGTGCGCTGCGCGGCCGCCGCGACGAGGTCGTGCTGGCCACCAAGTTCGCCGTCAAGCGTGGGCCGGACGGCAGCTTCGTCGGCGTCAGCGGCCGCCCCGAGTACGTGCGTGCCGCCTGCGACGCGAGCCTCAAGCGCCTCGGCGTCGACCACATCGACCTCTACTACCAGCACCGCGTCGATCCCGAGGTGCCGATCGAGGACACCGTGGGCGCCATGGCCGAGCTGGTGGCGGACGGCAAGGTCCTGCACCTCGGGCTCTCCGAGGCCGCGGCTTCCACCCTGCACCGCGCCGCGGCGGTCCACCCCATCACCGCGCTGCAGTCCGAGTACTCGCTGTGGAGCCGGGACATCGAGGACGAGGTGATCCCCGCCTGCCGCGAGCTCGGCATCGGTCTCGTCGCCTACAGCCCGCTGGGGCGCGGCTTTCTCACCGGCGCCATCCGCTCGATCGACGACCTCGCGGAGGACGACTGGCGGCGCTTCAACCCGCGCTTCGAGGGCGACAACCTCGCCAGGAACCTGGAGCTCGTCGAGCGGATCGAGGGCATGGCGGCTGCCAAGGGCTGCACCGTCGCGCAGCTCGCCCTGGCCTGGACGCTGGCCCGCGGCGACGACATCGTGCCCATCCCCGGCACCCGCAGGCGCGCGCGTCTGGACGAGAATGCCGGCGCCACCCACGTCAGCCTGTCGGACGACGACCTGCGCCGCATCGACGAGGTCTTCCCGCCCGACGAGGTGGCCGGCACCCGCTACCCCGAGGCCGGGATGACCCTGATCAACGGCTGACGGCGGCGTCTGGTCAGTTTCGCGGCGGCACGGGCACGATGACGACTGCGTCGTCGCTGAAGAGCGGCACCATCATGACGGCACGCCCCGCGTCGAAGCCGATGTCGGCGGGGGCCGGCAGGCCGTCCGCGACCACTTCCACGCCGCCTGAGGGATCCACCGCGTAGACCGCGCCGCCGCCCCATGAGCTCACCAGCAAACGGCCGTCGCCGGTCTCCACCACGCCGTCGAGGCCGCCCGCCGGCAGGGTGGCGAGGTCGAGCCGCACGCCGTCTTCGTCGAGGGCATACACGGCGTTGCCTCCGAAGGGCACCACCACGGGTCCATCATGTGCGGGGCTGTCCACGACCCCGTTGGGGCGCTCGAGCTCCGGGCCACTCGCCACCTCTGTCAGCTCGCCCTCGGGATCGATGACGTAGACCGCTGCGGTGCCGGTGTCCTCGGCCCCACCCTCGCCGAACACGACCCCGGTGTCGGAAACGATCAACCAACCGTCGCGACCGGCCGCGAGGTCGTTGACGAAGGTGGCGCCGGGAATCTCGATCTCGCCCTGCGGCTCACCGGTCTCGCGGTGGAAGAAGCGGATGTGCGTGATGTCGGCGACGTACAGGGTGTCGCCGATGATCGCCATGCCCTTGGGCGCGTTCAGGGTGAGGCCCTCGCTCTCGCCGTCGACCCACTTGAGCTCGAGGACCCCGCCGTCCGGCGCGAGCCGCGAGATGAAGCCGTTGCCGTCGACGCCCGTCGGCGAGCCGTTGATGTTGCTCACCAGGTAAACGTCCGACACCGGATCGTGCAGCACCGACTCCGGGGTGGCGAAGCCGACGCCGTCGATCCGGACCTCCGCCGGGGCCTCGACCACCGATGGCGCCGCGTCCTCCGCCGGGGGCGGCGCCGAAGCGCCGCCGCATGCGAGCACTCCCAGCACGAACGTCGAAAGTGCGAAGCGCGTTGCTGGAACTCTCATCATCACCTCCATGAATCCCCCCCGGGGCGTGCGTTGCCGCCGGTCTCGACCTCATCTCGGGCTCGTGAATCGACGACTCACGGTAGCAAGCGCCCCGGCGCGACGCAACGACGGATGCCGGTGCTCTCCCGCCGCACGCACCGACCGAGGGGGACGGGCTGCGCGGCGCGCGGCCTTTCGAAGGCGGCGCCCCCGGAGCCGCGCCCTTCGCATTCCGGCGCACCTGAACGGCGACCACTGTCACAACTGGCAGTTGATGGAAGAAATCCGTTCCTAGCATACTTCTCCGTACCGAACTCCGTGAGAGGTCTATCCGAGGGGGATGACGGGTGATGGCGAAGATTGTCGATTGGTTCCGATCCTGGCGGCTCGTGAGCCTGCGCAGCGCCCTGGTGGCCGCTTTCGTCCTCTACACACTGGCCGGGTTCTTCCTGGTGCCGTGGATTGCCAGGAAGCTCATCACCGACACCGCCCGCGAGCGCACCGGCCGCGAGGTGCTGGTCGAGGAGGTGCGCTGCAATCCTTTCGCCTTGTCGCTGACGGTGCGCGGCTTCTCCATGCCGGACCGTCCCGGCTCGACGATGCTGTCCTTCGACGAGCTGTATGCGAATGCCGAGGCCTCGAGCCTCTTCCGCTGGGCCCTGACCCTCAAGGAGCTGCGGGTGGAAAAGCCGTTCGCCGCCCTGCGCCGCTTCGAGGACGGCGGCGTCAATCTCCTCGAGCTGATGGCGGACATCGAGGAGCGGTCGCCGGCCGCCGAAGAGGCGGCTGACGACGGGGGCGGTCTGCCGCGGGCGCTGCTGCAACACATCGAGGTGAGCGACGCCACCATCGAGGTCGAGAATCGCGCCCTCGCCGAGCCCCTCGACGTGAGGCTCGGCCCCGCGCGCTTCGAGCTCAACAACATCAGCACCATCCCCGAGAGGCGGGGCGACCACGACTTCGTGATCGGGCTGCCCCGGGGGGGCGAGCTCCAGATCACGGGCAACGTGGTGGTCGAGCCGCTCGGCATCGACGGCAGCGTGTCCTGGA
>CAZMED010000226.1:0-5279 GCA_964565045.1 uncultured Thermoanaerobaculia bacterium
CGTCCGGCACGTCGACGGCCCGGTAGTCGTTGAAGAAGGCGAGCAGGTGGTCGGGATTGCGGGTCGAGACCGCGATGGTGGGCTCCACCTGGCGCTGCAGGTAGCCGTCACCCTTGAGGAACCAGTCGGGATCGCCGTTGTTCGGGATCACCGGCAGCACGTTGATGTTCTGGTTGGCCTGCTGCGCCGCAGCGGGGACAGTCATTGCGGTCAGCAGAATGAAAACAAGTATGAGATGCAGTCTCGAAAAATGCATAAAGCCTCCTCGCGAGCGTCGATCACCAGAATTGCGCCTGAGTCGCTATTTCCGCTCACAGATACATACAGTCATTTGCGCGAATGTGCAAGCACAATCGGCCGACCTCGTCGGACATTTTCAGACATTTCCGCTGTCGCACCGCGGATTGAGCTCCGAATGTCCGGAAGATGGGCACTTCCGGTTCGAGTCAGAGTGCCGGGGCTACCAGCAGGAGCACGACCGCCGCGGCGTAACCGGCCAGCAGCACAGGCGTCAGGTAACGCCCCGTACGGGTCCAGAAAGAGGTGTGCTCGAATTTGATGTGCCCCAGCGAGAAGAGGGCGAGCGCGAGGGCGAAGAGCACCAGCCCGATCTGCAGGACGAGCACGAGCGGGATCCGGGTCGGGACCCACAGGGGCAGCCAGTCGAGCGCCGGGAGCACGATCCGTGCCTGGTTGAGCACGACGATGTTCGCCAGCTGGCTCACCATCAGGGCAGCCCAACCGAGGATCATGATGGTGAGAGCGAGCTGCACCATCTGCGCGATCCGCCGGTCGCTGCGGGCGATCGCGATCACGATGTGGTAGAGGGCGATGCCGACCACCAGGCAGGCGGCGCAGAGCAGGGTGAAGACGAGCGGCTGGCCGAGCACCTCGAAGCTCCTGGCGGCCACCAGGCCGAGCGCCAGCACCGACACAGCGGCGGCGAACATCGCGAGGTCAGCGGCGCTCGAGTCGAGCCGCCAGAGAGCGATCAGGGGGGCGCGGATCTGCACCTGCGCCGAGTTGTGTGGACACGACTGCAGGCAGTCGAGGCAGAGCTTGCAGCGGTAGGCCTGCTTGCCTTCGAGGGGGTGGTGGAACACGGTACAGCCGGGGTGTTCGGGCGAACCCTTGTAGCAGGCGTGCGTGGTGCACGTGGAGGCACAGACGCGCTGCTTCGCAGTGAGCTGCAGGGGAGAGACCGGAGCCAGGGCCGTGGCGAGACGACCAAGTGGGCAGAGGTGGCGGCACCACACCTCGCGGCGGAAGAGGAGCGCGCCGAGCACCGCGGCCGCGAGCAGAGAAGTGAGCAACAGCCCGGAGGCGATCGGATTTTCGGTGGAGTCGAAGAAGCGCTCCACCCAGAGTATGAGAGCGAAGCCGAGGATCGCCAGCCACGGCCCGTGGCGGATGAGCCACGGTGGCGGCGGCCGCTCGGAGGAGCCGAACCTCTTGGCGAATCGCGCCGCGGTGGACAGTGGGCAGACGGTGCACCACACCGGGCCGACGACGAGGAAGAGGCCGAAGACCACGGGCTCCCACAGAGACCAGATGGCGGTGTTGGCGGCCCTTCCGGCGGTCTCGCCGGCGGCGATGAAACAGAGGACGATCACCGCCGCAAAGCCGGCCAGGGTGACGCCGCGCAGCGCGGGAAGGGTGTGGCGCCGCAACAGCCGCCGCACGACCGGCGTCGACGAGATGTCCATGCCGGGCGGCGCGGCGTCCTCGCCGACGCCGCCGAAGATGTGCTCGGTGCGGATCTCCGGGCCGTCGGCGATCCGCACCGCGAGATCGACGATCTCCCGCAGCTCGGCCACGTTGCGCCGTTGGTAGCGCAGCGACAACAGCGCGTGCTTCGCCGGTTCGGTGATCACCGGTGGGAGTGGGCCGTGACGCTGCAGGAACTCCTCGGCGAGCGGTAGGATGTCCTTGGGGCGCGCGGCGAGGGGAGGAATTTCCAGGACCTCTTGGAAGCACTCCACCAGAGGCGCCACCAGCCCGCCTCGTCCATCACCCTGCTGCTGGACTCCGCGGGCTGTGAGAATGATCCGGGTGTCCGGGTACGAGCCGGGCGGCTTCCTTTCCCGCCCCCGCAGATAGGACGCGAGCATCTGCTGGACCGGCGCCTCGAGGGTGTCGGCGCCACGCAGCACCAGGGTGCCGTTATGCGCGAGGTGGATTCCGCCGCTGGCGCGCCCCGACGACGGCAGCCGACCGCCGAGGTCCTCGCCCAGAATCAACTCCGCCGCGTGCCCGGGCGTGAGATCGCGGCAGTTGACCGCGATCAGCGCCTGTCCGGAGCACGACGACCCGTCGTGCACCAGTCGCGCGATCTGGGTCTTGCCGGTCCCGTCCTCGCCGACGACGAGCAGCGGGCACCGCTCCTGGGCGAGCTCGTCGACTTTCTTGGCGATGGCCTTCATGCGCGGCGACACGGCGATCAGGCGGTCGGGGTCGTTGTCGCCCTGCACCAGCCGGGCAATGACCTCGGTGCCGCGCATCAGGTCGAGGGCGTCGGCAGTGGTCTTGTGCAGGTTGCGGGCGAAGCCCCCCAGCAGCTTGCTGCGCAGCGAGGCCGACTCCTGCAGGGCGGTGGGGAGTGCCGAAGCGGGGTAGCGCAGGAGCCTGACGTCGGTCGCCGCCACCGCGTCGATGGCCGCACCCTGCTTGGCGAGCACCGACTCGGCGCCGAAGATGCCGCCCTCGCCGAGGCGCGCGAGCGGACGGCGCCGCGTCTCGCCTTCGCTCAACAGCAGCTCAACCTCGCCCTCGATGACCACGTAGAAGAAATCCTGCTGCTCGCCGCGCCTCACGATGACGTCGCCGGCACCGAAAGCGACCTCCTCGCCGACGTCGCGCAGGAACCCCACCGTGGCCGGGCCGAGCAGCATCGAGGCGCTCGAGCTGATGCCGGAGAAGCCTGTCCGTGCGGCCGCGGGAGCAGCGCGGTCCTTCACGATCTCGATCTCGACGGAGCCCAGCCTGACCAGGGCGCGGGCCGTGATGTCCGATGGCTCGGCGATGCGCTCGCCGTCGACGAAGGTGCCGTTGGTGGAGCCGAGGTCCTCGATGGTGATCGCCTCGTCGCCGCAGGTGATCCGGGCGTGGCGTCGGGAGACGGTGGCGTGCGCGATGCGGACCTCCGCGCCCGGCGCCGAGCCGATGACGTGGGTGCCGGCCGAGAGGGGGCAGGTCGACGGAATGTCGCCGACCGTCCAGCTCAGCCGCCAGCGGCTCACGACAGCTCTCCCGGAGCGGAGGAAGGTCGATTCCGGCTGCAATCCGGGAGCGACGACGGGACCTGGTCCCGGCTCCCGACGCCAGGGCTCCGACCGAGTCGAATTCTCACGCGGGCTCCCCTGTGAGGCATTGTAGCCGAACTCGGCGCAAATTCCCGTGGGGCACTGAGACCGAAGGCCTGCGGCGATTCCGCGGTTGGGACCTGCGCCGGAAACTCACTCAATTGGATGAGAAAAACGGTCCAATTGAGCGATTGCAGCACAGCGTCCCGGTTCCTATCATGTGAATGTGCGATTCGTCGACAGAAATGGTGGCCGCGGCCGGGTGCCGAGCCTCGCCACGTCCGGCCCACCCAGGGCTCGGGTTGCCGCGACGTGCCCGCATGACCCGACGCGCCGGCGATCGGCGGCGAGGCCGACGGTCGAAGGCGTCGAGGGTGCGGAGCAAAGCTTCAACCAAGCCACGCCGCGGCGGCGCTCCGGCGAATGCGGCCTCACGCTGACCGAGGTGGTGATCGTCGCCGTCGGCGTCGGTTTGTTGGCGGCGATCGTCGTCGTCAGCCTGCTCAACGCGATCGAACGTGCTCGGTTGACGCGGTGCATGGCCGAGGTGCGCGGGATTCAGGCGGCGATCATCATGGACAGCCACAACGGCCGCCAGTTCATGGATGCAGCGACCTTCTGGGCCACCCACTACAACGGCAGGAAGCCGGGGCCCTACTACTACCTGCTCGACGGCGACCCGAACAAGGGGCACGGCAACGACCTTGACGGCATCGACGAGGAGAACCCGGGCGAGTCGTGGAGGCACCGCGATCGCAAGGACATCAAGTTCGTCGTGCTGTGCCAGCACGACCACCGTTTCCTCGGCGATTACGTGTACTGCGTCGACGAGGAGCCGCCGGTGGTGGTGGGCGGCGAGGACGGCGCGCCGGACCCGAACTACACCCGCTTCATCAAGTACGAGTTCGGCGGTCCGGGCGGCGGCAAGGACAAGTAACCCGGAACCAGCCGTCAGGGGCGGACTACCGAGTCAGAGTCGGGCTGCTCCTCGAAGCTCCGCGCGGACTCCGAAATGCGTCGTCGACGGGCCGAACCGCGCGGTCGGCGACGGTCGTTCCCACGCAGCCCCGGACGGCCCCGAAAATCCGCCGAAAGAGCTTGTCACTTTTCTTCACAAGCCCTATACTCTGTGACGCGAGGGGCTCATGCGGGGCTCCGACGCCGGCCGAAATTGACACGAAATGACCGGGTCGAGTTGGCGCTGCTGGTTGCGGCCCCAACCCAGCCGGCAGAATGAGAAACAGGAGGCATTGATGGCGACGTTGAAAGAAACCCTGTACAAGAAGATCGAAGAACATCGGCCGAGGACGACGCGCCTGCTCAAGGAGTACAGCGACGTCAAGATCAGCGAGGTCACGATCGGTCAGGCCATCGGCGGAGCCCGCGGCGTCCGCTGCCTGGTCACCGATGTCTCCTACCTCGATCCGTTCGAGGGTATCCGCTTCCGTGGCCGCACGATTCCCGAGACCTTCGCGGCGCTGCCGACCCCCGAGGGTCAGGAGTACCCCACCGTCGAGAGCTTCTTCTACTACCTCATGACCAGCGAGATCCCGACCGCCGAGCAGGCGGCCGAGGTGGTCGCGGACTTCAAGAAGCGCCGCCAGCTTCCGGACTACGTCAAGGACGTGCTGCGCGCCATGCCGCGCGACACCCATCCCATGACCATGTACTCGGCCGGCATCCTCGCCATGCAGCGCGAGTCGATCTTCGTCAAGCGCTACAACGAGGGCATGTCGAAGATGGACTACTGGGATCCGATGTTCGAGGACTCCTGCAACCTGATGGCGAAGCTGCCGGTGCTGGCGGCCTTCATCTACCGCCTGAAGTACAAGGATGACGACCAGATCGCCGAGGACCCGAAGCTCGACATGGGCGGCAACTTCGCGCACCAGATGGGCATCGACTCACCGTACGACGACGTGGCGCGGATGTACTTCATCCTCCACTCCGACCACGAGTCGGGCAACGTCTCGGCCC
>CAZMED010000227.1:0-1567 GCA_964565045.1 uncultured Thermoanaerobaculia bacterium
CATCGGCGTCGACTGACCACTGTGCAGGAGCTCCTGATCGATCGAGCCCTCGAGCTGCAGCACCTCGATCTCGACCCCGGAGCCGGGGCCGAAGCCCGCCGCGACCGGGCCGGAGATGAGCTGGGGGCCCGGCGGCACGTTCTCCGGGACCCGGAAATCCAACCTCGAGCTCGAGGCGGACACGGGCTCGCCGAGCGCCACCCCGCCGATCGTCAGTCCGCCCCGTGACTCGGGGGTCGGGAAGTGCCCGCAGACGCAAGCCGTCTGGCCCGCGAAGACGTAGCGCTGGGTGCTCGTGATCTGCGGGCCCTCCGCGGCCGCTCCTGCAGAGGCGATCAGACAGAGCATGGCGATGCACGCGAAGCTCGTCGAGACGTCAGCATTCCGCATTGTCGGCCTCCACAGGGTTTCCTCCCGTTATACCAGGTGTATCTGGATCCTGCAACTCAATCTCTAATGTGCGTCCGGTCTCGCCGACCACCTGCCGTTGTGTCAGATCGCGCGTCAGAAAGCCCTTTCCGGGCCTCGGATCCAGCTTCCGCGACGGCTTCAGCGGCGGGCTCGTCCGCCCGTTGCGGCCGTTGTATAGTCGGGCCGTGCGTGCCGTGGTCTTCGACGAGCCCGGCGAAGAGTCCGTGCTACGGGTGGCCGAGGTCCCAAACCCCGCCTGCGGTCTGGGCGAGGTTCGGATCCGCATTGCAGCCGCGGGGGTCAACCGCGCCGACCTGTTGCAGCGGCGGGGCCTCTATCCCCCACCCCCGGGCGCTTCCGAGATCCTCGGCCTCGAGTGCGCCGGCACGGTCTCCGAGGTCGGCGACGGCGTCGAAAGCTTCGCCCTCGGCGACCGCGTCATGGCGCTGCTCGCCGGCGGCGGCTACGCCGAGGAGGTGGTGGTCCCGGCCGGCTGCGTGATGGCGCGTCCGGAGCGACTCACCGACACCGAGGCCGGCGGCGTGCCCGAGGTCTTCATCACCGCCTTCCTCAACCTCTTCCTCGTCGGCGGGCTGCAGCCCGGCGCCACCGCGCTGGTGCACGGCGGCTCGGGCGGCGTCGGCACGGCGGCGATCCAGCTCGTGAAAGCCGCGGGCGCGCGCATCGTGGTCACCGCCGGAACCGACGAGCGGTGCCGCCAGTGTCGAGAGCTCGGCGCCGATGCCGCCGTGAACTATCGCGAGCAGGACTTCGTCGCCGTTGCCCGCGAGCTCACCGACGACCGCGGCGCCGACATCGTGCTCGATTGCGTCGGCGCGTCCTACCTGGACCGCCACCTCGAGGTGCTCGCCACCGGAGGCCGCCTTGTGGTGATCGGGCTGCAGGGCGGCAGTCGCGCCGACCTCGACCTGTCGCGACTGATGCGGCGCCGCGCCAGCATCCATGGCTCCACCCTGCGCGCCCGGCCCGTCGGGGAGAAGAGCCGCATCATCCACGCCTTCCTCGAACGCTTCGGCGCCCACCTGGCCGACGGCCGGATCCGACCGATCATCGACCGCACCTCCTCGTTCGACCAGGCCGCCGAAGCGCACCGCGCGCTCGCCGCCGGCGAGGTCTTCGGCAAGGTCGTCCTCAC
>CAZMED010000227.1:1667-5273 GCA_964565045.1 uncultured Thermoanaerobaculia bacterium
CCGGGCGGTCGGCGGCCGGCACGAGCTCGCAGTACGCGTCCCACAG
This sequence comes from uncultured Thermoanaerobaculia bacterium, assembly GCA_964565045.1. Classification (GTDB taxonomy): domain Bacteria; phylum Acidobacteriota; class Thermoanaerobaculia; order Thermoanaerobaculales; family Sulfomarinibacteraceae; genus Sulfomarinibacter. Next base: position 1,714 of record CAZMED010000227.1, read on the forward strand.
CGCGTCCTCGCGGTCGGGATCGAGCCTGAGGAGCGGCGGCCGCGTGGCGTACTCGCCGAATCCTGCGCGGCGCAGGACGGCCTTGACGGACGGGCCGAGACCGGAGATCTCCAGCAGCTCGCGCACGCGGTCGAGCGCCTCCTGCTGTGCCGCGCCACGCTGCACCGCCGCGACCAGGCCCGGCGCGACGCTGGCCGCCGCGCTGATGCTGCCGGCGCCGCCGGCGCGGCGGTTCGCCTCCACCAGGCGATCGGTGCCCACGAGGTAGGCGCGGCCGGCGAAGCGCCTGCTCAGCCGGAGCCGCTCGGTTTCGCTCTCCGAGCTGTCCTTGACCCCGGCCAGCCTCGGATGCTCGCCGATGAGCTCGAGCAGCTCGTCCGAGATCGGCACGCCGTTGACCTGGGGGATGTGGTACAGCAGCACCGGGAGCTCCGAGGCGTCGAGAACCCGCTGGAAGAAGTCGGCGAGCCCGCGCACGGGCGCGGATCGGAAGTAGAACGGCGGCGGGCACAGCACCGAGCCGTAGCCGCAGCCCGCCCCGACATCGACCATCTCGAGGACCTCGGGCAGCGCGCAGGAGCCGACGCACAGCATGAGCGCGAGCCCCGAGCCGGCGGCGGCCGCGGCCTCCGCCACCGTCCTCCGCTCGTTCAGCGCGAGCGACGGAAACTCGCCGTTGGTGCCGAGCACGAGGGCGCCGTCGAGGCCCTGCGCGGCCAGCCAGCGCAGGTGAGCCCGCTGCGCCTCGGCGTCGAAGCGCAGCCTGGCGTCGAGCGGCGTGGGAATCGGCGCGTACGCGCCGTGCGGCAGCTGCATGGCTCCTCCGGCCGGAAAGTGTACCTCGCCTCTCAACGGAGGCTGCGCTCGGTCCGTATACAATGGTGGTTCACGGATGCCATCCGTGGTGGAGGCGTTCCCCCATGCTCCGTCGTGTCATTATTCCGTTCGCCCTGCTGCTCGGTGCACTGCCCGGCGCCGCTGGCGAGCTCGTGCTCCCGGTTTTCGCCTACAACGTCCCGGGCCGGCACGGCGACGTCTGGAGCTCCGAGATCTACCTCACCAACCCCGGCGAGCAGCCGGTGCTGGTGGAGATCGCCCGTTTCCTGCCCGGTCAGGTCGACCGCCCGGCGCCCTGCGATCAATTCATGAGCCCGACCCGAGTGGTGCCGCCGCATTCGGCGACCGTCTGGACCGCGAGCGGCCTCGCCACCGACCTCGGCTGCGCGGCCACCGCGCGCGGCGGCCTCGTGCTGCGGGCCGACGGCCCGATCCACATTTCGAGCCGCCTGGTCAGCTTTTCCGCGAGCGGCGAGGGCGGACCGTCCGCCGTGCTCTCGGGCCGCGGCGAGTCCTTCGAGGCGATCGCGCTCGATGCTCTACCCGCCGCCGGGGCCCATCTGCTGCCGGCCCTGCTCTGGCACCGCAACCCGTGCGACGGAGCGCTCTTCGACACCTCGATCGGCTTTGCCAACCCCGGGCCCGAACCTGTCACGGTGGTTCTCGACATCCCGGATGAGCACGGTCGCGCCGTCAACCTCGACGGCGACGACGTCTACTTTCCGGTCCGCCTCGAGATCGCGCCCCGCAGCTGGCAGCAGATCCGCCTCGCCCCGTCCCGGGAGCCCGGCGCCGGCTGCGGCGGGATCGAGAGCTTCCTGGCGCGGCTCGAGATCTCGGCCCCGCTCGCGATCTACGCCTCGGTCATCGACCGCTCGAGCGGCGACCCGCGAACCGTGCTGCCGGTGCCCATATCCGTCCGCTGAGCTTCAATCCAAAGGCAGCACGGACTGGCCGCGAGGCCTGACGATCCACTCGACGCGGAACACCCCCTCGCCGAGCGGTATGAGCTCGAAACGGGGCGGCTTCTTCTTCTCCCACGGCGCGAGGTCGTTGCGCAGGAAGAATGACTTGATGCGCGGCGAGCGCAGCTCCGGCGAGCCCTGCCAGAAGCTGGGGGTCAGGGGCGCCTGCGCCGGCTCCGAGTCGTCGGGAAGGTAGACGGTGACGGTGGTCCACTCGGGGCGGAAGTAGAGGCTCACGTCGGCCTCGACGACCCGAAGCCCGTAGGAGCCGTGCCCGTCGTACCAGGCCGAGACGATCATCTACGGCCCGCCCCCACCGTCGTCGCCGAAGCAGATGCCGAGGTCGCGCGCGGTGAGCACTGTGTCGCTGTCGAGCGGCACCGACTTCATGCGCTCGGTGGCGGTCTCCAGGGGCACCGCCAGAACCGTCGGCGGATCGAGGGCCACCATGACGTTGAAGCGCCGCTCGGCCACCATCCGCACCGCGGCGGCGCCGAACCTGAGCGCCAGCAGCCGGTCGAAAGTGGTCGGACGGCCGCCGCGCTGGAGGTGCCCGAGGACCACGTTTCGGGTCTCCTTGCCGGTGCGCTGCTGGATCTCCGCCGCCAGCCGCTCGCTGATGCCGCCCAGGCGCTTCTCGCGGCCGGCGCCCTGGTCCGTTGCCACCATCTCGCCGTCGCGCGGCCGCGCCCCTTCGGCCACCACGACGATGGAGAAGCGGCGCCCGCGCGCCTCCCGGTCCATGATCTTGTCACACACGCTCTCGATGTCGTACGGGATCTCGGGAATCAGGACCACGTCCGCCGTGGCCGAGACCCCCGAGTTGAGCGCGATCCAACCGGCGTAGCGGCCCATGACCTCCACCACGAAGACCCGCTCGTGCGCCTCGGCCGTGGAGTGCAGTCGGTCGATGGCCTCGGTGGCGACGGTCACCGCCGTGTCGAAGCCGAATGTGACGACCGTCCCCGAGAGGTCGTTGTCGATCGTCTTCGGCACGCCGACGATGGGCACGCCCATTTTCACCAGGTCGCAGGCGATGCGCATGGAGCCGTCGCCGCCGATCGCGATCAGGGCGTCGATTGCGAGGCGGCGGAAGTTGGCCACCACCTCGTCGGAGCGGTCCACCAGGGCCGTCCCGCCGCCCGCCGCCGCAACCGGGTACTGAAACGGGCTGTTGCGGTTGGTGGTGCCGAGAATGGTGCCGCCGAGGTGGGTGATGCCGCGCACCGAGTCGCGGTCGAGCTGCATGATCTTGGAGGTGTCGAGAAGCCCCTCGTATCCCTTGCGGATCCCGAGGACCTCCCAACCGCGGCGCAGGGAGGCGAGCACGATCGAGCGGATCACCGCATTCAGGCCCGGGGCGTCGCCGCCACCTGTGTTGACCGCGATCCTCCTGATCTTCTCCAAGCCGGACCTCCGAGCTCGAGACTTCGCAGCAGTCTACAGCACGGCTCTCCGGTACACAACGTTAAACGTTGGAACGTTTGAACGTTAGAACGTTCGGGTCATCGGGTCGCAAAAAGGCCCCCTGCCAAGCAGGGGGCCTGCATCGATCGCGGGAAAGAGATCAGAGATTGGCGAGCATCTCGTCCACTTCGCCGCAGGTCTTGCTGACGGCGGAAATGGACTTCGCAAAGGCTTCCTTCTCGGCATCGCTGAGGTCGATCTCGATGACCTTTTCGACGCCGCCCGCGCCGACGATCGCCGGCACGCCCACGAAGAGGCCGTTGACGCCGTACTCGCCCTCGAGCTTGGCGC
>CAZMED010000228.1:0-5259 GCA_964565045.1 uncultured Thermoanaerobaculia bacterium
TGCACCGCCGCGTGCTCAGCGGGTGGGTGGGCGGAACGTTCCAACGTGGAACGTTGCGCCGTCACCCCGCCAGGGCCTGCACCGGCGTCATGCGAGCCGCGCGCATCGAAGGGTAGATCCCCGCCACCAGTCCGACGCTGACGGCGAAGAAGATGGCGAGCGCCACCGCGAAGCCCGAGATCGGCAGGCCGGCCTCGAAGAACTGCCCGGCGAAGGCGCACAGCACCACCGCCACCCCGAAGCCGATGACCGCCCCGATCACCGAGAGGAAGACCGCCTCGATCAGGAACTGGAAGAGGATGTCGCGGTCCTCGGCGCCGATGGATTTGCGCAGGCCGATCTCATAGAGGCGCTCGGCGAGTGAGATCTGCATCACCGAGAAGATACCGACCCCGCCGACCACCAGCGAGATGGCGGAGATCGCGAAGAGGACCACGGTCCAGCCCTTCATCATCTCGTCGATCTCGCGCTCCGCCCGCAGGATCTCGGCGGCCACGTTCTCGATCTCGAAGTCCTCGACCCGGTTGTGCTGGCGCCACAGGAGGTTCTTGAGGTGCGCGAAGAGCTGGCCGAGGTTGTCGGTGTTCCCCGCCTTGACCATCAGCATCGGCACCCGCTCACCGCCGCTGAAAACGCCCTGCATCGTGGTCAACGGGATGGTGGCGCCTTCCATCTCGCGCCGACTCCAGCCGTCGTTGATCATCTCGTTCCCGACCCGCTCGCCGACGCCGACGACCTCGAAGCGATGGTTGCCGATCCGCACCCACTGGCCCACGGGGTCGCTGCCGCCGAACAGCTGCTCGGCGAGGAAGTGGCCGATGACCGCCACCCGCCGCTGCCGTGCGACGTCGAGGTCCGACAGGTAGCGGCCGGCCTCGACGCGGCGGTCGAAGACCGCCGCGTAGTCCGGCGTCGTGCCGGTGATCCGCACCGCCTTGCTGGCGTCGCCCCACGCCACCACCTGCTGCGAGAAGGCGACCGGCGCCGCGCCCGTGATCTGTTCGCTCGCGCCGACGAGAGCGGCGGCGTCCTCGCGTCGCAGTCCCTCCGACAGGTGCGATCGCTTGAGGTCGAGGTTCGAGGTCGGGGAATCGGCGCTGACGAAGAGCACGCCGCGCAGGCCGAGCGAGTCGATGCCGCTCCAGATCTCCACCTTGATGGCTTCGATCAGGCTGACCATGGTCACCACCGCCATCGTGCCGAGCACGACCCCGACCAGGGTCAGGAGCGAACGCATCTTGTGCGCCCAGATCTCGGTGAAGGTGGTTCGCAGGGACTCGCCGATGAACATGAGACCTCACTCGTAGCGCAGCGCGACCACCGGATCCAGGCGCGAGGCCTTGATCGCCGGGTACATGCCGAAGAAGAAGCCCACCACCGCCGCCGCCACAACCGACACCGCCACCATCACCGGAGTGATGGTCATGTCCATTTTCATGATCGACATGATGCCGGCGGTGAAGACGACGCCGAGGGCGAGGCCGAGGGCGCCGCCGCAGACGGTGACCACCACCGCCTCGATCAGGAACTGCACGAAGACCTGCCAGCCGGTGGCGCCGAGCGCCTTGCGGACCCCCACCTCGCGCATGCGTTCGGTGTAGGAGGCGAGCATGATGTTGGTGATCACGATGCCGCCGACCAGCAGCGAGATCAGCCCGCAGGCCAGGAAGGTGATGTTGTAGACCATGTCCTCCTGCGCGCCCTGCTCGATGCGCTCCTGACGGTCCCAGATCCCGAAGTCCTCGACGCCGTGGCGCGACCGCAGCAGCTGCTCGAGGGCGCCGCGCGACTCTTTGTGGACGTCGGAGGAATTCAGCCTGAGGTTGAGCTCGTCAATGCGGTCGGCGCCGGCCTCGCGGTGGCGCTTCATGTACGACGTGATGGGGACGACGATCAGGCGGTTGAGCCACTCGTGCGCGTTGTAGCTGTCCGACTCCTGCCAGAAGAAGACCTTCTCCTCCGTCACGCCCACCACCGTGTAGGCCTTGCCGTCGATGTTGACCGGCTTGCCCACCGGGTCCACGGTCCCGAACAGCTCGCGCGCGCGGGTCGACCCCAGCACGGCGACCGCCGCTGCGCTGGCCATGTCGTGGTCGGTGATGTAGCGGCCTGATCCCATCGCGAGCTCGCGCATCTCCATGAAGCGCGGCTCGATGGCGGTAATGCGGAAGCTCTCCTCGGTGGCGCCTGCCCGCACCCGGTGCGTGGCGCCGATCTCCGCCACCACCATGTCGAAGCCCTTGACGGTGTCGCGGATCGCCTCCGCATCGGAGAGCTTCAGTCCCATCCGCGCCCGCTGCCGGGCCGACAGCTCGAGCTCGGCCGGTGGCTGGTTGTAGACCCCCATCAGCCGCGTCCCACCCGACTCGCGGAAGAACTGGTCGCGCCGCGCGTCCATGCTCGCGGTCATGCCGAGGGTCGCCACCACCGACGCGACGCCGAGGATCACGCCGAGGGTCTGCAGCAGCGTGCGGCCGATGTGCTCGCGGATCTCGACGAAGCCCTCGCGGATGAACTGGGCCGGGTTCATGCCGCCGCCCGTTCTCCTTCGGCCCCGACGAGACCGTCGACGATGCGGATGGTCCGCCGCGCGCGGGCTGCGATCGACGGGTCGTGGGTGACCATGATCAGAGTCTGGCCGCCGGCGCGCAGCTCGTCGAAGAGCTCGAGGATCTCGGCCCCGGTCTGCTGATCGAGGTTGCCGGTCGGCTCGTCGGCCATGATCACCGACGGCCGCCCGACCAGGGCGCGGGCGATGGCGCCGCGCTGGCGCTGGCCGCCGGAGAGCTCGTTGGGGCGGTGGCGGGCGCGGTCGGCGAGGCCGACCATCGACAGCGCGTCGTAGGCGAGCTTCTGGCGCTCCCGCCGGCCCATGCCGCCGTACAGCAACGGCAGCTCCACGTTGCGCAGCAGGCTCGCCCGCGGCAGCAGATTGAAGTTCTGGAAGATGAAGCCGATCTTGCGGTTGCGCAGGTGGGCCAGCTTGCGTCTGGAGAAGCCTGCCACCTCCTCGCCGTCGAGCAGGTACGAGCCCGAGGTCGGCGAGTCGAGCAGGCCCAGGATGTGCATGAGGGTCGACTTGCCGGAGCCCGACGGCCCCATCACCGCCAGGTAGTCTCCGACACCGACCTCGAGGTCGACGCCCTTGAGAGCCTCCACCGCCAGCTCACCCTCGCCGTAGACCTTGGTGATGCCCTCGAGCTTCATCAGCGTCTTCATGACGAGCTCTCCTCCTTCGGCTTCGACGGGTCGGCGAGCGCGACCTTGTCGCCCTCGGCGAGGCCCTCGACCACCTCGACCTCGGTGGTCGAGGCGATGCCGGTCACCACCCGCCGCTCCTCGAACCAGCGCCGCCACTGCTGGCGGGGGTCGTCCCGCCACGGCTTCCCGGCGGCAACCCCGGAATCAGCGCCATCCTCCCCTTCCGAGGCATCGGCTTCCGGCGCACCCTCTTCGGCGGGCAGCGGGGTGTCGCGCAGGATGTAGACGACCTCCTCCTCGCCGCGGATGAAGACCGACTCCACCGGCACCGCCAGCACCTGCTCGTGGGTCTCGCCGCGGATCTCGATGTTGGCGGTCATGCCGGTTCGCAGCTCGCGGCCGAGCTCGTCGAGCGCGATCTCCACGTCGAAGACCTTGACCTGCTCGTCGAGGCGGGCCGCCGGCGCGATGCGGCTGATGATCCCCATGAAGAGGACGCGCGGAAAGGCGTCAAGCGTGATCCGGGTCTCCTGGCCGAGGTGGATCTTGCCGATGTCGACCTCGTTGATCCCCGCCTTGACCAGCATCGTTCCGAGGTCGGCCACGGTCGCGATCACCGTGCCGGCGTTGAACGAGCCCGAGCCGGTGACCGTCTCGCCCAGTTCCACCGGGCGTTCGATGATGACGCCCTCCATCGGCGAGATGATGTTGACCACCTGGCGCGGGTTGTCGCCGACCGGGATGCCGGAGGCCTCGACGAGATCGATCTTGCCCTGCGCCTCCTCCACCGCCTGCAGGGCCTGGCGGTAGCGGGTCTCGGCCTCGCGGTTGACCTCGACGGAGATGAGGCCGTTCTCGAAGAGCTGGCGCTTGGCCTCGTAGTCCTGCCTCGCGTCCTCGAGGTCGATCGCGGAGGCCTGGACCTGGTTGCGCACCGACAGCAGGTTCTGGGCCTGGTTGACGTCGGGCTCGATGCGGGCGATCAGCTGGCCCTTGGTGACCACGTCGCCGGCGCGGATCGGGAGGTCAACCACTCGCCCGGAGAGGTTGGACTTGATCTCCACCTTGACCTCGGGTTCGACGGTGCCCACCTCGCGGACCACCACCTGCACGTCGTCGATGCTCGCCGCCAGGGTCGGGACGTCGGGACCCTTCTCCTCCTTGCCGTTGCCGTTGCCGCGGGTCTTCGCCGCGAGGGCGCCGGCCGCCACTGCGATCACTGCCACCGCGACGACGATCCACCACACTCTCTTCTTTCGAGCCATAACGTCCTCCCTCACACTTGACGACGCGTTCCAACCGTAGTTACGTCCGAAGCATCGAATATGTTCGCCAACTCAGAATTCGGCCGCCGGGCGTCGCCGCCCGGCGGCCGAATTCTGAGAAGGGAAACAGGTAGAATGCGGGCCACCACGAACGGGGAGGACGGCATGCGCGAGCTACTGAGCAAGGAGAACATCGACTACATGGAGCGGGCCCGCGAGGTGGCCGAGAAGTACGTGCGGCCGCGGGCGGCGGAGCTCGACCGTACCGGTGAGTACGGCTGGGACATCCTCGAGGCCCTCAAATCCTACGGCCTCACAGGGGTCTGGATCCCGAAGGAGTACGGCGGCCAGGACTCCGGCGTGCTCAACCTCTGCCTCATCGTCGAGCAGCTGTCGCGGGCCTGCGGCGGCGTCGGCGTGGCGTTCGCCGTCAACGCCCTCGGCTCCTTCCCCATCATCCTCGGCGGCACCGAGGAGCAGAAGCAGAAGTACCTCCCGGGGATCGCCTCGGGCGACAGCCTGATCGCCTTCGGCCTGTCCGAGAAGGCCTCGGGCTCCGACGCCGGCAGCCTCCGCACCACCGCCATCCGCGACGGCGACGAGTTTGTCCTCAACGGCCACAAGAAGTGGAACACCAACGGCGGCGTCGCCTCGGTCTTCACCGTCTACGCCCTCACCGAGCCCGACCGCGGCATGCGCGGGATCTCGGCCTTCATCGTCGACCGCGACACCCCGGGATTCACCGTCGGCAAGCGCGAGGACACCATGGGGATCCGCACCGTGTCGGTCAACG
>CAZMED010000229.1:0-5252 GCA_964565045.1 uncultured Thermoanaerobaculia bacterium
CCGGAGCCCTTGACGTCGTGCACCAGGCCGGTGCTGACGCGGTGGAAGCGCTCGAAGATCCGCTCGCGCTCGTCGCGGGGGATGCCGATGCCGTGGTCGGTGACCGAGATGAGGGCGTGGCCGTCGTCACGTTCGAGCTCGACGATGACCGTACGGTCGCCGTCGGAGTACTTGACGGCGTTGTCGAGCAGGTTGGCCACCGCCCGGTCGATGGCGTTGGCGTCGACCTCGACCTCGGGCAGCGGCTCCTCCGGGCCGCGGTACTCGACGTTGAAACCCTTGTCGCGCAGGCGGACGGTGAAGGTCGAGAGGGTGCCCGCGAGGATGTCCTCGAGGTCGGCGGTCTCGAAGGTGTAGACCTTGCGGCCGGACTCGATGCGCGAGAAGTCGAGGATGTTGTTGATGAGCTGGGTGAGGCGCCGGCTCTCGGTCTCGATGTAGGAGCCGTACTCGCGGACCTTCTCGGGGTCCTCGACCCGTCCCCGGCGCATGAACTCGCCGAAGACCCGGATCGAGGACAGCGGGGTCCGCAGCTCGTGCGACACGTTGGAGACGAACTCGTTCTTCATCGCCGACAGCCGCATCTCGCGCAGGGCGGTGCGGATGGTCAGGGCGATGCCCGCCAGGAGGACGGCCGCCAGCACCGCCGACATGGTCATGTTGAGCGCGAAGTTCGCCCGCGCCCACTTCTCGGGCGTCGCGAGCTCGCCCTGCAGGCTCATGGTCCAGTCGGTGAAGATGAAGTCGAAGGCGCGCTTGACGCGGTCGTCGGAGGGGCTGGCCGCAGCACCCTGCGGCAGCACCTGGTGACCCCGGCCGTTGCGGACGATCACCAGGAGGTCGTCGGTCCCGGCGCCGAACTCCGGCAGGCTGGCCGCGATGGCCCGGGGCAGGACCTCGCTCTCGAAGTACTGCTGGTCGACGATCAGCCCGGCGAGGCCCACCAGCTTCCAGTTCTCGTCGGTGATGGGGTTGAGGATGATCCGGTTGTCGGGGTCGCGCTGATCGACGATCAGGTTGGTGGTGTCGATCTTGGTGCCCTTCTTGCGCAGATAGGCCCACGACGACGTCGCCGCCCACACCGCAACGGTCTCGTCCGAGAACTCGGGCACCTCCATCGCGTGGGTCTCGGGGTCGTAGAAGAAGATCGCGTCCTTGGTCAGGTAGCTGACCACGAACAGCCGCTTGGTGCCCTCGATCTCTTTCTTCTTGAAGTAGACGCCGGCCTTGGCGATGGTCTTCGGACCGAGCGCCTCGGCCGGCAGGTTGAGCGCGCGCTCGGAGATCTTGGAGTAGAAGTAGCGGACCTCCTTCGAGATCGCGGCGAGGTAGTTGTCGAGCGTCGCCTTGCGGGCGATGGCCGAGTTGCGCTCGAGATCGGCCAGCCACCAGCACTGCAGCGCGAGCAGGACGCCGAGCGGCACCAGCACGGCCAGGACGCCGGCCCAGAGGATTCTCCGCCCGCCGAGGACGTTGCGCTCCACGGCGCGGAGCTCCGAGTTCGAGAAGCCGCCGTTGCGGCCGTTGCCGAGCAGGGCCATCGTCAGACTCCGTGGGCCGGAATCCCGCGCGTCCGGTCCCACCTGCAATATAGCGCAGGGCCGGGGACCCGGCCGGGTTGTTTTGCATCTCCGAAACATCCTTCACAACGTCTGACACCCCCGTGAGGACATTGACATTCCCGGGCGCCAGATTGGGCGCATGAGGACGCAGCCGCCTGCCCGCCCGACGGATCGCGCACCGCGCCCGAGCCGCGTGCGGGACAACCGCTCACCGGCCCGCCGCCTCCCGCGCCGCCTCGGCAGGGGGACGGCCGGTCCACGGACACTGGAGGTCAGAATGATGAAGAAAGTATCGGCAATGGTGGTGGTGCTCGCGCTGCTCGCGCTGCCGGCGATGGCCGGCGACAAGGCGAAGTGCGACGGCAACGGTGAGGACTGCCTGAAGGCCATGAAGGCGAAGTACGAGAAGAAGGCCTGGCTCGGCATCGAGTACGACACCGACGAGCACGGGCGCTGGGTCGTCAAGGCGGTCGAGAAGGACAGCCCGGCGGCCCTGGCGGGGTTCGAAAAGGGCGACGTGCTGCTGAGCCTCAACGGCCAAGCCTACACCAAGGAGAACAAGGCCGCCCTCAAGGCGGAGTACGCGAAGCTCGCGCCCGGCTCGGAGGCGACCTATGTGGTCAAACGCCAGGGCGGCAAGCTCGAGCTCCAGGCCACCCTCGGGAAGGTACCGGCCGAGCTGCAGGCGAAGTGGATTGCACAGCACATGAAGGAGCACCACCCCGAGGTGAAGATGGCGTCCAAGTGAGGTGCGGCGGGCGGGCCGAGGTCGCCCTCGGCCCGCCTGCAACTTTTGCGGGGTGTGCGGCGTCCTAAGAATGAGGGGAGGAGCCCGATGACGCGACTGGAAGCCCGGACGTCCGGCGGCCTGGACGAAGCTGGAGAAGGCTCCTCGGTCTGGTCCAGGCTCCTCATACCGGTGTTGACCGCGGCCCTGGTCCTCGTCATGGGCATGGTGCTCGTGGGGCTCACCGGCGACGAGGCCGAGTCGAACCCGGGGCTCGGCTCGAGCGTGGCGACGCCCCTCCGCTGATCCGGCGGGGTCGAGGGCCTGCGCCTGCAGGCGGGATGCCCCCGTTCGTCAGATGGTGTCGCTGAATCTGTGGTTGAGCTCCACCAGTGACGGCGTCCCCTGCGGGTCGGCATTCTCGATCCGGGTCAGGCGGTAGAGCTCGAGCGCGGCCGCCGTCTCGTCCGCGGCCCCCAGACCCAGCTCCCAGTCCAGCTGCGTTGCCAGCGCCACCCAGTCGGTGAGCCGGCACATGCGGTCGACCACGTATCGGATGTGGGCGGAAGCCTGCCGCTCGTCCTCCTCGAGCAGGCGCCCGATCCGGTCCTCGACGTCGGCGAGCAGGGTGGCGGCGAGCGCCGCTTCCGCCCGGGCGCCCTCCTGCTCGAGGGCCCCGATCTCCGAGCGCAGCTGATCGAGCCACGGTTGGTGGAGGCCGCGGCCGGCCATGTCGCGCAGCACCTGCGCGCAGAGGGTGTTGTGGGTGCCCTCCCAGCTCTCGATGACGATCGCGTCGCGGTACAGGCGCGGCAGCACCGAGAAGTCCTCGATGGTGCCGTTGCCGCCGAGCAGCTCGATGCCGTCGCGGGCGGCGTCGGTGGCGGCGCGGGCGGTCCAGTACTTGTTGATCATCACCGCGATGCGCCGGCTGGCCTTGAGATCGTCGTCGCCCCGTCCGAGGTCGAGGTTGTCGCTCATGGCGAGCAGCCGGAACGTCGTGGCCGTCGCCGCCATGGTGGAGAGCTTCATGCGGGCCAGGATCTCCTGCACCGCGGGGTAGTCCAAGATCGGACGGCCGAAGGCGCGGCGGACGGCGGCGAAGGCGTGGCCGTCGATCAGCGCCCGCCGCATCAGCCCGCAGGCGGCGAGGGCGTTGTGCACGCGGGAGGTGTCGAGGACGACGGCCACGAGATTCTTGAAGCCCTGCTCCGGCGGTCCGATGAGCTCGCCGACCGCGCCCTCGAACTCGATCTCCCCGGTGGGCATCGAGCGCGTGCCGAGCTTGTACTTGAGGCGGCGCAGCGCGAAGCCGTTGACCGCGCCGTCGACGTGGCGCGGGACCAGGAAGAGGCCGAGGCCCCGCGTGCCCCCGGGTCCGTCCTCGAGGCGCGCGCTGACCACGAACAGCCCGGCGTCCGCGACCGAGCAGAACCACTTCTCGCCGTCGATGCGGAAGCTCCCCGGATGACCCGGAAGGGCGGTCGCGCGGCAGTCGTTGGCCCCGACGTCGGAACCGCCCTGGACCTCGGTGACGAACTGCGCCGCGTGCAGCCGATCGTCGTAGTCGGCGCTCAGCAGCGCCGGCAGGAAGCGTCGCTTCTGCTCGTCGGTGCCGAGCCGCTGCAGGAGCTTGACGGCGCCGGCGGTGCAGGCCACCGGGCAGGCGTGGCCCGCCTCGCCGTGGCGGTCGAGCAGGTAGGCGATGGCGCCGGCCAGCACCTCGCTGCCCGGCTCGGCGAGCTCCGCCAACACGCGGCTCGCCCAGAATACCCTGCCGGCATCGTGGTGAGCGGGATGGAAGACGACCTCCTCGACGGCGCGACCGACGGCGTCGTGCCGCCGCACCTCGGGCAGGTTGGCATCGCGGTTGGCCTCGCGGACCAGGGCGTCGAGCCCGGCGCCGGCCGAGCGGGCCACCGCGCGCAGCCGGCCCTCGACCTCCGGCCACCGTTCGCCGAGATGCCGACGAAGCAGCCTTTCGGTGAACGGGTCGAGGCGCTCGAGGTCGGCGGCCGCCCGCTCCTGCCACGACTCGAGATCCCGGCGAGCGCCTTCGACGACGGCTTCTTCAGCCACGGTGCACCTCCCGGCGGCGGTCGCTCCGAGGATACCACCGGCGGCGCTGACGGAATTCTCAATGTTGAATTCCCGCCCGACCCCTCGGAGCACTTCGGGGGGAGCTCGTCCGAACTCAAAATTCAAAATTAAGAATTGAGAATTCTCCTAGTTCAGCTCCTCCGGCGCGAGATCGCCGGCCCCGGGGTTGAGATCGAGGTGGCGGTAGAGGTCCTCGTGGAGCATCAGGAAGCGGTTGGTCAGCGAGTCCGCCTCGAGCACCTGCTGCTTGCGCTCGCTGGGAAGCTCGAGGATCTGGCAGCCGAGCGCCACCAGCTGGGCATCGGAGATCTCGGCGATGTGGTCGGCGAACTGCGTCTGCGAGGCCTCGTCGATGTCGAGCAGATCGGGGAGCAGGTTCCGCAGCTCCTCGCGGAGCTGGCGGATGCCGGCGAGCCGGGCCGGCGATTCGGGCGTCGGCTCGTAGCGGACCCGCACCTGGCGGTAGGCGGTGTCGGTGGGCAGCTCCTCGACGATGCGGAAGCGCTCGAGGCCGATCAACCACAGCAGGTAACGTCCGTCATCGAGCATCTCGTGGGCCGCGATGAAACCGACGCAGCCGACCTCGCGCACCGGAGGCGCGTCGGTCAGCTCGTTCTCGTGGCCCGGTTCGACCTCGACGATGCCGATCACCTTGTGGGTGGCGATGGCGTCACGCACGAGGTCGCGGTAGCGCGGCTCGAAGACGTGCAGCGGCAGCACCTCGGCGGGCAGCAGCACCACGCTGGGCAGCGGAAAGATCGGGATCACGTCCGGAATGTTGACCGTGTCCGGGGGCGGTCCCGCGAAGAAATTGTCGGACACCAGAGCGTGCATCAAGCCTCCATTCTCATCGGGAACAACAC
>CAZMED010000230.1:0-5236 GCA_964565045.1 uncultured Thermoanaerobaculia bacterium
GGCCGTAAGGCCTCCCATCCACCCTCTCCGGTTCGGCTCGCGCCGAACCTGCGACTCCCTCGGCCACGGCCACGGATCGCTGCTGTCGGTGAGTTGCCGCCCGCCCACCCGGCAGCCGAGACCGCCGCCCCACACTGCTGATCTTGCGCTGACGCCATTTTGTGGGGCCCTCGTCCCGTGTGCCTCTGTGTTCTGTCCACGCTTTCATACGGCGTTCAGTTGGTGATGGATGGTGCGGTTGCGATCGCGCCGTTGAAGATGGCTTGCGATGAGGATTTCCTGGTCGTACCTCACATCAGAGGTGAGGAGCTTGTACATGATCTTGTATCGCTGTCTGGCAAGCGCGATGTTTACCACGATGTGAGGTACGGGGTGGCCGGCATGGCTTTCGCCCTGTTTGGCGTTGTACGCCGCGTCGAGGGCACTTCCGGGCGGGTGGGTAGCTGCGGCCCACGCCGCGTGGCGGTGCGGGCGGGACGCCCGCAGATCGAGTGTCGAGCTCCGTTCAATGAGGATCTGGGGAAATGAAAAGGCGCCGCGGTTGCGGCGCCTGTGCTCGGTTCGGATTCCGTGCGGCGTTATCTGAGGAGGAATCCGAACGGGCCGTCGATCTGACCGGTGATTGGCTGGAAGATGCGCATGCTGTAGCAGCCCACGCCGAGGCCGACAGTGTCCCAGTTGAACTGCCACACACCCTTCTTGTAGCGGAGGTCGCTGGACCCGGCGTCATTGACCACTTCGACCGCTCCTACCTCCGTGCCGCCGCACGTGAACGGCCCCGTGACCCGGATCTCGAGGTCCGGGGAGTAGCTGTCGACCCTGGCGCCATCCTCCTCGTAGTACCACTTGATGGGGATGGTGCTTCCGGCAGACACCGGGTAGCCCTCGTACCACGGCTCCATGGGCCCGATGAAATCCCAGATCTGCGCAGGCAGAACCTCGAGCAGGAAGTACGCCGTGTTGTTGACGTCATTGACCTCGGAGATCTCGATCTGGTCGTCCGCGTAGACTGTCAGGTAGTAGAGCCCGGCCTCGGTCTCGATGGGTATTTCGAGCGACGGGGAGGGCACGTAGTCGATTGCGACCGCCTCCTCGGGATCCATCATGTTCGACTCCGGCCGCGGATCCCGGAACATCGGCTCGGTGCACGGGGTCACGTCGAGGGGCAGATAGGTCGGGTAGGCTTCGATGTAGGCTTTCGGGCACAGGTAGTAGCCTTGGGTGAGAACGCCGTTCTCGGCCTTGGCGAACGCGTCGGGATGGGCCGCCTGGTTCTTGAGCACCCATGAACCACTCCAGTCGCCCAGAGGGAAGGGGATCTCCGTGCCGGCTGGAACAGCGGCACGAGGCAACGCATCGGACGGGGTCGGATTCAAGAGGGTCACGGCGTCGCTGCGGAGGGGGATGAGATCAGCCGCAGTGGCGGAGAAGCACTCGGCCGCGTCGTACTCGCCCGATGCGGACTTTTCCTGGATGCAGGGCCAGGAGCCCACCGCCGCGCTCGGCCGGTCGATGTCGGGATCGTACTCGAGGTCGGTGCCGACGTAGTCCGAGATGCTGCGATCGATGCAGTCACCACTGCTGTAATTGGGATCGTCACAGAACGGCTTGAGCTGGAACGCGCGCAGCGTGAGCTTGATGGAGCTCGGGGCCCGGTCCGCCTTGACCGTGCCGTCGGGGTACGCTGCGACCTTCGTCAGACTGCGGGCGGATTTCGAGGACGCGTCCGGCGGCGCCATCGCGAACGCCGAGTTGAGGACGAACGGGTTGAGCACGAACGGGTTCTCGGCGCCCTCGTTGAGGACGAAGGGGTTGAGGACGAACGGATTGAGGACAAACGGGTTCTCCGTCTCAGGGTCGTAATTGGGGTCCTGAACCACGTTGGAGAGAATCTGGTCGTGCGGGATGTTGTACGCCTCGCAATACGGCTCGCCCCAGTCCGGATCTGGCGAGAGGACGAGCTCGCCGTCGACATACTTGAAGAACAGAGGGTTGTCGTCGGAATCTCGTGCCTGGCGATAGCCGGTCGAGTACGACGTGGTGTGGACGAGGAGTTGGAAGGCGTAGTTGCCGCGGTACGCCTCGGCGTTGTCGATGTTGATGATGGGGACGTAGCTCGAGGCGGTGTTGGTCAGGGACGGGACATTCGGGTTGTCGGCCTGCACGGTCCAGGTGGTGTCGACGACCCCGTAGACGTCGGTGTCGTCCCCGAGCGCGGTGTTGAGGACGAAGGGGTTGAGCACGAACGGGTTGCTGACCGAGTAGTTGGTCTGCCCGCTGTTGAGGACGAACGGGTTCTCGGCACCGTAGTTGAGGACGAAGGGGTTGAGGACGAACGGGTTGAGCACGAAGGGGTCCTGGACGTCCGGCTCGTACTCGCCGATGTTGCCAACCGTTCCGTCGAGGCTGAAGGCGACGACGCCCGTCTGGCCTCCGTCGACGGCGGCCGCCTCGCACCACGTGCCCTCTTGCGGCTCCTCGATCTCGGTGACGTGGACCTTTACCGGCCCTTCGGCGCCGGAGGTCACGTACACGACCTGCGAGACGCTCGAGTAGGCGAAGATCGTCACCTCGCCGCATTCGAGGTCGGAATCGACGTACGAGAAGGACGCGTGGTCCGCGTTCGCAGGGTCGATCTCGAGGCGGTAGTGGCGCGGCACGGCCGTCCGGTTGCGGACCGAGAACGGGAAGCTGCGCTGCTCCACGTCGAGCTGCTTGGAGGTGGTCGGCGTACTGATGACGAGGTCGGCGTCGACGCGGGAGGTGAAGACGTTGGAGTTGCGGGAGCCCGCGTTGTTGCAGGGGTCGGCGCCCTGTCCAGGCGGTGCATAGAAGCCGTAACGCTCCCACTCCTCATAGTCTTCGGCTGGGCTGTGGGGCGGGACGATGTTGCGGTTGTCGGTGAAAACGGCGTGGAACCCGGGCGAGGGCACGTCGGCGGCGCCGGTGGCCCAACGCCACGCGTCGCCGTCCTTGACAAACTGCACCATCGGCACGAGGTCCGGGTAGTCGCCGATGAACGGCGACGTGCCGCCGGCCGAGGTCGGCGCGTTGACCCGGTTGACCTGGCGTGCGCAGGGCGGGTTTGTCGGCCCCAAGGTGAGACCGGGATCGCACGGCGCGGCGTGGAGCACGTCCTCAAGCTGCTGGCCGTTGCCGAGGTTCGCGGTGGCGCTGATTGGGTAGCGCGAGACCTGAATGGACGAGGAGTTGCCCAGAAGGGTCCCATCGGCCGGATCGAGGAGCGCGGCTCGAAAGTCGACGACACGGTCGTACCCGGTGATGAAGCCGGGAGCGGGACCGGTCAGGTCGGCCCAGGTCACGATGTCGGCTCCCCCGGACTGAGAGATCAGGCCCCGCGACTCGTAGTAGGCGAGCATCAGCCGCCCACCACCGAAGCTGAGCTTGGGCATGACCTGGGGTCCCCGGGGAATTTCCTGCCAGGTGCCGCCGATGCCGGCGTTGTAGGGTTTGTTGATCGACTCGTTGTCAACGACCTCGCGCGCTGACCAGTTCTTGCCGTCATCTTCGGAGCGTGTCAGCACGATGCGCGGCGAGCCGTTCGCCCCAGCCCGCTCCTGCCACGCGACGAAAACCGTGCCCTGGTCCGTGACTGTGGCGGTCGGGAAGCCGTTCGAGCGGAAGGCGAGGCCTCCCGAGCCATAGTCGGTGGAGAAGGTCGGCTGGTCGAACGGCACCATCGGCGGGTTGTTGACCGCCACCGGCGTGTCCCAGGTGACGCCGTAGTCGGTGGACTTCCTGACGATGATGGCGTCGGGGTCGAAGAAGTGCCGCCAGGCGACGTAGATGGTGCCAGGGCCGCCTTTGAGGCCCGGCTCTCCGACTCCGGGATCGATGGCGATGGTCGATCCCTGGTTCTGGTTCCACGTCTTGTTGATCTTGGTGATCGAGTACGTCTCGCCGAGGTCGTCCGACCTGGCGAAGTTGACCTTGCTCTGAAACTTGCCGTACTTGTCGAGACCGACGAAGGTGCTGTAGCTGACGTAGACACGGTGGCCGCACTGCTCGGGCCCGCCGGGTCCACGCCACACGTCGACCTCGATGTCCGGCTTGTCGAGGAAGTGGCCGTTGTCGGCATTGTTGCCGACCTCGAGGACGGTCGTACCCTGGTACTCGATGGTGTCGCCACCCTCGTCGTTGTTGAGGTCCTGGTAGCGGGCCACCGCCAACATGCTCTGCCCGCCGCGGGTGAAGGCCACGAAGACCACGTAGAAGTATCCGCACGGCGCCGGTGCGAGGACCGGGTCGGTGGCGGCCTCGAGGCCGTGAACCGGAGAAGCCCAGGATTCGGCGGATGCGTCAAAATCGGCTCCGGGCAGGAAGCCACCAGCCCATGTGAGCCCGCCGTCGTAGGATCGGCTCATCCCGACCCAGGCTTCAGCTGCGGCGATCGGCGGGCGGGCCGTGAGAGGAATGTCGAAGTGCGGGATGAGCCCGGCCAGCATGAGCTCGGCCACGTCCAACGCCAGCAGGACGACCTGAAACTGCTCCTCGCCGACGTACGAGTCGGCCGCCACATCCACCGCCCGGTAGTCGTTGAAGAAGGCGAGCAGGTGGTCGGGGTTGCGGGTGGAGGCGGCGATGGTGGGCTCGACCTGGCGCTGCAGGTAGCCGTCGCCCTCGAGGTACCAGGTGTCGCCGCCGTCGGGCAGCACGACCGGCAGGACGTTGATGTTCTCGCCGGCCTGCTGGGCCGCCGCCGGGGCGGCGAGGGTGAGGCCGAGAACGATGAGGGCTGAACCGAGAATCAATCGCTTCATGACGTCTCCAATGCTCGTCGCAGGTCGATGATGGTTGTCCGTCACGATGTTCCCGGAGAATGTATACGACTCATACAGCTTTCGCAACATCAATGTATTTCGTGAGAACAAGAATCACTCGTGAGGGCATAAAAAAAGGGCGCCGCGGGTGCGGCGCCTCGGTTGATGATGGGATCGTGCGGGCTATCGGAGCTGGATGCGGAAGGGTCCGTCCACCTGGGACGTGTACTGACTGAAGATGCGGATGTTGTAGCAGCCCCTGGCAAGGCCCGCAGTGTCCCAGTTGAACTGCCACTCGTCGCCGCTGTAGCGGAGGTCACTCGATCCGGGATCATTGACCATCTCGACGGTGTTCGAATTTTCGCCCTGGTTGCAGGTGAACGGGCCTCTGATCCGGATTTCGGGCAGCGCGTTCGAGCTGTTGATCTTCTGATCGCTGCCTGGCGCTGCCGTGT
>CAZMED010000231.1:0-5210 GCA_964565045.1 uncultured Thermoanaerobaculia bacterium
AGTACAGTGCGGACGCGCCGAGGCGCTCGGCGGCGGCGACGATCGCACCATCCCAAAAAGAGATCCCGAACTTAAGGGAGGCCTCGATGCCGGCCACCACCAACGGGTAGTCCGTCCACACGGTGGGCAGGCGCCTGAACTCTTCAAGCAGCTCGACAGCGTCATCCGGCGGCAACGGACGGGCGATCTTGCGGGTCACGACGACGTAGAACTCCTGCAGAACCTGCGCCGACAAACCGAAGTCGGTGCTCTCGATCAGCGCCAGGGCCTTCTCCTTCTTCAGCGCCTCTGTCGGGTCCGATGAGACGCCGTACACCAAGACGTTGGTGTCGAGGAATGCCTCAACGCTCATGCAGCTCGTCCCTCGACCAACTCCGGGGACCGACCCGTGCCTCTGATTTCTTGCACAACTCGACGATCCGGCGGCGCGCCCTGACCGCCTCGGATTCGCGCCGGGCGAGATCCTCCAGAAACTCGCGAATCATTGCGTTGAGCGTCGTCGATCGGTTCGCCGCGATGCGCCGAACCTCGCGGAGCAGGGACTCGTCGAGGGCAATGGTGACGTTCTTCATGAACACAGGATATGTGGAGCTGTGGAATTTGACAACCGTCAACACTCGGCAGAAACGAAGGAGCGAGCCCACGTTTGGCAGTGTTGAGTTTTGAGTTCTCAGTTTTGAGTTCCCGCCCACCCACTCTCCCGGGGTGTTTCCATCACCGAGGGGAGGGGCGGGAATTCCTCATTCCGAATTCCTCATTCCGAATTCGCGCCGCGCCTGCGGCGCGTCAGTACCGCAGCAGCGCGGCGATGCCTCCCTGCTTGGCAAGGTTGGTCTTGGCGGGGCCGTCGACGATCTCCACCCGGCCGCCCATCTCGAGGACCGATTGGCTGAGGCGATCGACCGGCTGCGGCATGGGTCTGACGGTGCCGCCGCAGTAGACGCAGGGCCCACGGGGGTGCGGGGAGAAGGCGCCGCAGTCGCCGCACTCGCCGGCGAGGGCGGTGAAGCCTTTGGTGTAGACCATCGTCCACACCCTGCCCTGGTTGACGGCGTCGAGCACGGCGGCGAAACCGGCCACCGCCTTGCCGCGGTCGTGGAGCTCGGCCAGCACGCCCTCGACCAGCGAGGCCTCCTGCTCGCGCTCCATGCGCTCGCGCACCTTGAGGATCCCCTGCAGAACCTCTTTGGGAGTGGCGGTCATGGGCATCGGGAGCGCCCGCACGAGCTTGCCCTGCAGGCGGCGCGGCAGCAGGCGCTCGAGCTGGGCGGTGGCCTTGGGGGTGCCGGCGATGATCAGGCGGTCGAAGGGCACATGCAGGGACAGATCGTGGAGGGCGTCGATCACCTTCTTGGCGTGGAGGGTCACCTCCTCCTCGTGGCGGCGCTCGCGCCGCTTCTGCGAGCGCATCTGGTCGGGACCGAGGGCGCGGCTGCGCGGCGAGGTGTCCGAGAAGAGGTCCTCGTGCTCGGTGATCTCGCCCATCGAGACGGTGAAGAGCCGCGCCCGCTGGGTGCTGGTGAGCACCACGCCGTAGCGCTCGTGCTCGTCCATCGCCTCGACGACCGGCCGCAGGAAAGCGCCCCGGCGCCAGTGGGCCGAGGCCGCGAGCGGCACCTTGACCTGGTGGACCTCGGCGGTCTTCGACGGCAGGTGCACCACCACCAGCGCCGACAGCCCCGAAGGCCGCATCTTGCGTACCAGCTCGAGGGCGCGGCGGCAGGGCTCGTCGAGCTTGCGGTCCGCGCCGTGCTCCGCCTTGAGGGCCTTGAGCAGGGCCTCGGCCTGTACCAGCCAGCCGCGCTTCCGGTTGACCTGCTTGTTCTGGTCGATGTCCAGGTACAGCGTGAGGGTGGAGCCCTCCTCCTGCGTCAGAGTGTGCAAGCGACTCAGGACGCCTCGACCGAGCATGTCCACCTCCTTGGATTGGGTCTGCGTCCCATCATACTCTTTCTTTTTCAGACCCGCCGCCGCGACGGCGGCGGGCCGGAAAAAGAAAGAAACCACGACACCGGGGGGTTTACACTCACCGGTGGGGGAGACCATGAAGGAGCTTGACGTTCGCAATCTGGCGTGTCCGGGGCCGGTGCTGAAGCTGCGTGATCTGCTGGAGGCCGGCGAGCGGAAGATCGTCATGCACGTGGCCGACGCGCTCAGCCGCTCGAACGTGAGCCGCTTCGCGGCCGCGCGCGGCGCCGGGGTGGCGGTCGAAGAGCCCGGCGACGGCAGCTTCGTGCTCACCATTACGGCCGGCGGCGATGCCGCCGACGCCCGCCCGGGCGAGGAGGCGCTGCTCGCCTGCGAAGTCCCGGAAGCGGATGCGGCCCGCGGGCCGCGGGTGGTGCAGGTCGGCGCCGCGACGATGGGCACGGGCGACGACGAGCTCGGCGCGCTCCTGATGCGCTCCTTCCTCAAGACCCAGGGCCAGCTCGAGCGGCGCCCGGACGCGATCATCTTCTACAACGACGGCGTCAGGCTGTGCTGCGAAGGCTCGCTGCTGATCGAGGACCTCGAGGCGCTCGCGGCTTCCGGGACCGAGATCATCGCCTGCGGCACCTGCCTCAATTTCTTCGAGCTCGGCGCCGAGCTGCGGGTGGGCCGGGTCACCGACATGCTCGAGATCGCCTCCAGGCTCGCCGACGCGGGCTCGATCGTCAGGCCGTGAGCCCCGGAGCCCTGATCTACCTCGACCACGGCGCCACGGCTTTCCCCAAGGCGCCGGGGGTCGCCGAGGCGATGGTCCGCTTCCTCGAGCGCGAGGCCGGGAACCCGGGGCGCGGCGGCCACCGCCTGACGGTGGCGGCCTCGCGAGCCATCGAGGCGGCGCGCGAGGAGGTGGCGGGGCTGCTCGGCGCCGACCCCGAGCGCACCCTGCTCGGTCCCGGCGCCACCTTCTGGATCAACACCGTGCTGGCGGCGCGGCTCGCGCCGGGTTCGCGGGTCGTCACCTCGGCCCTCGAGCACAACGCCGTGATGCGGCCGCTGCGCCGGCTCGAGGCCGAGCGCGGGGTCGAGGTGGCGGTGGTGCAGGCCGGGGATGAGAACGGGGTGCCGACCGCCGCCGAGGTGGCGGCGCGGACGGCCGAGGGGCCGACCGCGCTGGTGGTGCTCACCCACGCCTCGAACGTCAGCGGCGCGGTGCTGCCGGTGGCTGAGACCGCAGCCGCGGTGGCGCCGGTGCCGGTGCTGGTGGACGCGGCCCAGACCGTGGGCGGCCTGAAAGTGGACTTCCAGTCCCTCGGCGTCGCCGCTCTCGCCTGCTCGGGCCACAAGGGCCTGCTCGGCCCTCCGGGAACCGGGGTCCTGCTGCTGGCGCCGGGCTTCGAGGTGGAACCCCTGGTGCGCGGCGGCACAGGCTCGCGCTCGGAGAGCGAGGAGATGCCGGAGCGGCTGCCCGACCGGCTCGAGGCGGGCACCCCCAACGGGGTCGGCGCAGCCGGCCTCGGCGCCGCCTGCCGCTGGCTCTCCGAGGAGGGCGTGGAAGCGGCCGGCGAGCGCCGGCAGGTCCTCGTCCGCCGCCTCGCGGACGGCCTGCGCGAGGCGCCGGGCGTCCGCCTGCACGGTTGGCGAGACGGCGCGCCGCACACCGGGATCCTGTCCTTCACGCTCGAGGGCGCCGACTGCGGCGAGCTCGCCGCCCGCCTCGACCGCGAGCACGGCATCTGCGTCCGCGCCGGGCTGCACTGCGCCCCGGCCGCTCACCGCCGGCTCGGCACCTTCCCCGAGGGCACCGTGCGCGTCGGGATCGGACCGTTCAACACCGATCGGGATGTGGACGCTCTTCTCAAAGCCGTCGCCGACCTCGACGCGGGCGGTGGAAAATGAGGGCGGGTTGAATTCTCAATTCTCAATTTTGAGTTCCCGCCCACCCCCGCAAAGAACCGGGAGGGTGGAGGGGAATTAAGAATTGAGAACTAAGAATTGAGAACTGATTGTTACTCCGACCGGAGCCGAGAATGACGAAAGCCCAAAAACCCCGAGACTTGCTCCTCGTCTTCGGCACGGTGCAGCGGGTGATGCGCGCTGAGAAGGCGGCGCGCGAGGCCGGGCTCGCGGTGGACGCGGTGCCGGCGCCGCGCGCGGTGAGCTCGCAGTGCGGGGTGGTGTTGGAGGCGCGGGCGGAGGAGGCGGGCGCGCTCGAGGACGTGCTCGCCGGGATCGGGCTCGAGCCGCAGTCGGTGTGGCGGCGCCGCGGCGAAAGCTGGACCCCGAGCGCCCTCGACGCGGTGGTGCTGCACGAGGCGGTCAAGCTCACCGCCGGCTCGGCCTACGGCGGCTGCGGCGCCAAGCTCGCCAAGGGCCTGCTGGCCAAGATCCTGTGTGGCCTGCCGCGGCTCGAGTCCTCAGACCTCATCGTCGGCATCGAGTACGCCGACGACGCGGGCGTGGTGCGGGTGTCGGACGAGGTGGCGGTCATCCACACCACCGATTTCTTCCCGCCCATGGTCGACGACCCCTACACCTTCGGCCGCATCGCCGCGGTCAACGCGCTGTCCGACGTCTACGCCATGGGCGGACGGCCGCTGGCCGGCATGAACCTGGTCAGCTACCCGCTCGAGGCGCTCGGCGAGGACACCCTCAAGGAGATCCTGCGCGGCGGACTGTCGGCGCTCGCCGAGGCCGGCGCGGTGCTGGCCGGCGGGCACACGGTGGAGGGCCACGAGCTGCTGTACGGGCTCGCGGTCACCGGCACCGTGCACCCGGAGAAGATCTGGCGCAACGGCGGCGCCCGTGCGGGCGACGCCCTCGTCCTCAGCAAGCCCCTCGGCACCGGCGTGCTGACCACCGCCGCCAAGGCGGAGATGGTCGACCCGGCCCATCTCTCGACCGCCCTGCGCATCATGGCGACCCTCAATCGCGAGGCCGCCGAGGCGCTCGCCGAGATCGGACCGCACGCCGTCACCGACGTCACCGGCTTCGGGCTCGCCGGCCACCTGGCGGAGATGGCGGAGGCCTCCGGGGTGGGGGCGGAGGTGGATCTCGCCGCGTTGCCGCTGCTGCCCGGGGCGCTCGAGGCCGCGGCCACGGGATTGGTGCCGGCCGGGGCGGGCAAGAACCGCACCAGCATCGCGGCGGTGCTCGAGGTCGACGACGGCGCCGACGAGCTGCGGGTCGACCTCTGCCTCGACCCCCAGACCTCGGGCGGGCTGCTCGCCGCGGTCGCGCCCGAGCACGCCGCGGCCCTCGTCCGCCGCCTCCCCGGCGCCGCC
>CAZMED010000232.1:0-5195 GCA_964565045.1 uncultured Thermoanaerobaculia bacterium
ACAACATCACCGGCGACTCGGTCTACCGTCCCGCAATCTCGCAGCAGTCCTCGATTCCTTGAGGGGGGGGGTGCCAGGCTTTAGGATCTTAGGAAGTTCGGCACCGCGACAAACCAAACGCAACGGGTCGAAAACTTCCTAAGATCCTAAAGCCTGGCACCCCTGTGCGGATCAGAGGAACCCCCGCGCCTTCATCCACTCGTCGTTGAAGATGGTGCTGAGGTAGCGGCTGCCCGAGTCGCAGAAGATCGTGACGATCCGGGCGGGCCGCTCGAGGGTCGCGGCCAGCTTGCGCACGCCCCACAGGGCGGCGCCGGACGAGCCGCCGGCGAGGATCGCTTCGCGGCGGGCGAGTGCGCGCGCGGCGCGGAAGGCCTCCCGGTCGGTGACCCGGTACATGTCGTCGATGAGCTCGAAGTTGGGGCAGCCGATGATCTCCTCGTCGCCCAGCCCCTCGATGAGGTAGGGGCCGGGCCGCCCGAGGCGCCGCTCGTGGAACCAGTCGAAGAACACCGAGCCCTGGGGGTCGATCGCCACGACCTTGATGTTCGGGTCCTGCTCCTTGAGGTAACGGGCGACCCCGCAGACGGTGCCTCCGGTGCCGATGCCGGCGACGAAGTAGTCGATCCGGCCCTCCATCTGCTGCCAGATCTCGGGGCCGGTGGTGTGGTAGTGGGCCGCGGAGTTCTCGCGGTTGTTGTGCTGGTCGGGGAAGTAGGCGTCCGGGTTGGAGGCGACGATCTCGCGCGCCTTGCGGTTGTAGCTCTCCGGGTCCTCGGGCGGCAGCTCGCCGTCCACCAGGACCAGGTTGATGCCCATGGCGCGCAGGCAGTCGAGCTTCTCCTTCGAGGTCTGCCGGCGGACCACCATCGTGCAGCGCAGGTCCTCGAGCACCGACATCATCGCCAGTCCCATCGCGGTGTTGCCGGAAGAGCTCTCCACCACCAGGTCGCCGGGCTGCAGCCTTCCGTCGCCGAGCGCCTGCTCGATCATGTAGCGGGCGATCCGGTCCTTGACGCTGCCCATCGGGTTCATGAACTCGATCTTGGCGTAGACCTCGGCCTCGAGGTCGTCCACCGTCCCGTGCAGGCGCACCAGCGGCGTCCAGCCGACGGCCTCGTGAATCCTGTCGTACACGCGAAGGTCCCGCCTCATCGCCGCGGATTATAGACGGTCGATTGCAGCTTCGAGATCAAGGAGGTGTGGCTCCGCTTGGGCAGGAATCAAAAGACATCGACGATTTCAGGCGGTCGATGATCAAGTCTCAATTCTCAATTCTCAATTCTCAATTTTGAATTCCACCCGCGCCCCCATGAACTCGGAGGCGGGTTGGGTGGGAATTCAAAATTGAGAATTTAAAACTGAGAATTATTTAGGCGTCAGCGATGAACACAAATGCCGGCGTAGCCGACGACGGCGCTGCGGTCACCCGAGACGTCGCCGGAGGTGGCGTAGGCGACGAGGTGCGCCCCGGAGGCGCCGAGCCGGTTCGCGGCCTCGAGCGCGACGGTAGCCGGAATGACGCCGCACATGGTGATGCCCTCGCGGTGAACCGTCTCGTACAGGGCCACCGGGTCCAACGCGAGCATGGCGTCGATGGCGAGCCGGTCGAGGCGCCTCGCCTCGTCGTCCGCCAGGTAGTGGCTCATGTCCGACGAGGCGACGATGCCGATGGGCTCGGTGTGGTCGCCGATGAGCCGCGCGAGAACGCGTCCGAGATCGAGGCAGTCCTCGAGGCGGAGGTGCGCGAGGCAGACCGGAAGCACCTCGAGGTCGGGGCGCCTGGCAAGCAGGAAGGGCAGCTGGACCTCGAGCGAGTGCTCCCGCAGGTGGGCCCTGGGATCGAAGGTGGCCGCGTAGGCGCGGTCGACGAGCTTGCGGGCGAGCGCGGTGTCGACCGGGACGTCGCCCAGCGGCGTCCGCCACCGCTCGTGCGGCGCGACCGCCATTGCGGCGCCTGAGCCGGTGTGGTTGGGTCCGAGCACGATCACCCTCTGCGGCACCTCGAGGTGGCCGTACAGGGCGCCGGCGACGCGTCCGGAGTAGACGTAGCCGGCGTGGGGGGCAATGCAGGCGAGCAGCGGGTGACGATTCTCGTCGGTCCCGATCAGGCCGCGCAGCTCGTGCTCGAGGGCGGCCGCGGTTCCCCCGTAGAAGGCGCCGGCGACCGCAGGATCGCGAAGACTGATGTCCATGGCCACCCCCTTCTCAGGATTTCATCCCAGTCTCTAAATTAGGGCTTCGAGCACGTTGCGGTCAAGGCGTCGGGACGGCCGCAAGGCGCGCCACGAGCTCGCCGTCGGCGGGCGGCATCGGGTAGCGCGGCAGCTCGGAGGGAGCCACCCAGCGCACCGGCTGGTTCTCGTTGGCCGTCGCCACGCCGTCGATGATCCGGGCGCCGTAGAACAGCAGCAGGATGCGCAGCCCGACCTCCTCGTGAACCGCGAAGGTGATCGGCGCGCCGACGGCGATCCCGAGGCCGAGCTCCTCGCGCAGCTCGCGGGCCAGGGCCTCGGCGGGCGCCTCGCCGGGCTCTACCTTGCCGCCCGGGAACTCCCACAGCCCGCCCATGTGCCGCCCCTCCGGCCGCTGCGAGATCAGCACGCGGCCCGCGGAGTCGCAGATCACCGCCGCCACCACCGTCATCTCCCGCATGGGTCCCGAGCCTGACGTCACGCCCCTCACACTACACGAACCAGCGGCGACCCATCCGCCCACGTCACAACCACGAAGGCACGGAGTCCCGCCCCGGAGGTTTCCGGCCGTCCGACGGCCGGAAACCTCGCCACGTGATCAAGCGCTCGTGGCTTCTCGCCGCGTCTTTGCGCGGAGGGGGGGGTGGGCGGGCTTTGCGCCTTTGCGTTTTGGGTGGGTGGGCTTCGTGAATCCTTCGTGACTTGGAGTCTTCGTGTTTCGGGGTGGGCGGGCGGAAATCCGAAATCCGAAATTCGAAATCCGAAATCCGAAATCGAACCGCGCCCTCCCTCCCCTGTACAATGACCCGCATGCCATCGAGCTTCGAACGACTCGTCGCCGTCATGGACCGTCTGCGGGATCCGGGCGGGTGCCCGTGGGACCGGGAGCAGACCGTCCACTCGCTCGCGCCCTACTTTCTCGAGGAAGCCTACGAGGTGGTGGACGCGATCGCCGCGAAGGACCCCGACAAGCTCTGCGAGGAGCTCGGCGACCTGCTGCTGCAGATCGTCTTCGTGGCGCGGATCGCGCGCGAGGAGGGCTGGTTCGACATCGACCGGGTGTGCGACACGATCTCTGAGAAGATGGTCCGCCGCCACCCCCACGTATTCGGTGACCGGACCGTGAACGGCTCGGCGGAGGTGATGCGCAACTGGGAGGACATCAAGCGCCAGGAACGCGCCGGCGAGAAGAGCTCGTCGGTGCTCGAGGGCGTGCCGGGCTCCCTGCCGGGGCTGCTCAAGGCGTTCCGCATGACCGAGAAGGCAGCGGCGGTGGGCTTCGACTGGCGTCGGCCCTCCGACGTGGTGGACAAGCTGCGCGAGGAGGTGGCGGAGCTCGAGGCCGAGCTCGCGGTGGAAGATCGCGCGTCCGCGGACCGGGTGCGGGCGGAGATGGGCGACGTGCTGTTCGTCATCGCCAACCTGGCCCGCCACCTCGGGGTCGAGCCCGAGACGGCACTGCAGGAGACCAACGCCACCTTCAAACGGCGCTTCGAGGCCATGGAGGCGCGCGCCCACGAGCTCGGCCGCGACTTCCGCGAGATGGACCTGGCCGAGCAGGACGGGTTGTGGGAAGAGGTCAAGGAACAGGAAGGCCCGTCCGGTGCGTTGCACACGATCAAGGGGCCGCGATGAGCGATTTCTATCAGCACCACCTCTTTACGACCCTGCACCGGCTGCGGCGGCTCCCTCTCGAACAACTCGAGCACGACCTCGAGCGCGCGGCCTCCCGCCGCCGGCTGGCGCTTCTGCTGCCGAGCCTGGCGAGCGAGATGGACGGGCCGGCGCTGCCCCAGATCGTCGAGGAGCTGAAGCACGTCAACTACCTGCACCGTATCGTGGTCGCGCTCGACCGCGCCGACGAGGCCGACTACCGGCGGGCGCTCTCCTTCTTCGCCGAGCTGCCGCAGGAGACCACCGTCGTGTGGCTCGACGGACCGAATGCCCGCGAGATCTTCGACCGCTTCGAAGAGGCCGGGCTGGTGAAGCGGGAGTACGGCAAGGGCCAGGGTGTGTGGTTCGCGCTCGGGCACCTGCTCGGGGTGGGAGACTGCCACTGTGTCGCCCTCCACGACTGCGACATCCTGACCTACGACCGCTACCTGCTCGGTCGGCTGTGCTATCCGGTGCTGCGGCCGGATATCGACTTCAAGTTCGCCAAGGCCTACTACGCACGCATTTCCGACCGACTCAACGGACGAGTGTGCCGGCTCTTCGTGTTCCCGTTCCTCACCGCGCTGCGCACGTTCTACCCCGGGCAGCCCTTTCTGACCTATCTGTCGGCCTTCCGTTACCCGCTCGCCGGCGAGATGTCCATGGCCCTCGACGTCGCCCGCCACATCCGGGTGCCCTCGGACTGGGGCCTCGAGGTCGGGCTCCTGGCTGAGGTCTACAACAATCTGTCCCTCAAGGAGATCTGCCAGGTGGACGTGGCCGGGCGCTACGACCACAAGCACCAGGAGCTGTCGGCGGACGATCCCGGCCACGGTCTGATGCGAATGGTGCGGGACATCACCGGCGCCATCCTGCGCACCCTCGCCTCCCAGGGCACCACGATCTCGCACGGCGTCGTGCTGTCGCTCGAGAGCGCCTACCAACGGATCGCCCAGGACTACGTCGAGCGTTATGCCTACGACGCTGCGATCAACGGCTTTCCCTTCGACCGGCACGCCGAGGAGCGCGCCGTGGAGGCCTTCGCGAAGGCCCTCGTCGGGGCGGGCGAGCACTACCTCGCCAACCGTCTCTACGCCCCGCTGCTGCCGAACTGGAACCGCATGGTGGCGGCGCTGCCGGAGATCATGGACGAGCTCGCCGTGCTGCCGTACAAGGACCACAAGGCGGTGCTCGGGTAGGCGTTCGAACGTTCAAACGTTGGAACGTTGAAATGTCAGAACGTTCGGTTCATCCGGAATTCCGTGGGATGGAGGCATCGGGTTCGGACCGTGCCCGTGTCCGTCTCCGTGCCCGGATTCAGGTCCAGCGACAGCGCCTGTTGGCAGT
>CAZMED010000233.1:0-5177 GCA_964565045.1 uncultured Thermoanaerobaculia bacterium
CCTGTGCCACACCGTGCCGTGCGGGGTGTCCTCGATGACCACGCCCATCTCCGCGAGGCGGTCGCGGAGCTCGTCGGCGCGCGCGAAGTCGCGGACGCCGCGGGCGGCGGTGCGCTCGTCCACGAGGCGCTGGATCTCCTCGTCGGCGCCGCGCTCGGCGGCCGCGGGCAGGATGTCGAGCACCGCGGCGACGTCGGCGAACGCGGCGTCGAGGGCTGGGCGGACCTCGGTCGAGATGCCGTCGCCGTCGAGCGCGGTGTTGACCTGGCGGAGCAGGGTGTGCAGCGCTGCCAGCGCCCGTGCCGTGTTGAGGTCGTCGGCGAGGGCCTCGCGGTAGTCGCGCGAGAACTCGTCGACGGCGGCCTGCTCGAGGTCACCCGCCCCCGCGGCCGGCGGCGTGTGCTCGAGCCGCCGCAGGGTGTTGGCGATGCGGTCGATGGCCTGCGCCGCGGCGTGGAGGCCGTCGACCGTGAAGTTGAGCTTCTGCCGGTAGGGGACCGAGATCAGGAGGTAGCGGACGGCCAGGGGATCGTGGCCTTTGGCGACGAGGTCGCGCAGGGTGAAGAAGTTGCCCTTGGACTTGGCCATCTTCTCGCCCTCGACGACGAGGTGTTCGGCGTGCAGCCAGTAGCGGGCGAAGGGCTTCCCGGTGGCGCCCTCCGACTGTGCGATCTCGTTCTCGTGGTGGGGGAAGATGTTGTCGACGCCGCCGGTGTGCATGTCGAAGCGTTCGCCGAGCAGGGCCATCGACATGGCGGAGCACTCCAGGTGCCAGCCCGGCCGGCCGGGGCCGACGGCGGTCTCCCACACCGGCTCACCCTCGCGGGCGCCTTTCCACAGCACGAAGTCGCGGGCATCGTCCTTTTCGTACTCCTCGCTGTCGACCCGCGCGCCGACCAGGTTCGCCTCCGGCCGCACGCCGGACAGCTTGCCGTAACCGGGGAAGGTGGCGATGCGGTAGTAGATCGAGCCGTCGCTGCGGTAGGCGTGCCCGGCGGCTTCGAGACGCTCCACCAGCTCGACCATCTGCGGGATGTAGTCGGTGGCGCGCGGGTAGTGCTCGGCGCGCTCCACCCGCAGGGTGTCGAGGTCGGCGAAGAAGGCCTCGATGAAGCCCTCGGTGAAGGTGCGCAGCTCGAGCCCGGCGGCCTTGGCCTCGCGAATGGTCTTGTCGTCGATGTCGGTCAGGTTCATGACCTGGGTGACGCGCAGGCCCGCGAGCTCGAGGGTGCGGCGCAGGATGTCCTCGAAGAGAAAGGTGCGCAGGTTGCCGATGTGGGAGTAGTCGTAGACGGTGGGCCCGCAGGTGTAGAGCCGCACGTGCCCCGGCTCGAGGGGCTCGAAGTCCTCGAGACGGCGGGTGAGGGTGTTGTAGAAGCGCAGCGGCATGTCGGCCATCGTCCCTCCGGCGAGGGGATTGTACCTCGTGTAAATTCTCACTTTTGAATTTTGAATTTTGAATTTCCACCCCTCCGACCGCGGCTGACGTCACATCGAGCAAGGCTGAAGCCCGGTCGGAGGGATAGAGTCGACCTGGGTCGTTTGATGTGTCACGAATTGTGGTGGGCGGAAATTAAGAATTGAGAATTCAAAATTCAAAATTCGAGAATCTGCTGGAGTGGCGCCCCGGGCGTCACTCCAGCAGATTCTCGCGGATGTAGGTGAACTTCCCCTTGTTCACCAGCCCGAAGCCTTCCTCGAACTCGTTGATGAGCCGGGACACGGTCTCGCGGCTGGTGCCGATGGAGTGGGCGATGTCGGAGTGGGTGGGGCGTCGGACGACGACCCAGCCGTTGCCGAGGCGCTGGCCGTGGTCGAGGGCCATGTCGAGGAGGTAGCGGGCGAGCCGTCCGGCCACGTCCATGTAGGCGAGGGACTCCATCTTCGAGTTCGCGCGCCGCAGGCGGCGCGAGAGGATGGCCATCAGCTTGCGGGAGATGCCGGGGCTCGAGGTGAGCAGGCGGTCGAAGTCCTCGCGCTTGATGATCAGCAGCTCGACCTCGGTGATCGAGACCACCGACGCCGATCGCGGCGCCGCCTCCAGCAGCCCCATCTCGCCGAAGACCTGGCCCGAGCCCAGCACCGAGAGGATGAACTCCTTGCCGTCCGACGAGGTGGTGACGACCTTGACCCTGCCGCCGACCACCAGGAAGATGGAGTCCGCCGGATCGCCCTCGTGGAAGATCGTGGTGTCGGTCGGCACCGAGCGCGTCTGGGCCAGGGCGGCGATCTCCTGGAGCTCGGCCTCGTTGAGCTCCGAGAAGAGCTCGATTCCGGCCAGCAGCGTCGGCGCCTTCTCCTTCATCCGATTTCCTCGGCCACCATGTCGATGACGATTTCGGCGACCCGCTCCCCGGAAATCGGGGATTCGAGCTGCACGCAGTCCCCGGCCGGGCCGTCGCACCAGTTCGGCACAGCGGTGTCGAGCAGTCGCCCCAGCCTGGTGACGGCCGTCCTCACCTCGCGGGGGGTCGCCGCGCGGTGCGGGTCGAAGCGCGGCTCGAGCGGGTCCGTGTCGAGGAGCCCGAGCCGGGCGGCCGTCAGAATCTCGCGTTGGGATGGCATGTCGACGATGTCCGACAACAATGGTACCTGTCCGCCGGGCATCGTTGCCACCCTCGGCGCCAGACTGACGAGAATCACCGCCAAGCCGGCGCGGTCGAGCGGGTCGGCGTCGAGGGCTTCGCGGACGTAGTCGGGCATGACCGAGACCCGCCAGCGCAGCTTGGCGGCGCGAAGGCCGGGCGCCTTTTCGGGTCGGCGGTCGGGCAGCTCGCCGTACAGGTTCATCGCCGTCAGCCAGTCCTCGTCCTCCTCCGCGAGCCCGATCGCCCTGAGCAGCGCCTCGGGGTCGTCCTCGAGGGACGAGTAGATGCGGATCGCGGCGCTGCGGTCGCCCCGGGCCTCGGCGATGTCTCCCGCCAGGAGGATGACCTCGCGGTCGCGGGGCAGGCCGGTGAGGGCCGCCTCCGCGCGGTCGAGATCGCCGAGGGCGGTCAGAGACCGGGCCTTGACGAGCAGCGCGCTGCGGTTGTCGGGCTCGATGGCGAGGGCGGGAGCGAGCGCCTCGACCGCCGCATCGGGACGGCCCTCCCCGAACAGCCGTTCGGCGGAATCAACGCGGTCGCCGATGAAGCGCCGGCGCAGGTCCCGGGCGCGCTCCTGCCAGCGCGTGGCGGGCCACAGCTCGGCCCCGCGTTCGGCGGCGTCGAGCGCCATGGCCTCCTGGTCTGCGGCCTCGGCCGCCGCCGACAGCGTCAGCCACCCGGCGGCGTAATCGGGGTTCTCCGCGGCCAGCTCGGCGAGGTCCGGCGTCGGGTCGGGACCGCCGGCGACGACTCGGGTCTGCAGCTCGAGCAGCCTCGAGGCCGGGTTCGCGCCGGCCTCGGCCGCGCCCGCGCGGGCGGCAGCCGCATCGCCGTGGACGAGCGCCCGCCAGCCCGCTTCGAGGAGCTTCGCCGCCTGCTTGTCGAGCTCCGGCGCCCCGGGTCCGTCGGCAGGCGAGGGGAAGGGGAGCCGTTCCGGAGGGGCCGCGGGTGGTGCGGTCGCGCAGCCGGCGAGGGCGAGCGCGCCGGCCACTGCGAGCGCGAGCGCACATCCCCCCGAGCCGGAGCTGAGAACGCCTGCTGTGCGCACCCGGCGCACCTCAGTATTCGGCTTCATCCTGGGGGTTCTTGCCCGGGAACCCGCTGACCGGCGCGATGCTGGCGATGGCGTGCTTGTACACCAGCTGCTCCTGGCCGTGGTTTTCCAGGACGACCGCGTAGCGATCGAACCTCCGGATGATGCCGGTGAGCCGCTTGCCGTTGACGAGGTAGACGTGGACGACCTTGGAGTCCTTGCGAAGCTGATAAAAAAATGGATCCTGGATGTTGATGGTACTGCCCGCAGGTTTGTTCATGGTCCCTG
This sequence comes from uncultured Thermoanaerobaculia bacterium, assembly GCA_964565045.1. Taxonomy (GTDB): domain Bacteria; phylum Acidobacteriota; class Thermoanaerobaculia; order Thermoanaerobaculales; family Sulfomarinibacteraceae; genus Sulfomarinibacter. Next base: position 3,910 of record CAZMED010000233.1, read on the forward strand.
TCTTTCCTTGGTGTGCCGTTTCCATAAATCGACGACCGCCGCCGCTCCTCCCTGCTCGACCGGCGGCACTCCGCGAAGCACGCCCTCTTGCATCCCCCGCAACCAGGTCAGCTGCCGCTTGGCGAAGTTGCGGCTCGCCCTCTTGGTGTCTTCGACGGCGGTCTCGAGATCGCAGCCACCCTGCAGCATTCCGACCACCTCACGGTATCCGATCGCCTTGAGCGCGTGGGCATCGGCGGGAACCCCCGAGGCCAGGATCCCGGTGACCTCTTCCACAAGCCCCGCTGCGAAAAGCCGGTCCACGCGCGCGTCGATTCTAGCATACAGGTCCCCGCGGGGGCGCTCGGGGGCGATCATCAGGGGGTCGTACAAGGTCCTTGTTTGCTGGCGTTTCCAGTGTTCCGTGAGGGGCACTCCGGTGAGCTCGTGGATCTCGAGCGCGCGCAGGATCCGCTGCCGATCGCGCGGGCCGACCCGACGCGCCGTCTCCGAGTCGACCGTTTCGAGGCGGGCGAAGACCGCCGCCGGGTCGGCTCGCCACTCGGCTGCGAGTCTCGCCCCGATCTCGGGATGCCTCGGCGGCGCCTCGAACAGGCCTTCCAGGAGGGCCCGGACCCAGAAGTGGGTGCCCCCGACGACCAGCGGGGTGCGGTCGCGGCCGCGGATCTCCGCGATCGCCTCGTCCGCAGCCCGCGCGAAGGCCCCGGCCGAGAAGCGCTGCCGGGGATCGGCGATGTCGACCAGGTGGTGGCGGACGCGGCGGCGGTCCTCGGGCGACGGCTTGTCGGTGCCGATGTCGAGCCCCCGGTAGATCGCGAAGGCGTCGGCCGAGACGATCTCGCCGCCGATCGCCTCGGCGACCTCGAGGCCGAGACGGGACTTGCCCGAGGCCGTCGGACCGAGGATGACGAGCAGCGGCAGCGCTCCTTCGCGCACCATGGAGCGCAGAGTAGACCGGAGCCGCCGGTAAGTGCAACTCGGATCGAGAATTAACCCGAATTTTCCAGCAGCCTTCATCCGGACGAGAGCTGCGTCGACATGCCGCCACGACCCGTGCCCGTGTCCGCGTCCGCGTCCGGATTCAGGTTCAGTGGCAGCGGCAGATGGCAGTGGCAGCGGCAGGATCATGGGCCAGCGACCGCGACAGCGACCGGGGCAGAGCGAGGAAGCGGCGCGACCGCGGCATGGCCACCTCCGGGTCGTTCAGGTCCGAGGGATAGCCGTTGGGGCAGCCGGAGTCAAGGGCAAGCCGGGCCCGGGGCCCGGTG
>CAZMED010000234.1:0-5148 GCA_964565045.1 uncultured Thermoanaerobaculia bacterium
ACCACCCCGGCGTCGTTGAAGGTCAGGGCCTCCACCGCCCCGGCGTCGATCATGGACAGCGCGTCGCGGCGCAGCGACACGCCGGTGAGCTTGACCCCGGCGCAGCGCAGCCCGGCGCGGCTGAGACCGCGCACGATCTCGCTCGCCGCCACCGTCTTGCCGGCGTCCATGCAGGTACCGGCCACGGCCACCACCGGCGCTCCCGGCTCCAGGCGCTCCGCCTGCGGCACCGCCCCGTCGCGGATGTTCGCCGGCCGGCCGACCCGGTCGCCGGTGCGGGGAAAGGCGAGCACGGCGCCCAGCACCTCGGCGTCGAAGGGCGGGCCGAGGTCGGGGTTGGCGGCGGTGCACCGGCCGAGCACTCCGCCGAGGTTCAGGATCTGCACCACGTCCCCGGGCGTCAGCTCGGCCGGCACCTCGCCGGCGTAGCCGCGCAGCGCGCGGCGCGAGCCGAGCACGCCGGCGATCACGTCGCCCGAGCGCAGCCGCACCAGTCGCCCCGTGAGGTCCTCCACCTGGTTGTAGAGCGGCTTCTCGCCCAGCACCCGCACCGCCAGCACGTAGCCCTCGCGGGCCACGATCTCGGGACCCACCAGCACGTCGGCGCCGAGGCCGGCGTTGCGGGTCGAGGAGGCGATGCGGTCGAGCCGCAGCTTCGAGGTCACCACGGCGGAGCCTCCCCCGCCGCCGCGGCCAGCCGCGACGGCAGGCCGGAGATCGCGGCGAAGGCGCGCGCCTCGTCGCTGCTCCACAGCGCGTGGCTCTCCCCGTAGCGCGCCACCTCGGGGTTCATCAGCGCGTGCGGGCTGCGAACCCCGGTGACCAGGAAGCGCCCCTCGTCGAGGCGCACCCGCGTGTCGCCCTCGACGCGCCGCTGGGAGCTCGAGATCAGGGCCTCGATGTCGCGCATGGCGGGATCGAAGACCTGCCCCTCGTGCAGCCGGTCGCCCCAGAACTGCGCCAGGTGGTCCTTCCAGAAGCTCTGCCAGCGGGTCAGGACCAGCTTCTCCAGCTCGCGGTGGGCGGCCACCAGGACCACCGCCGCGGCCGCCTCGAAGCCGATGCGTCCCTTGATCCCGAGCACCGTCTCGCCGAGGTGGATGCCGCGCCCGATGCGGTACGGGCGCAGCCTCTCCTCGAGCGCCTCCACCAGCTCGGGCCCATCGAGCGCGCGGCCGTCGAGACTGACGGGAAGCCCGGCGCGCCACCCGATCTCCATCTCCGCCGCCGGCGGCGCAGGCTCATCGGGGTCGGGCCAGGCGTCCGCAGGCGGCCCCTGCCAGGGGTCGTGGGTCCAGCCGCCGCCGAGGGTCGTCCCCCACAGCCCGGCGTTGACCGAGTAACGGCTCGCGCCCGCGGGCACCGGCACCCCCCACGCCTCGAGCTGCGCCTCCGCCTGCCGGCGCTCGAGCCCGAGCTCGCGTACCGGCGCGATGATCGGCGCCCCCGGCAGCAGCACCGCGAAGGCGATGTCGAAGCGCACCTGGTCGTTGCCGGCGCCGGTGGAGCCGTGGGCGACCGCGTCGGCGCCGAGCTCGCGCGCCAGCCGCGCCACCTCCACCGCCTGCTGGGTGCGCTCGGCCGCCACCGACACCGGGTAGACCGCGCCGCGCAGCACGTTGCCGCGCACCAGGAAGCTGACGAAGTTGTCCCACACCCGTCGCTTCGCATCGACCTCCAGGTGCTGCGCCGCACCGACGGCGGCCGACTGCGCCGCCACCGCGTCGAGCTCGGCGCGGGTGAGGCCACCGGTGTCGACAGTCACGGTAATGACCTCGGCACCCCGCTCCCGCCGCAGCCAGGCGGCGCAGAAGCTGGTGTCGAGACCGCCGGAGAACGCGAGCACGACCTTCATGTCCCCTCCACTTTTCCGGCCCGGGGCCGGAAAAGTGAATAATCATCCATAAATTCATCATTGTCAACCGGCAGCACGGGTTTCTCTCGGAAAAATGTCAATAAATACGTTCAAAAAATCATTTAGGTGCGAAGGTGGCCCGCAGGCCGTAGTGAATAATCTTTCTTCACCGGGTGCGATCTTCCGCCGCCACCGGCGATCTGCTACCGTGCGCTCCCGATGGCGCGCATTCGCCTGCAGTCGCTGAAGCTCTCCGGCTTCAAGTCGTTCCCGGACGAGGTCGAGCTCGCCTTCCCGGGACGGGTGTCGGCGATCATCGGGCCCAACGGCTGCGGCAAGTCGAACCTGGTGGACGCCATCCTGTGGGTCCTCGGCGAGCAGAGCCCGACCCTGATGCGCCTCAAGCAGATGGGCGACGTGGTCTTCAACGGCGCCGCCTCGCGGCCCCCTGCCGGCGCGGCCCAGGTGACCCTGGTGCTCGAGTCGGACGACGGCCACTGGCAGAAGACCGACGGCCGCCTGGAGATCAGCCGCCGGGTGTACCGTGCCGGTCCCTCGGAGTACCGCCTGAACGGCCGCAGCGTGCGATTGAAGGACATCTTCAACGAGCTCGCCGAGGTCGGCCTCAGCACCCGCGCCTACTCGATCATCGAGCAGGGCCGGGTCGGGCAGGTGCTGTCGGCGCGGCCCATCGACCGCCGCGTACTGCTCGAGGAGGCGGCCGGGATCACCCGCTACAAGGCGCGCAAGCACGAGGCCGAGCTCAAGCTCGAGCACACCCGGCAGAACCTGCTGCGGCTCGACGACGTGATCGGCGAGGTCGAGCGCAGCCTGCGCCAGATCAAGCGCCAGGCGCGGCAGGCGGAGCAGCACCAGCGCCTGGAGGCCGAGCTCAAGGAGAGCCTGCGGCGCCTCTACACCCTCGAGGCCCACGGCCTGAACGAACGGCGGGACGAGGTCATACGACGCCGCGCGCAGGCCCAGAACGAGGTCGCAGCCGCGGCCGCGGCACTCGCCGGTTGCGACGCCGACCTCGGCCGCGCCCGGCAGGATCTCGAGACCGCCCGTCAGGACACCGATGCGGCCCGCGAGGAGGTCGCCGCCCTGCTCGGCTCCCGGGAGCGCCTCGAGGCCTTCCTCGAACGCTCGGCCGATCTCCTCGACAATTTGAGGGCCACCCTCGACCGGATGCGGGGCGAGACCGCCACGGTGGGCGCCGGCCGCCGCGGCGTCGACGAGCGCACCGCCGCCGCCCGGCAGTACCTGGCCGAGCTCGAGGCGAAGCTCGAGGCGGCGCGCGCCGAGGTCGCGACCGCCGAGCAGGCCTACGAGAGCGCCAACGAACGCCGCAACCGGGCCGAGCAGGCGAGCGGCCAGCAGCGCCAGGACCTCCTGCGCACCATCTCGACGCTGACCGACAGCCGCAACCGGCTCGGCGATCTCGAGCGCGGCCGCGACCGGCTGACCTACGCCCTCGACCAGCTCGGGCACGAGCGGACGCGGTTGGCGGCGCGTCGCGGCGAGCTCGAGGCCGGCCTGCGCGAGGCCTCGGAGCGGAGCCACGCCGCCTCCCACGCGGCCGACGAGCTCGCGGCGCGGCGGCGGGAGCTTGCCGAAGAGCGCACCCGGCTGCGCGAGGCCTCGAATGCGGCCAAGCACGAGAGCGAGTCGCTGGGCCACACCCTGTGGGAGCTGCGCCACCGGCTGCAGGGGGTCGAGCGGGAGCTCGCCCGCCACGCCGCCACCGGCGAGCAGCTCGCGGCACTGATGCCAGCCGAGGCGGTCAGCGGCCAGCTCGGCGATTACCTGCACCCGCCGGCGGAGCTGGCGCCGGTCCTCGACAGGGCGTGGCGCGAGTGGCTCGAGCTGCCGGTGGTGCGGTGCCGCGGCCTGAGCCCCGACCAGCTCGAGTCCATGGCCGAGCACGAGGGGCGGATGCGCCTGGTCGCCGCCGGCGACCCGCCGGCGCCGCGCGCCGCCGAGGTCCCCGGCGGCGCCCGTGACCTGCTCGACGCTTCCGGTATCGCGCCCGAGCACCGCGGCTGGATCAGCCGCGCCCTGCCCCCGACCCTGCAGTGCGACGATCCCGAGCTCGCCGCCCGCATCGCCGACGCCCATCCGGAAGCGGTGGTCGTGTGCGGCGACGGGGTCATCCGCCGCGGCCGCGTCCTCGAGCCGGCCACCGCCGGGGGCCGGCACCCGGGGGCGCTCGAGCTCAGGGGCCAGAAGGACGAGCTGCAGGCCCAGATCGTGGACACCGCGAGCCGTACCGAGTCGGCCTCGGGCAGGCTCCGCGAGGTGGCCGCCCGCTTCGAGGACCGCTCCGGCGAGCTCGCGAGCCTCGATGCGGACCTCGTGCTCGCCGAGCAGGCGCGCGCCCGCGCCCTGGCGGTCGAGGAGTCGCTGGCGCAGGACCTCGGGCGCGTGGAGCGCGAGCTCGACGCCCTGCTCGAGGAGGAGGAGCGCAGCCGGCAGCAGGCCAAGGAGCTCGCCGAGCGGCACACCCGGCTCCTCGGCGAGGTCGGCGCCCTCGAGGCGCGGGGCCACGAGCTGGAGCAGGCGGTCGAGCACGCCGCGGTCCACCTCGGCGAGCGCCGCGAGGAGACCGCGGAGGCCCTGCGCGACCTCGACCGGCGGCGGGCCGAGCAGCGCCTGGCCGAGGAGCGGGCCGCCGCGGCGGCGGCCGAGTGCGCGCGGCTCGAGGCCGAGGCGGAGGCCCTCGGCCGGCGCGCCGCCGAGCTCCAGGCCGAGGCCGAGCGCTTGACCGGAGAGCTCAAGGGCACCGAGGACGAGGTCGTGCGCTCGCGCGCGCGGCTCGCCGAGGAGCAGGGCCTGCTCGCCGCCGCCCGGGAGCGCGAGCGGCGGCTGGCGGAGAAGGGCGAGGCCATCGCCGGGCGGGTCAGCACCCTGGAAAAGGAGGTCCGCCAACGGCGCGAGACCCACGAGCGGCAGCGCGACGTGCTGCACGCCGTGGAGGTCGAGCAGACCCGCGCCGAAGCCGAGTGGGAGCGGCTGCGCGAGCACGCCGCCGACGAGCTCGGTCTGGCGATCGAGGAGCTGCTGCAGTCGCCGCCGGAGCCCGAGGGCGAGCCCGAGGCGCTGCGCGCCGCCATCGAGGTCATCCGCGCCAAGATCGAGCGCCTCGGCCCGGTCAACCTGCTCGCGCTCAAGGAGCTCGACGAGCTCGAGGAGCGCTCGGGCTTTCTCGGCAGCCAGCGCAAGGACCTGGTGGAGGCGCTGCGCGCCCTCGACACGACGATCCGCGAGATCGACGCCACCTGCACCGAGCGCTT
>CAZMED010000235.1:0-3866 GCA_964565045.1 uncultured Thermoanaerobaculia bacterium
ACAACCTAACAACTTGACGCCCCATCGGTGGCGAAGATGTGAGGTTGTTATCAGTGGCACCGTTTCGTGGTACCGATCAGTATTGCCGTTCTGGCAATACTTCTGTAGAATACGTCGAGAGGAGCTTCGCCATGTCGCCGAAACCGAAACGTAAGGTCACCTACTCCCTCCCGGAGGAGCTCATCGACGACATCGCCAGTGTCGTCCGCGACGGCGCAGCTCCGTCATACAGCGCCTTCGTCGAGGAGGCCTTGAGCGAAAAGGTCCGAGCGGCCCGGGAGGAGGCCCTCGCCACGGCCTTTGGCGAGGCCGCCTCGGATCCGGCTTTCCTGCGCGATGTCGAGGACACGATGGATGCGTTCAGGCACGTCGACGGTGAGCCGGTGGGGGAAAAAGAGTGAGCACCACCCCTCTCCAGTGGTCGGTGTTCTCGGTCGATCTCGATCCGTCCGTCGGATCCGAACAGGCCGGTCGGCGACCCGTCCTCATCGTTTCGCGCGAAAGTGCCAACGCCGTGCTCCCGGTGATCAGCGCCATTCCCCTCACGACGCGAAAGCCGCAGCGCAGGATCTACCCGAACGAAGCTCTCATTTTGAAGGGGCATGCTGGCCTGAAGCGCGACTCCATCGCTCTGGCCCACCAGCTCCGAACGCTGTCGAAAACTCGCCTTGGCCGCCACATCGGCCACCTCGACGATCCGGGCGTCCGCGACGAGGTCCGCTCGGCGATGAGAACTCAGCTCGACCTCGACTGACCGGCAACCGTGCCACCACGTTGCAGATCTGAGAGATCCTCGGGGGTGGGGGCGGCATGAGTGCCGGGACCGGCACTTCTGCAACCTCCGGGGAAGGGATGCCTATTCGTCGACAGCTTCGAGAATGTCCGCCCCGGCTCCTCTGGAGATCCGCGCGGTCCGCCGATCAAGGTGCGCGTCAAGCGGCGCGGTTTCAAGCGCCGCCGCAGCGCCGCACTCACCCGTCTGCCGCCGCGCCCTGCCGGTGGCGCCGGACCCGCCGCACCCCGAGGCCGATCAGCGCCAGCGCCGCGAGCCCGAAACCGAGCTTGGCCGCCAGCACTGCGCCGGGCCCGCGCAGCCCGTACAGATGCTCGGCAAGGCCGGTCGCGACGGCCAGGGCGAGGGCGAATCCCGCAAGCAGCTGGAGGCCGCCGATGTACGGCCGCTCGCCGCCGCGGAAGGCGGCGACGACGATCACCAGAGCCAAAGCCCAGGCGATCGTCTTGGCGGTGTCCTTGGCCCGGTGCCAGCGCGCGCTCGCGGCGAACAGCTGCTCTGAATCGGCGATGCCGTAGACCTCGGCCAGGGCCGAGCGGACGTCGCTGCCGCCCAGGACGGCAGCGTAGAAGCGCTGGAGCCGGCCGACGCCGTGGCGCTGCGCCAGGTAGAAGAAGGCCTCCTGAAACTCCTGGTAGCCGGCACTCAGGCCCGCGTGGGGATCGGCCGCGAGGTAGGTCGCCGTGCCCTCGTGGAACCAGGTCGGGTACGCCGAGCGTTCGGAGTACGCCGGCACTCCGAGAGCCGAGTTGGTGCGGACGTGCACCATTTCGTGGCGAAACGTGTTGACCAGGTTGGCGAAGGACTCGGCCTGCCAGCGGCGGACGGTCCCGGCGACATCGAGGTTCGGGTTGCGGGCGGCCGAACGCCGCAGCTCGGCGAGGTCGGCGCTGCCGACGTACGACAACGGCAGCACCACGTAGCGGCAGTAGTAGGTGACCCCGCCGACCCGGCTCATGCGGTCCGACGACGCGCGATTCAGGTCGGCGAAGGCGTCGACGCTGTCCACGAGCCGCAGGTGCACCATGCCGGGCAGAGCGGGGTAGCCGAAGCGCGCCAGCCGCTCTTCGAGCACCGCCCGCTGGTGCGGTACCTCGGCGAGGAAACGCTCAACCGTCCGCCGCTGCGCGTCGTCGTCGGAAAAGACCCGCGGGTGAGTGACCAGCACACCGTCGACGACCGTCCTGGCCATGGCCGCGGAGGGATGCGGCGCGGCGACGTCGCCCGCCGCCAGGGTCAGGTCGACGAACATCGCGAGCGCAGTTGGGCTCTCCGGTCCGAGCCCGCGGGCCTCGCGCCGCGCCGCCGCCACCGCGTCGTCGGCGGATTCGAAGACCGGGTTCTCCCAGCGACGGTCGTCGGCCGTGGCCGGCACCGCCGCCAACACCAGCGCGGCGACGAGCAGCCGCACCCTCACCGGTCGCGCTCCACCTTCGAGCTCGCTCTCGCAATGCCGGTATGGGCGGGCCCCACCCGGCGGTCGCCGTCCGCCAGCGGCCAACGGCCTTCGAACAGGTCGATCACGGCTGCGGCCGACGACCCCGTCTTCACGAGCCCGGTCCCGGACGTGACGCGACCGCGTTCGGTTCGGCCGACAACGGGTCGTGCCCGACCTCGGGCTGTGCCACCGCCAGCCGCAGCACCACAGTTGCCAGCAGGGCCGCGCCGAGCACCACCAGCACGGTCCTCAGCCCGAGTATCAACAGATCGCGCTCGGCCGGCTCGGGACGGTCGCGAAACACCGAACGGCGTTTGATCGCGAACGCCGCCGTCAGCGCGGCCGCCACCAGCACCGTCCGCCACCAGAGCCCGCCCCCGGCCGCCAGATCGACGCCGACGACCGCGACACCCACCGCCGCGCACGCTGCGGCCGTCCGCACCGGCGGCCAGCCGCGCAGCTTCACGATCCCGAGTACGGCGCCCACCAGCACCGCCGCCGCCACCATTGCCAGCCCGCGGCCGAGCTCGGCAGCGAGGCCCGGCCACGAGGCGATGATGAGCAGGTCGCGCAGGTCGGGCTCGGCACCTGAGGCGAGGGCGTCGCGGTACGGCGACGCGGCGACCAGCGCGGGCAGGTTGTGCAGGTGGACGACGCAGAGCGCACCGCCAATCACCGCCACCGTGTAGACGATGCCGTCGAAGCGCTCGTCGAACTCGGCTTCGCGGTGCAGTCTGAAGGGCAGGTAGAGCGCGGCGCAGGCCACGGTGACCATCAGCCACGGCCCCGACCACTCCACCCGGCCGGCGCCCGCCGACAGCGCGAGGATCAGCACCAGCTGCCCCGCCATTCCGGTCAGGAAGCTGTCCTGGATCAGCTCCACCGGTTCTCGTTCGTAGCGGTCGGCGGCGTACACGAACGCCAGCAGCAGCGAGCCCAGCAGACCGGCAAAGCAGGCGATGTAGATCTCCACGTCAGCCCAGACCCCTCTCCAGCACGCCCGCCCCTGCGAGGTCGTCGCTGCCCACGCCGTGGGCCGCGGCCATGCCGATCATCTCCACCGCCGCCCGCGTGATCCCGTCGGGCGCGGCGGCCGCCGGGATCGCCGTTTCGGGTTCATCGGGGCCGGGGTTCCGGGCGCACTGGACCAGCACGGCCAGGGCGCTGATCACCAGAGCTGCGGTCACTGCTCGTGCCGGGGTTGCCATGGTTCCGCCCTCCAGAGGAAGCGCGCGCCACGATCATACCGATCCCGGCGACGCTCATCAGCCGGGCGCGCGGGATCAGTCCGTGACACCGAAGACGGCTCCGGACGCCAATGTTTTGATGTTTTTTGTCTTGGCCACCTCTGTTGGAAGGAGGGGAGGGTCGCGAGAAGAACTCGAAGGGGCTCTATTGTCGTAACGTCAACGCGCCCGTGCCCCGGTATCTCTCAGAATTGAATTGGGGGCCCGAGATGAATCCTGGGAGCAGATCGATTCTGGCGTTTGTGATGGCGGGTGCCTTCGTGCACGCAATCGGACTCGCCAACGCCTCTGGGCAGGAGCTGATCTTCGCCGACGATTTCGAGAGCGGCAACGCCACCGCCTGGAGCTTCGCCAGCGAGATCTGCGACAACGGGACCGATGACGACGG
>CAZMED010000235.1:3966-5143 GCA_964565045.1 uncultured Thermoanaerobaculia bacterium
CCACCGCCTGGAGCTTCGCCAGCGAGATCTGCGACAACGGGACCGATGACGACGGTGACGGCTTCGTCGACTGCGACGACTTCGACTGCATTGGCACTCCGCCGTGCCCCTGAGTGGTACCTGGAGGTGCCCGGTACGGTGGTCATGATGTTGCCACCAACGCCTGATCTCCACCTCTCATGAATCGTCTTCGGTGATTCACGAAAGAGCCATGACCGCCGTACCCGGCGCCCTGACCTCGGAGCCGTGGCGCGACCAGGCGCTGAGGTCGGCACCCAACCAGCGCGCCTGGAAAGGGAGTTATGATGAGACGGTCCGGATCTGATCGAAATCCCTCAGCAACTCCTGTACCAGGCATCTTTCGAGGAGGCCGATCGTCTCGTGGCGGTCATCGCAGTGAAGAAGGCGCGAGACGGCTCCCGGATACTCGAGTGGTGTGTCGTCGGCGTCATCCTCGGCGGGTTCCTTCTCCTTTCGCTCTCACTCGCGTGGCAAGAGGCGGCCATTTTCGATGAACGCGCTCACGTCGCGGCGGCCTATTCGTACGTTCGTTACGGGGACATGCGGCTCAACCCGGAGCACCCGCCGCTTGTCAAAAACCTGGCCGGCATTCCGCTTCTCTTCCAGAATCTCTCGTTTCCGATCGATTCGCACGAATGGAGAAGCGGGGTCAACGAGCAGTGGGAGGTCGGTAGGCTGTTCGTGTTCGGGTCCGGGAACGATGCCGACAGGATCATGTTCTGGGCACGCGTCCCGATCATTTGCGTCGCGCTCCTGCTCGGCTTCTTCGTTTTCCGTTGGACGAAAGAACTCGCCGGGACGAACGCCGGCCTTTTCGCGCTCCTGCTCTATGCCGCCGACCCGAACATCATCGCGCACGGACACTACGTCACGACCGATGTCGGCATCGCAGCGGCGGTCTTCATCGCTTTCTACCACTTCGTCCGGTTCCTCCGCAGGCCGACCGCCCGCAACACGGTCCTGTTCGGTGTCTTCCTCGGCATCGCGGAACTCACCAAGTTCTCCGCCGTCCTTCTCTTCCCATATTTCGGGTTCGTCATTCTGCTCTACGCCCTCACTCGACACGAGGCTGATGCGACCAGGGACTCCGGGGCGGTTCTCTTCCTGAAGCGACCTCTCGATGACCTCCTCCGCTATGCGGGCGCCATCTTCGTCT
>CAZMED010000236.1:0-5138 GCA_964565045.1 uncultured Thermoanaerobaculia bacterium
TCAACCTATCCTTGATGAGGGAGGCGATTGTGGCCCTGAACATCAAGAACGACGAGGTCGAGCGGCTCATCGAGGAGGTCGCGCGGCTCTCCGGTGACACGAAGACAGCTGCGGTGAAACGCGCGCTTGCCGAACGGCGAGAGCGCCTCGTGCGCCGTGAGGCGAGCTCCCATCGCGGCACCCGGCTGCGACGGTTCCTCGAGCGAGAGGCCTGGCCGCGCATCCCTGCCGGTGAGCTGGGCAGGACGCTCACGCGCGAGGAGGAAGAGGCCATCCTCGGGTATGGGGCCGACGGCGTATGATCATCGACACATCGGCGATCGTGGCACTCCTGTTCAGGGAGCCTGGTTTCGAGCAGCTCCTCGACAAGCTGGCGAACGATCCGAACCCTGCCGTCAATGCAGCGACCCTCACCGAAACGGGCATTGTGATGTCGGCGAGGATCGGCGACGACGCCAGGGGCATGCTGGCCAGGTTCATTCAGGAGGGTGGGATCGAGATCCTCCCATTCGGTGATGCGCACTACAGTGCGGCGGTTGACGCCTGGTTGAGGTATGGCAAGGGCCGGCACCCCGCGTCACTGAACTTCGGTGACTGCCTGACGTACGCGGCCGCGACCCTGTCTGGGGAGCCGCTTCTGAGCGTGGGAAGCGACTTCGCTCAGACCGATCTGGAGCTGGCCTAGAACCGTGCCGTCCTCGAGGATCTCGGAGGGTCGCCGCCAACGTTCAAACGTTTGAACGTTCAACGTTTAAACGTTCAGCGCGTCGTCGATCAGCGGCAGGATCGCCTGCGGCTGCTTGAAGGGTGCGATGAGGTACACCCCGGCGGCGTGGTCGGGGGCCTCGCGCAGCAGCTGCACCGCGCGCTCATAGCCGACCCTGGCGGCGTCGGCGCCGGCCGACTCGAGCTCGGTGAGCAGGTCTTCGGGAACGACGATGCCGGGCACCTCGTGGTGCAGGCGGAGCGCCATCTTGAGGGAGCGCAGGGGCCACACCGCGGCCAGGGTCGGGATCGGCAGGGTGCCGCCGAAATGCTCGGCAAAGCGGTCCCAGGCCGTCCACTCGAAGCCGACCTGGCTCATGGCGAAGTGGGCGCCGTTGTCGACCTTGCGGCGCAGCCGGTCGGCCTCCGCCTGCACGTCGGCGGCGGCGGGGTTGACCGCGACCCCGATCAGGAAGCCGGGCGGGTCGCCGATGCGGTTGCCCGCGCAGTCGAAGCCCTCCGCCATGCGCGACAGCGCGCGGACGAGCTCGAAGATGTCCACGTGGTACACGTCGTGGACGCCCGGGTAGTCGCCGAGCTGCGAGGGGTCGCCGGTCACCGCCAACAGGTTGCGGATGCCGCCGGTCCAGGCGCCGAGGAGCTGCGACTGCAACCCCATCAGGCTCGCGTCGCGCGGCGTGACGTGGGGCACCGTCTCGAGGCCGGTCCGCTGCTGGATGAGCTGGCCGAGAAACAGCGGGTCCATGCGCAGCCGGGCCAGTGGGTTGGAGTTGATGTCCACCCCGTCGACGTCGGGGTGGGCGGCGATGGCGGCGGCGGCCTCGATGAGGGCGCCGGCGTTGGTGCCCTTGGGCGGGTCGAGCTGCACCAGCCGCACGAAGCGGCCGCGCGCGAGCTTCGCCGCGAGCGACGAGGACGGCCGCACCGGCTCGGGCGCCGGCTCGCTTGCGAGCACGACCGCGGCGGACCCGGTCTGCCGTACGGGCTTGAGCCCGCGCACCGCGTCGGCGATGGCGCGGATGTGCTCGGCTCCGGTGCCGCAGCAGCCGCCGACCACCGCTGCGCCGAGGCTCACCGCCTGGCGCGCGAACTGCGCCAGGTAGCTCGGGGTCGCCGGCGGCATCATCATCCGGCCCTCGCGCTGCAGCAGCATGCCGGAGTTGGGCGCCGCGGCCAGCGGCAGCCGCGTCTGGCGGACCTGGCGCAGGATTTCGATCGCCCCCATCGGACCGGGCGCGCAGTTGACACCGATCGCGGCCAGGTCGAGCTCGGCCAGCCGGTCGATCTGTTCCGCCTGCTCCCGGTACGGGTGGGGCGGGCGCTCGTGGGCGAAGGTCATCATGGCCACCAGCGGCAGATCGGTGACGCTGCGCGCCGCCGCCACCGCGATCAGCAGCTCGTCGAGCCGGAAGAAGGTCTCGAGGATCAGGAGGTCTGCGCCGCGGCCGGCGAGGATCGCGGCCTGCTCGGCGTGGGCGTCGGGGATGATGGCGCGGCCCTCGGGCTCGTCGAGGTCGAGGACGCCCGCCAGCGGCCCGATCGACCCCGCCACCAGGATGTCGCGGCCCGAGATCTCCCGCGCCTCGCGCGCCAGCTTGACCGCCGCGGCGTTGACCTCCTCGGTGTGCTCGCCCATCCGGCCGCGCTCCAGGCGCGGCCGCGAGCTTCCGAAGGTGGCGGTCTCGATCAGCCCGGCGCCGGCCTCGATGTAGGCGAGGTGGATGTCGAGCACCGCCTGCGGGTGCTCGCGCACGGCCAGGTCGAGGCGCGATCCCTCGGGGATCCGACGCAGCAGCTCCGAGCCCATGGCGCCGTCCGTCACCACCACCTGCTCGGCGAGGCGCCGGCGCAGCTCCTCGAAGGTCATCGCGCGGCCTCCCCCGCGGCGGGACGGGCCGATTTCGCGCCGAGGCCGCCGTCGAGCGCCGCCGCCAGGAAGTCGTCGAGGCTGCCGCGACCCACCGCCTCGGCCTCGGCGCCGTCCGGCTCCGCATCGGGCGCCGCGATCCAGTAGCCCGGAATTCCGGCCCGCGCGGCGGACACGATGTCCCAACCCCAGTTGTCGCCCGCCATCAGGCACTCCTCCGGCCGCCGCCCGAGGACCTCGAGGATGCCCCGGTAGTACGCGGGATCGGACTTGGTGGCGCGGCAGTTCTCGTAGCTGGTCACCAGGTCGTAGTCGAAACGGTCGATGCCGAGCCCGCCCCAGGCCATGCGCTGCTCGATCGCGGTGCGCGGGAAGAGCGGGTTGGTGGCGATCACCACCTGTAGCCCGCAGCCGAACGCCCATTCGACCAGCCGCGGCGCCGCCGCGCGCGGCGCCACAAGGGGCGCGAGGGCCGGGAAAGCCTCGCGGTAGAAGCGCTCGAGAACCGGCTCGAGCTCCTCCCGCGGCATGCCGACGGCGGGATAGAAGGCGGCCGCGAAGACCTCCTCGTTCGACGGCCCCGTGCCGTCGTTGCGTCCCATGGCCCGCGTCGCCGCGAGCAGCTCGGCGATGAAGCGCTTCGGCGACACCACCTCGGCGACGAAGGACTCGAGCGCCTCGAAGTACGCGGGGATGAAGCGGTCCATCGGATTGTCGATCAGCGTGTCGTCGAGATCGAGCAGCAGGGCGCGGAGGGCGGGGGAGCTCATCGGATGAGTATAGACAGACGCAGTATGAATTAGGAATTAGGAATTAGGAATTAGGAATGCCGCCCGCCCGCCTGGTGGATTGGAGGAAGGTTGTGTCGAGAGAGACGATTTCGGATTTCGGATTTCGGATTTCGGATTTGCCGTCCACCCCTCCCTGCCGCTTTGGGAAGATGTCGGGATGTCCGCCTGCAATTCGTGGCGGGCCCGGCGCGCCGCGAATTGCATTAGAATGCCCCTTCGGATCGGAGGCCGGTGGAACACGCGATGAGCTCGGAGCAACAGGTCAGACGACGGCTCGGGATCCTCACCAGCGGGGGTGATGCGCCCGGAATGAACGCGGCCCTGCGATCGGCGGTCCGCACCGCCCTCGAGGCCGGCATCGAGCCGGTCGCCGTCATGCAGGGCTTCCGGGGGCTGGTCGAGGGCGGAAAGGCGTTCAAGCCGCTTTCGTGGGACTCCGTCGGCGGCATCATGCACAAGGGCGGGACCGTCATCGGCACCGCCCGCAGCCGGGCATTCGAGACCCGGGAGGGACGGCTCGAGGCGGCGAGAAACCTCGTCGAGGCCTCGATCGACTCTCTCATCGTCATCGGCGGCGACGGCAGCCTCACCGCGGCCGACGTGCTCCACAACGAGTGGTCCGGCCTGCTGGCCGAGCTCGTGGAGTCCGACCATCTGAGCCGCGAGGCGGCCGAGAGGCACCCCTACCTCTCGATCGCCGGCCTCGGCGCCTCGATCGACAACGACATGATCGGCACCGACATGGCGATCGGCGCCGACACCGCCCTGCACCGCATCACCGAGGCCGTGGACGCGATCGGCGCCACCGCCGCCAGCCACCAGCGCACCTTCGTGGTCGAGGTCATGGGCCGCAACTGCGGCTACCTCGCGCTGATGAGCGCGCTCGCCACCGGCGCCGACGCGGTCCTGATCCCCGAGGAGCCGCCGACCCGCAACGCGCTCGAAGACATCCTGCCGCGGCGCCTGCGCGCCGGCCGCGAGGCGGGCCGCCGCGACTCGATCGTCATCGTCGCCGAGGGTGCGGTGGACAGCGACGGAAGGCCGATCACCTCGAGCTACATCAAGCAGCTGCTCGAGGAGCGCATGGAGGAGGATGTCCGGGTCACGATCCTCGGACACGTCCAGCGCGGGGGCCAGCCGAGCGCGTACGACCGTCTGATGGGCACCCTGGTCGGCAACGCCGCGGTTCTCGAGGTCCTCGAGGCGGGTCCCGACAAGCCGCCGCAGCTCGTCGGCATGCGCCACAACCGGGTCATCCGCCAACCCCTTGCCGACTGCGTCGCCGCCACGCGCGCCATCAGCGAGGCGGTCAAGAACCGCGACTTCAACGAGGCCCTGCGGCTGCGCGGCAGCGGCTTCTCCGACAACATCGACACCCTGCAGACCCTGCTGCGCTCGCTGCCCAACCCGCCGCGTCCGAACCAGCGGCGGCTGCGGCTGGCGGTGTTGTCCTCGGGCGGGCCGGCCCCCGGCATGAACACGGCGACCCGGGCCGCGGTGCGCATCGGCCTCGACGAGGGCCATCAGATGCTGGGCGTCACGGGCGGCTTCCAGGGGCTGATCGACGGCGACATCGAGGAGCTCGGCTGGATGAGCGTCCGCGGCTGGACGACCGCCGGAGGCTGCGAGCTCGGCGTCAACCGCAAGGTGCCCCACGGCAAGGACTTCTACGCGATCGCGCGCAACATCGAAGACCTCGGGATCGACGGGCTGCTGATGATCGGCGGCTGGTCGGGCTACGACGCCTGCCTGCG
>CAZMED010000237.1:0-5127 GCA_964565045.1 uncultured Thermoanaerobaculia bacterium
CCGCGGTCGAGGCCCCACGACACGTCGCCGTCCCGCGGCCGGTCGAGCAGCCGCGCCCCCCACGGGTCATCCACCGGCAGCACGCGGCGGCCGCCGCGCGCGAGGTGCTCGGTGAAGAGCCGGCGCTTGGCCTCGAAGTAGGACTCCATGTCGAGGTGGTAGTCGAGGTGGTCGCGGGTCAGATTGGTCCACAGTGCGACCGCGAACTCGAGGCCGGCGACGCGGTCCTGCATGAGGGCGTGGGACGAGACCTCCATGGCAACGCTCTCGGCGCCCGCCTTGTGCGCCCATCGCAGCATCGGCGCGAGGTCCGTGGCCTCCGGAGTGGTGCGCTCGCTCGGGATCTCGGCGCCACCGGGCAGCCGTACGCCGAGGGTGCCAATGAAAGCGGTCGGGTGGCCGGCGGCATTGAGGATCAGGCTGATGAGGTGGGCCGTTGTGCTCTTGCCGTTGGTACCGGTGACGCCGATCAGCCGCAGCTTGCGCTGCGGGTTGCCGGCCAGCATCCACGCCGCCCGCGCCATCGCCGGCCGCACGTGCTGGACCTGGATCCAGGGAAGCTCGATCCGCTTCGGCCGCCGCCGGTCGCTGAGGACCGCCGCCGCACCGGCGGCGATCGCCCGGTCGACGAACTGCACGCCGTGCGCGTGCTGCCCCGGGACCGCGGCGAAAACGCAGCCCGGGCTCGCCAGACGGGAGTCGTGGGTGATGCCGCGCACCTTGACCCCACCGTCGCCGGTGAGCCGGCCCTCGCCGAGGCGGTCGAGGAGGGTCTGGACCTTCACGCGGCACCGCCGCCGCCGTTGTCGTCGCGGCGCGCCACCTGCACCGTACCGGGCGGCTGCAGCGGCTCCGTCGGCGCCAGGTCGAGGGAGGCCGCTGCCGCGCCGGCGAGCTCGGCGAAGATCGGCGCCGCCACGGTGGAGGCCCAGTAGTCTCGCTCCCGGGGGTCCTCGACCGCGACCACGATCACGATCCGCGGCTCGGGCATGGGCATGAAGCCCGCGAACCACGCACTGTGGTGGTCATCGTCGAAGCCGCCGTCGACCGCCCGCTGGGCGGTGCCGGTCTTGCCGGCGACCCGAAAACCGGGAACCCGCGCCTGCGCGCCGGTGCCGTCCCGGACCGCGCCTTCGAGCATCGCCCGCAGCCGCTGCGCCAGCGCCGCGTCCATCACCCGAACCCGTTGCGCGCCGTCGTCCGCCGCGGCGCCGGCCACCAGCGAGGGGCGCGGCAGCCAGCCGCCATTGGCGATTGCCGCGTACGCCATTGCCATCTGCAGCGGCGTCACCGTGAGCTCCTGGCCGAGCGCGAGCCCGGAGCGGCTCATCCTCGACCACGAGCGCGTTTCGGCGAGCAGGCCGCGCGCCTCGGCGGGGAAGTCGATGCCGGAGCGGCGGCCGAATCCGAATGCGGACAGGGCCCGCGCCAGCGAGGGCTCGGGCACCCGCTCGGCGGCCTCGATGATGCCGACGTTGGCCGAGTAGATCACCACCTCGTCGAGGGTGTAGCGGCCCGGCTCGGCGTGGTCGCGGATCCAGTGCCCGGCGACCCTGGTGCCTTTCTCGGTGCAGTCGAAGCGCTCGCCGTCCCGTACCACTCCGGCCGCCAACGCCGCCGCCGCGATGATCGGCTTGATCGTCGAGCCCGGCTCGAAGGCGTCCTGGACGGGGCGCAGGCGCCAGTTCTCGGCCGGCGACGCGCCGGGCTCGGCCGGATCGAACGAGGGTAGCGAGACCAGGGCGAGGATGCGGCCGCTGTGAACGTCGGCGATGACCGCCGACACGGCTCGGGCCGCGTGCCGCCCCATCGCCGCGCCGAGCGCCGACTCGGCGCGCGCCTGCAGCCTCCCGTGGAGCGTGAGCTCGATGTCCGAGCCGGCTCGCCCGCTGTGCAGCCGCTCCAGGCGCACCCGGCGCTGAATCGCGTCGTTGATCGACAGGTACTCCTCCGGCTCGCCGGCGAGCTCGGAGTCGAAGTGGTGCTCGAAGCCCGCCCGGCCGACCGTGTTGAGCTCCTCGCGGCCGACGAACCCCACCACCGGAGCCGCCAGCGCGCCCTGCGGGTAGATGCGCTCGAAGTCGGGGAACAGACCGACCGCGCTCGCGGCCAGCGACCGAACCTGCTCGCCGGTCTCCGGCAGCACGCGCTGGGCGAGCCACACCCATCGCGGCCCGCTCGCGAGCCGGCGCGCGAGCTCGCGCTCCGGCACCTCGAGCAACGGGGCCGCCGCCCGCACGAAGAGCTCCGGGTAGGCCAGGAGCTGGGTGTCCACCTGGATTGCGACCCTCGCCACCGAGGTCGCGAGGACGTAGCCGTCGGCGGTGCGGATCGCGCCCCGCGTCCCCGGCACCTCGATCACCCGCTGCTGCTGGCGCTGCGCGCGCTGGCCCCACGCATCGTGCTCGAAGACCGCGACCTGGAGGCTGCGGACCGCCACCACCCCGGCGCCGAGGGCAAGCACCGCGACAACCGCCGCCAGGCGCCGCCGGTTCACGGCGTCTCCCCGGGGCTCGCGGGCGCGGGCAGGCCCGGAGGCTGCGCCTCGACCAGGCCGAGGTCGCGGGCGCGGGCCGCCAGCCGCTCCGGGCTGCGTTCGCGTTCGAGCTCGAGCAGCAGCAGACGCTGCCGCTCCTCGAGCTCCTCCACCTCGGCCCGCAGCTGAATCAGCTCGTAGTGGATGGAGGTGCTCTTCAGCCGCGGCCAGCCGACGAGCCCGAGCGCCACGACGACCAGGGTCGACACCAGCAGCAGCGCGGTCAGGACCTGCGGCCAGCGCTGGTCGCGCTGGGGGATGAGAAAGCGGTTGCTGGGGGCGGCGCCCGGGAGCTGCATCGTCAGTCCTCCCCCAGACGCTCGGCGGCGCGCAGCCTCGATGAGCGGGCACGCGGGTTGGCTGCGAGCTCGTCGTCGCCGGGCCTGATGGGCGACGGGGTCAGCACCCGCACCACCCGCTGCGGCTCGCAGCGGCACTCCGGCAGACCCGGCGGACAGGTGCATCGCCCCACGAGCCGGCGCAGGGTGTGCTTGACGATGCGGTCCTCGAGCGAGTGGAAGGCGATGACCGCAATCCGGCCGCCGGGCCGCAGCGCCCGCACCGCGGGTTCGAGGAAGCGCTCGAGCTGCCCGAGCTCGTCGTTGACCGCGATCCGCAGCGCCTGGAAGGTCCGGGTCGCCGGATGGATGCGGTGGTCGCCCGCCCCGACGACGCCGCGCACTAGAAGGCTGAGCTCGGAGGTGGTGCGCAGCGGCGAGCGCTCGCGCTGCGCGAGAATGGCGCGGGCGACGGCGCGCGCGCGCCGCTCCTCCCCGTAGTCGCGCAGGATCCTCACCAGCTCCCCCATCTCGACCCGTTCGAGGAGCTCGGCCGCGGTCTCGCCCTCGGCGCCCATGCGCATGTCGAGCGGTCCGTCGGCCGCGAACGAAAAGCCCCGCTCCGGGCTGTCGAGCTGCAGCGACGAGCAGCCGAGGTCGGCCAGGATCGCCGACGGGGCGTCCTCGCCGAGGCGCTCGAGGACGGACGGCAGCCGGTCGAAGGGGCTTTCGACGAGCCGCACCCGGGAGCCGTGCTCGCGCAGCCGGTCGCCGGCGCCGGCCAGCGCCTGCGGGTCACGGTCGAGCCCGACCAGCCGGAAGCCGGGCTGGGCCCGCAGCAGCGCGTCGGCGTGGCCGCCGAGGCCGACCGTCGCGTCGACGAGCAGACCCGGGCCCGCAGGCGACAGAAGCTCCACCACCTCGGAGGCGAGCACCGGCAGGTGACGGGAGGCCACTGCTCTCCTCCATCACAGCTCCAGCTGCGCGAGCTCTTCCAGCTCCTCATCGCTGAGCGAGGCCTTCTCGAGGAAGGAGGCGGCGCGCGAGCGGTTGGTGAGCGCGAGGTGGTTGATGCGGCCCGAGACCACGACCTCGCCCTCCACGCTGACCATCTCCCGCAGCAGCGCGGGGATCAGGATCCGCCCCTGATCGTCGATCTCCAGCAGCTGTCCGTAGTTGACGCGCTCGACGAGCTTGAGGACCGCGGGCTTCATGGCCGGCTTCTTGAGCAGCTGCTCCTCGACCGCCTGCCAGACCGGGAGCGGGTAGACTCGGAGCTCGTGGGGGAAGAAGGAGCACACGTAGACCTCGCGCCCGAAGTCCGCTTCGAGCTGCTCGCGCAGGCGCGCCGGCAGCTTGATGCGGCCTTTGGCGTCGATGGTCGCCGGGAACCCTCCGCGGAAACGCTCCACAATGCCCCCTGGGGTCCGAAGTGGGTCGGAATGATTCACCAATCCACTTCAGACCGATTTGAGCCACTTCTGACCACTCCATGATGATCCGCCGAACACGGCATGTCAAGGGTTTGGCCCACAGAGAGATACGCCTTCCCGGGCCAGGCCCGCTCATCCGCTTCGTCCCTCGTTCATTCAACCACAAGATGTAGTGGTGAGATTCAAACTCACCACTACATCTTGTACTGCAATTCAGGACCGCGCCTCGCGATCCGGGGTCGCGAGGCGCGGTCCCGAATTGCCGTAGAATGGGCGGCGATGACGGCGCCCGACATTCGACGGGTCGGCGTGGTGCTGAAGACCACCAGCCATGAAGCGGCCGAGCTCGGGCGGCTGCTGCTGGCGGAGCTCGGTCGTCTCGGTCTCGAAGCAGTGATCGACCGCGAGACCGCCGAGGTCCTGGAGGGTGATGATCACGTCGACCGCGAGCACCTGCCGAGCCGGGTCGACCTGGTGGTCGTGCTCGGCGGCGACGGCACCCTGCTCTCCGTCACCCGCGGCGAGCTCCGCGGCACCCCCATCCTCGGCATCAACATGGGCACGCTCGGCTTTCTCACCGAGCACCCGGCCGAGAACCTGATGCCGATGCTGCACGCGGTGCTCGAGGGCCGCGCCGCGACGGTGCGGCGGGAGCGCCTGGAGATCACCGTCGACACGCCGGGCCGAGAGCCGACCGTGCGCTGCGTCCTCAACGACGCGGTCGTCAACAAGTCGGCCCTGGCGCGGATGCTGGTGCTGTCGGTGCACGTCAACGACCAGCTGGTGAGCCGCTTCAAGGCCGACGGTCTGATCATCGCCACCCCGACCGGCTCCACCGCCTACAACCTCTCGGCCGGCGGGCCCATCCTCTACCCCACCC
>CAZMED010000238.1:0-3533 GCA_964565045.1 uncultured Thermoanaerobaculia bacterium
GGCCGCCAACCCGCGTCGAAGATGCCCCGCCTGACTCGAGGGGATCGCCACGTTCCGAATTCCAAATTCGAGCCGTGGCCATCCCACATATTCCGGATGAGCCCAACGTTCGAACGTTCAACGTTCCAACGACTCGTCTACCAGCCCCCGCTCGCGCCGCCGCCGCCGAAGCCGCCCCCGCCGCCGGAGAATCCGCCGCCCGAGAATCCCCCACCCGAGAACCCGCCGCCGCCGCCGATGAACGGCCCCCAGAACACGCCGCCCCGTCCGCGGGCGCCCTTGTGCGCGGAGGCCTTCGGCCACACCATCCGCAGCAGCGGAAAGCCGACCAGCCAGGCGGCGGCCGCAATGAGGCCGGCCGTGGCTCCGAACATCGCCGCCGGCAGGGCGAGGAAGAACGGCGTCAGGAAGAGGTAGAGCACCCAGCCCGCGGCGCCGCGCGTCGACAGCGCGGCGTTGACGAAGGGAAGGCCGAAGAGGAGGGCGAAGACGAGCGCTCCGAAGTCCGGTGCGCCGGCGTCTCGGGCCTGCTCCGGCAGCGGCAGCTCCTCACCGCGGACCGCCGCCGCGACCGCACCCACCGCCGCGCCGACCCCCCCTTCGAAGTCGCCCTCGCGGAACCGCGGCGCCATCAGCCCGTCGATGATGCGCCCCGCCTGAGCGTCGGTGAGCGCCCCCTCGAGCCCGTAGCCGACCTCGATCCGCATCCGGCGCTCGTCGCGGGCGATCACGATCAGGACGCCGTCGTCGATGCCCTGCCGACCCAGCTCCCAGGTGTCGACGACCCGGAGCGAGAAGTCCTCGATCGGATCGCCTTCGAGGCTCGGGATTGTGAGCACGGCGACCTGGGCGCCGGTCTCGTTCTCCAGCTGCTCGAGCTCCTGCTCGAGCGAGGTCTCGAACGCGTCGCCGAGGAGGCCGGCCTGGTCCTGGACCCTGCCCGAGAGGAACGGGACCTCGAGCGGTGCGGCAACCGCCGGACCGGAAGCGGCCAGCACCATGAGAGCGACCAGCAGGTGGCGGCTCGAGATCCGCCGCATCACCGCTCCCGCAGGCGCGGCGCATCGGCGAGCTCGTCCTCGTCGTCCTCGCGCAGCGCCACCCGGTGCGCCTCCAGCACCTCACCGCAGCGGGTGATGGTACCGCACAGGGCCTCGGCCGCCCGGCCTGCCCGGATCCCGGCCACCAGCTCGTCGACCAACGCCTGCCACGCGCCCTCGGGCACCGCGCGGTTGATGCCCTCGTCGCCGAGGATCACCGCCCTGTGCTCGAAGAGGGCCAGGAAAACGAGGATCCCGGTTCGGTCGCGGGTCTTGAACACCTCCTCGCGGAGAAAGGCCGCTTCGGCCCGCAGGCCGACGGCCCGCTCGAGCTCGTCCTCCGGAATCAGGCGGCGGGCGACGGCGTCGAGGCCCGCCAGCAGATAGCCGAGCCCGGCGCCCGCCACCGCCGGCAGCGTGATCCAGGCGACCCCGAAGCCGCCCCAGTGAAAACCGAAGGCGTGGACGAGACCGGCCAGCAGGGCCGCCGCCAACGCGCCCAGCGCCGCCCCCCGCCACCGCGCCTGCTCGACTTCGACCACGCGCTCGACGATGTAGGGCACGATTTCACCGCCGGTGCGCCGCTCGGCGGCCGCCGTCGCCTCGCGGATCGAAGCCAGGTCGGCCTCGGTGAACAGCGATCCGAACGACATCGCCGCCGCTCAGAACTCCACGACCGGCGGCTCGTCGGCGCCCGGCTTCGACTCGAAGTAGCCTTTCTCGCCGAAACCGAAGAGGTTCGCGATCAGGACCGCCGGGAACTGGCGGCGAGCGGTGTTGTAGGCGCGGGCCGCCTCGTTGTAGCGGTTGCGCTCGACCGCGATCCGGTTCTCGGTGCCCTCGAGCTGGACCTGCAGGTCGCGGAACGCCTGCACCGCCTGCAGCTCGGGGTAGCGCTCGACGACGACGAGCAGCCGCGAGAGCGCGGATGACAGCGCGTCCTGGTTGGCCTGGAAGGCCTGCAGCTGTTCCGGCGTCGGGGACCCTTCGATGTTCGTCTGCCCGACCCGGGCCCGGGCTTCGACCACGTTCTGCAGCGTCTCCTGCTCGAAGTCCGCCGCGCCCCTGACGGTCGCCACCAGGTTGGGGATGAGGTCCGCGCGCCGCTGGTAGACGTTCTCCACCTGGCCCCACGCCGCCTGCACGCCTTCCTGGAGGCCGACGAGGTTGTTGTAGATCCCGCCCACCATCAGGGCGAGAAGGACGACGATGCCGAGGGCCGCGAGTCCGCATCCGATCAGTGTCTTGCTCATGAAAGCACCCGCTCCTTTGCCGAATGATCTGCGTAGCGCATTGTACTCGATGCGAGATGCGAGATCAGCCCAACCCCCCGGCAGCCGGAACGGCTGCCCCACAACACTCGCCACCCGATCACGCCGCTCTATGGGGCACCCGTATCTCGCGGGTGGGTGGGTGGGTGGAAATCCGAAATCCAAAATCC
This sequence comes from uncultured Thermoanaerobaculia bacterium, assembly GCA_964565045.1. Classification (GTDB taxonomy): domain Bacteria; phylum Acidobacteriota; class Thermoanaerobaculia; order Thermoanaerobaculales; family Sulfomarinibacteraceae; genus Sulfomarinibacter. The sequence goes on from CAZMED010000238.1 coordinate 2,482, forward strand.
GAAATCCGAAATGGGCGGGCGGGTGGCCCATGCTCCCTGCTCCCGGGTGGGCGGCGGGGCACGGTACACTGAGGCTCATGAGCGACCACGACCTTCCCGTCGTCGATCCGTACCGCGCCGTCGGGCGCCGCGAGTTGCTGCGTCAGTGGGCCCCGCCCGCCGCGCTGGGTGTCGCGCTGGCCGGGCTCGGCCTCGGTTTCAGCGGCCGCGCCGGTCGGCACCGCCCTCCCGACAGCGGCGCGTCCCGCACGCCGCCCGACTGGCGGACGACATCCGACGCGCCCGGACGCATCGCGGCCGCGGCCGGCGGCGGCCCGGAGGCCAACCTGCGGCTCGCCCTCGCGGCCCTCGGCGGGATGGCGGCCTTCGTCAAGCCCGGCGAGCGGGTCGCCATCAAGCCCAACTGCGCCTGGGACCGGACGCCCGAGCAGGCCGCCAACACGAACCCTGAGCTCGTCGGCGAGCTGGTCCGGTTGTGCCTTGCTGCAGGCGCCGCCTCGGTGGTGGTGGTCGACAACTCGTGTCACGACCCCGACCGCGTCTTTCAGAGGTCCGGAATCGAGGCCGCCGCCAGAAAAGCCGGCGCTTCGACCGCCCACCAGCGCAGCGCGGCAACCGTGACCCTGGATCTCGGCGGCACCGGGCTCGGCCCCTGGGAGGTGCTCGAACCGATTGCCGCTGCGGACCGCGTGATCAACGTGCCGATCGTCAAGCACCACTCACTGTCGCGGGCCACGCTCGGCATGAAGAACTGGATGGGCGCCATCGAAGGGCGCCGCGCCAACCTCCACCAGCGCATCGCTCAGAACTGTGCCGAGCTTGGCGCAGCGTTCAAACCCACCCTCACGGTCATGGACGCCACCCGCGTGCTGACCGGCGGCGGTCCCACCGGCGGCTCGCTGGGCCTCGTCCGAACCGACGACCGCATCGCGGTGGCCACCGACCCGGTGGCGGCCGAGGCCTGGGGCGCGAGCCTCCTCGAGCTCGGCCCGGCCGAGCTGCCCCACATCGCCATCGCCGAGCGCCTCGGGCTCGGCACGAGCGACTGGAAG
>CAZMED010000238.1:3633-5111 GCA_964565045.1 uncultured Thermoanaerobaculia bacterium
CGATGATCCTCCCCCGCGCGCGCCACCTCCGCATCGGGACGCAGACCGTCGTTCTCCTCGCCTTTCTCGCGCTCTTCTGGGCGCTGGCCGAGAGCCGGGTGCGGGGCGAGCTCGCGTCGGGGCTGCTCGCCATCGATCCGCTGACCGCCATCGGCACCGCGCTGGCCGACTGGACGATCCCCCGCTTCGCCTGGATCGGGCTGATCGTGCTCGCGCTGACGGCCGTCCTCGGCCGCTTCTTCTGCGGCTGGGTCTGCCCCCTCGGCACCCTGCAGCAAACCGTGTCGTGGGTGGCGGGTCCGGTGCGCCGCAAGCGCCCCAAAATCAATCGCTACCACCGATGGTTCGCCGTCAAGTACATCGTACTCGCCGTGCTGCTGATCTGGGCCGCGCTCGGCGTCAACCACATCGGCTGGCTCGACCCGATCCCGCTCCTGCACCGCGCCTTCGCGGGCGGCGTGCGGCCGCTGTGGCACGGCGGTCTGTCGCCGGGCGGCTGGGTGAGCTTCGGCCTGGTGGCGGCGGTCCTCCTCTTCTCGGCCATGGTCCCGCGGCTGTTCTGCCGCGCCCTCTGCCCGCTGGGTGCGCTGATGGGGATCGTCGCGCGGGTCGCACCACTGCGCATCCGCCGCGACAATGCGGATTCCTGCACCTCCTGCACGCTGTGCGTCTTCGCCTGCCAGGGCGCCGACGAGCCGCTCGAAAATCACCGGGTCAGCGAGTGCCACGTCTGCCTCAACTGCCTCGGCTCGTGCCCCGAGGGGAGCCTCCGCTACGGCGCCGCCGCGGCCGGCGGAGCGGCGCCCACGCCGGAGCTCGACGTCGGACGCCGCCGCCTGCTGCTGAGCGTCGCCGGGGCGGCGGTCTTCGCGCCCGTGCTGCGCGCCGCCGGCGGCGGCCTCGACGCCCGCGCCCACGACGCCATCCGCCCACCGGGTGCGCTCGACGAGGAGGCCTTTCTCGCCCGCTGCATCACCTGCGGCGCGTGCGCGGCCTCCTGCCCCACCGGCGTGATCCGTTCCGACCTCGGCACGACCGGCGTCGACGGGCTTTTCACGCCGATCCTCGACATGCGTCGCGGCTGGTGCGAGCCCTCCTGCATCCGCTGCGGCGAGGTCTGTCCCACCGCGGCCCTGACCGTGCTCGAGCCGAACGCCAAGCAGGCGATCGGCGGGCCCGCCGAGGTCACGATCGGCACCGCCTTCATCGACCAGGGCCGCTGCCTGCCGTGGGCCATGGAGACCCCGTGCATCGTCTGCGAGGAGATGTGCCCAACGTCGCCCAAGGCGATCTGGCTCGAAGACGTCGAGACCACCACCCGCGCGGGCCGGCGCATCACCCTGCAGCGCCCCTTCATCCAGCCCGATCTCTGCACCGGCTGCGGCCTGTGCGAGAACCGGTGCCCGGTCGGCGAGCAGGCGGCCATCCGGGTGTCGTCAGTGGGAGAGACGCGCGACCCGCGCAACCAGATGCTGCAG
>CAZMED010000239.1:0-1470 GCA_964565045.1 uncultured Thermoanaerobaculia bacterium
CCGCTGTGGCCGAGCAGGTCGGCGATGATCTGGAAGTGGAGGTGGGGCGGCCAGCTGCCGTTCTCGTGCACGTCGCCGACGCAGCCGAAGCTCTCGCCGAGTGCGATCTCCTGACCGGCCGACAGGGTGCAGAGCACCTCGCCGCCGAGGTGCCCGTAGAGCGTGAAGAACGGGACGCCGCCGACGCGGTGCGCGAGGATCACCGTCGGTCCGTAGTCGCCGAGACCGCTGTTGTCGGCCAGCGAGTGGACGGTCGCAGGAAGCGGCGCCCGGACCTCGGTGCCCGCGACGACGAAGAAGTCGAGGCCGAGGTGGACGCTCCGCCGCTCGGCCTCGCCGTCGAAGAGGGGCGAGTGGCGGTAGAGGACCCGGTCCTCGTCGTAGCGGCCGATGCCGACCGGAACGCCTGCGGCGGCGATGCGCGAGAAGAGATAGTCGGTGAAGCCGCTGACGTCGTTGATGTCGAGATGGATGAGGTCGGTCGAGGCGGAGGTGAAGTCGAAGGTGCAGAAGCCGCCGTCGGAGAGATCGAAGGGAATCGGCGGCACCGCCTGCGATCGACACGCCTCGAGGGCGCGGTACACGGTTGAGCCGACCATTTCGGGGATTGTAGCCGAGTTCGTGCGGTTGCGGGCGCGGCTCAGTCCAAAGGTGCTTCCCGGGCCTCGAGGATCAGGGTCGGCGGCCGCGAGGTGGGATCCACCGCAGCTTCGTCGGCGAAGAAAACGACCACGGACCGGAAGCGGTCCTCGCGCCAGTGGTCCTCGAGCAGGAGCCACGAGCGCACGAAACCTGCGAGCTCGAGCCGGCAGCGCTCCCGCACCATGTCGAGGTGGACCGCATCGGCGGCGCGCTCGGACAGGGCCGCCGTGAGACCGCGCTCGAGCTCCTCCATCTGTTGCGCCTCGTTGAAACGCAGCCAGCCGCTCTCGCTGCGCCGTTCCAGTCCGTCGGTGTGGATCGCCGGCGGCAGGGTCGGACGGATCGGCGGCGCGTGCACGACGCAGGTCTGGTCGTCGACCTCCAGCCGCCACTCCTCGTCCAGGCGGACGTGGTAGCGGAAGGTCACCGGCACCCTGATCTCGGTGACGGTGGTGCCGAGCGAGACCAGGTCCCAGGCGACCCGCCGTTCGTCGGTGGTGCGCAGGGTCTCGACCGCCTCGAAGGCCGCGAGCTCGAGCTTGGCGCCGCTCCCTGGGGCGAGCCGCGGCACGTCGGCGACGAAGGTCCTGGTGATCGTGCCGGTCTGGAAAGCGGTCGCGATGTCGACCGCCTTGTCGCCGATCTCGCGGACCGCCTCGGTGGTGGCGCGACCTCCCTCGCGGAAGCTGCGGGCCGCCTGAACCAGGGCCAGGTAGGCGAGCAGGCCGAGCGCCACCACCACCAGCGGCCAGCGCAGGGCGCGGAAGATCCCGGTGTCCATCGGCAGCACGCTACCGGTTTCCGTGGGCAGCCGCAAGCCGGTGCAAC